>NZ_JBYITD010000021.1:0-212707 GCF_057708945.1 Nonomuraea sp. bgisy101
TCGGATGATCCGGCGGTCCTGAGACGGCCACAAGTCAGATACCAGTGGGACTCCAGTGACGCCGCGTACGTTGTGCCCTTCTCGCTAGAAAGGCACAACCCCATGAAGAGGACAGCGTTGCTGCTGGGCGTACTCTTGCTCGGCGGGCTGCTGGCTCCCCCTGCCGTGGCCGCGCCGGCCGTCGACGTGACGGTCACCAAGGTCAAGGCCACCCCCTCGAAGCGCTCCGGCGCCTGCCCCACCACGCTCGGCTTCTCGGCGACCTTGGCCGCCAAGGGCCGCGGAACCGTTCGCTATCGCTGGGTGCGTGGCGACGGGTCCAAGGGAGCGATCAGGAGCTTCACGGTCAGCGGTGGCCGGAAGGTCGTGGTCAGGGACCGGCTGACGTTCGAGGAGTCCGTGACGGGCTGGCAGGCCGTCGAGGTCCTCGGCCGCGCAGGCCTGTCGCGCAAGGCCCACTTCAGCGTCCGCTGCGACGGCCCGGCCCAACTGTACGACGCGACCCACCTGCTTCCCGCTCGCGCGAGCGGGCCGCTCGTCGCCGCCGCGGACGTGGACGTCACGCCGCCGGCCTACAACGGCGTCTGCCCGGCGATCGTGCGCTTCACCGGCACCGTCCAGGTGTCCAGGACTCCGGCCCGCGTGGCGTACCGGTGGGTCGACAGCGCTCAGGGGGAGGGGCCCGTGGAGTACCTCGATTTCCCCGCGGGCGGCCCTCGCCTCAGGCAGGTCACGCTGCCGCTCACCGTGGGCAGCTCCACCAGCGGATGGAAGGCCATCCAGGTGACGGCAGGGCACGACTCCGGCCGCGCCGCCTACCAGGTGACCTGCACGGGCGTCTCGCCGGAGCCCGGGCCAGGCTCCACCCCCCGTCCCACGCAGTCCACCCCAGGCCCGAAGCCGACGGAGCCGCCGAAGCCGAAGCCCGTGGTCACCATCCCGGAGATGTCTCCCGGCGACTACGAGGGCACCTGCACGGCGCCCGTCCAGTACAACGCCTGGGGCCACCTCCAACTGCCCGCCGGACCCGCGGTCACGATCACCTACTGGTGGATCCTGGACGGCACGCCCTGGAAGAAGCAGCAGGTCGACATCCCGGCCGACAACGGCACGCGCGTCCAGTACGTACTCGGCACGTTCTCGCTGGGCGACCAGCAGTCCGGGACCCACACCCTCGGGCTCATGGTCGAAGGCGGGCCATCCGAGCCCGCCGAGCGGACGTTCGTCCTCAAGTGCCTGGCCGAGTCCCCGGCCGTCGCCGTGCGCATCGACAAGATCGACCACTACGTCAGCTACCCCGACCCCGGCTGCGCCGAGTCGCCGCGGGTCGCGGTGGACGTGACGCTGACCCTGGACCGCGCCGGTGAGGTGGAGTACCGCTGGACTGTCGGCGGGCGCTCCTTCGAGCTCAAGAAGGCCCTCGGCAAGGGGACGACCAGGATCGTCGGCGGGACGCATCAGGTGGCCGTCAGCGGCACCGCCCGCTTCGAGGTGCTCAACCACAACAAGCCGGTGAAGGAGATCTCCTACACCGTGAAGTGCCCGCCGAAGTAGCCGGGACCTGCCGGCGCCCCTGCCCGAAGGGCGGGGGCGCCTTCCCAGTGGGCTGGGCCTGACCTGCTCGGCGTCCGGGCGACGTGATCACGCCGCCCGGACCATCGCGTCGCAGGACCCGTCCTTCACGACCCGTCGCGGACCGCGGCGCCGAGGCGGCGGGCGCCCTCGACCAGTTCGGCGGTGTCGGCGGCGGCCGCGAAGCCGAGCCGCAGGTAGGCGCCAGGCGGTTCGGCGGGGAAGTAGCGGCCGCCGGCGTTGACGGCCACGCCGTAGGCGCGGGCGGCGTCGGCCATCACGGCGTCCTGGCTTCCCTGCGGGAGCTCGACCCACAGGTGGAGCCCGCCCGAGGGGAACCCGGTCAGCGTCCATTCGGGGACCTCGCGGGCGAGTGCGTCGGCGAGCACCGCGCAGCGCTCCCGCAGCGCCGCCGACAGCTCCCGCAGGTGCCGGTCCCACGCAGGGGTGCTCACCAGCTCGACGGCCGCCTCCTGCAGGGGCCGGGTGACGAAGAAGTCGTCGACGAACCGCATGCCCTGCAGCCGCCGCATGACAGGGCCCCTGGCGATCACCGCGCCGATGCGCAGGCTCGGCGACGCGGGCTTGGTCAGCGACGTGACGTGCACCACCGTGCCGTCGCGATCGTCGGCCACCAGCGGGCGCGGCACCTGCCTGCTGTGGCCGAGGTGCCTGGCGAAGTCGTCCTCGATGAGGAAGGCGCCGGCGGCGCGGGCCACGTCGACGACCTGGCCGCGCCTGGCGGGCGCGAGCACGGTGCCGGTCGGATTGTGGAACGTCGGCTGGCAGTACAGCAGGCGGGCGCCCGTCATGGCGAACGCGTCGGCCAGCAGGTCGGGCCGGATGCCCTCGTCGTCCATGGGGACGGGCACGGGACGCAGCCCAGCCGCTCTCGCCGCGGCCAGCGCGCCGGGGTAGGTGGGCGACTCCATCAGGACAGGGCTGCCGGGTGCGGCGATCGCCCTGAACAGCATCGACAGGGCGCCCTGCCCGCCTCCGGTGATGAGGACGTCGTCGGGGTTCACCCCGCCGCCCGCCGGCCTGGCGAAGATCGCGCGAAGCGGGGCGAGCCCTGCCGTCGGCGCGCGGTGCCACGCGTCGGGGCGGCGCGCGGCCCGCGCCAGCGCGGCGCCCAGCGCCCTGGTCGGCTGGAGCGACTCGTGCAGGTAGCCGCCCGCCATCGCGATCCCACCCTCGGGAAGGGGCTGGACGGCCTCGGCGGCGTTGGCCGTGTCGAAGTCGCGTCCGGCCAGCGCCACCGCCTGCCAGGACATGTCGGGCAGCTCGCCTGTTCCCCTGCCGGAGCGGTGGGCCACGTAGGTGCCGCTGCCCGGGCGGGTGACCACGGCGCCCTCGGCGGCCAGCGCGGCGATCGCCCTGGCGACGGTGCCGGGGCCGACCTTGAAGCGCTGGGTCAGCTCCCTGCTGGTCGGCAGGCGGTCGCCCGGCGACAGCCCGGCCAGCAGCCCGCGCAGGCTGGTGACCAGATCGGCGGAAGTGCTACTGTCTGACATGAAACCACATGGTAGCGCTTCTACAGGTAGACCAGAACCGCTGCTGGAGCGCAGCCTCTGGCGGGACCGCGACTTCCTCACCTTCTGGATCGGCGAGACCGTGTCGCTGCTCGGCGCCCAGGTGACGAACCTGGCGTTACCGCTCGCCGCCATCCTCGCCTTCGACGCCACCGACGAGCAGGTGGGGATCCTGCGTTTCCTCCAGCTGGCCCCTTACCTCGGGCTCGCCCTGCTGATCGGAGTGTGGAGCGACAGGGCCAGGCGCAAGCCGCTCATGCTCGCCGCCAACCTCGCCAGGATGACCCTGCTCGCCCTCGTGGTGCTTCTGTACTGGTGGCAGGCGCTGAACCTGGTCACGCTGATGGTCATCGCGTGCGCCATCGGCGTCGCGTCGGTCGTGTTCGACGTGAGCTGGATGTCCTACGTGCCGGTCCTGGTCAGGAGCCCGAAACGCTACGTGGAGGCAGGCGCGAAGATGAGCATCAGCTCCTCCGCCGCCGACGTGGCGGGTCCCGGCGTCGCGGGCATGCTGGTCTCCGCCCTGACCGCGCCGGTGGCGCTGGTCGTGGACGCCTTCTCCTACGCCCTCTCGGTGGTCTCGCTGCTGCTGATCCGCACGCCCGAGCCCCGGCCGCGCCCCGCCGCCAGGCGGCACGCGCTGACCGAGTTGCGCGACGGCCTGCGCTGGGTGTTCGGCGACCGGGTGCTGCGCGCGCTGGCGCTCATCGGCTTCTGCTGCAACTTCTCCATGGTCACCGTGTGGACGATGTTCCTCCTGTACGGCACGCGCGACCTGCACCTGTCCTCCACGACCCTCGGCGGCGTCTTCGCCATGGCCTCGGTCGGCGGCCTCGTCGGCGCGGCGATCTCGGGCAGGGTCATCGGCCGGTTCCCGATCGGCCGCGTCTACCTGGTCGCCCAGTCGGCCCTGCTTCTCGGTCCTGCGCTGATCGTGCCGGCCGCCGGACCGGAGCCGGTGATGATCGGGATGTTCGTGCTGTCCTTCTTCACCACCTACCTCGGGCTCGGCGTCGCGGGCGTCATCATCGTCAGCCTGCGCCAGGCCCTCACCCCTCAGTCGATGATGGGGCGGATGACGGCGGTGTTCAGAACGCTGCTGTTCGGCGGCGGGGCGCTCGGCGGGCTGTCGGCGGGACTGCTGGCCGGGCACGTCGGAGCCAGGGCCGCGCTGACCATGGCCGCGGCCGGCTCGGCCCTCGTCGTCGTCGGGCTCGTCGCCTCCCCCGTCACCAGGCTGCGCGCGCTGCCGTCCGCGACGGAGGAGTGATCCGCGAGAGGAAGCCGGCCCCGTGGCGGTCGGCCTGTGGTCGTGCGAGGCCGGCCGCGGGACGACCGGCCACCACGTGCGGGCCGCCTGTCCCGGATCAGGCGAACACGTCCTGCTGGTAGCGGCCCTGCCGCTCGAGTCCGGCCAGCCAGGCTTCGCCGTCCGCGCCCGTCTTCTCGCGGTGGATCTCCAGCAGCGCCCGCCGTACGGCAGGCGCCATGCGCAGCCCGTCACCGCAGACGTAGACGTGCGCGCCCCGCTGGAGCAGTTCCCACACCGCGTCGGCCTGCGCCGCGACGGCGTCCTGGACGAAGCGGTAGGGGTGGCCGGGTACGGCCGAGAACGCGGTGTGCAGGCGCACCCCCTCGGCCGCCGCCCACGCCTCCACCTCCTGCCGGTACAGCAGGTCATGGTCGGGGTGGCGGCAGCCGGTGAACACCTCGGCCCTGCCGGCGGCCCCGGTCAGGGCCCGCTGCTCCAGGAACCCGCGCAGCGGCGCGAACCCCGTCCCTGGACCGACCAGGATGACCGGCGTGCTCGGGTCCTCCGGCAGCCTGAACGGCGGCGCGGGCACCCTGATGTAGCCGTAGAAGACCTCGCCCTCGGCCAGCCCCGCCAGGTAGGCCGAGCACATGCCGCGGTAGGCGCCGCTGCCGGACCACGCGGGTCCCTCCACCAGGCCGACGGTGATCCGCACCCGGCCCGGCTCGGCCAGCGGCGAGGAGGAGATCGAGTAGTAGCGCGGCCTGATCGGCCCCGCGAGTTCCAGGAACACCGCCAGCGGCAGCTCCACCGCGGGGAAGCGCTCCAGCAGCGTGAGCACCGACAGCCGCTTGGCGAGCACCTCGTCGGCGTAGGTGGCCGACAGCTCGGCCAGCTGTCCCGTGGTCCATGGGCAGCCGGTGTGGGCGGCCAGCGCGTCCAGGTCGGCGCGCGTGGCCACCTCCTGCAGTTCGGCGAACTCGGTGAGCAGCAGGCCGGCCGTCACCGGCGTGTCCACGGGCAGGTGGGTGGGGCCGTGCGCGCGCAGCCTGACGACCTGGTCCCTCGGCACCCGCAGGGTGCGCAGCGCCCACTCGACGAGCTCGGGGTCGTTCTTGGCGAACACCGCCAGGTGGTCGCCCGGCTCGTAGGCGACGCCCTCGGGCAGTTCGGCGACGATCGAGCGCACGCCGGGCCGCGGCTGCTCGACGGAGAAGTCCCACAGCCCCTCGGGGTCGCCGGTCAGCTCCTCGTTGACGACGACCTTCAGCGGCACCGCCCTGGCCGACACGACGGCGGGCCTGACCTCCGCCTCGGTGAGCACGTCCATCTCGTAGCGCTGTCCCGCGTCGGCGGCCGACGCGCTGTACTCCTCGGCCATCGCCGCCCACAGCTTCGCCGTCCAGGCCGACACGTCGCCGTCGAAGTCGCCGTCCGCGTCCGCCTCGCCCCGCTCGACGAGCGGAACGGCGCCGGCCGCGGTGAGCTTGCCGAAGGCGCGGCGCGGGAAGTCCTGATAGGTGGGCCACTGGGTGTTGCCGCAGCCGAGCAGCGCCAGCCGTACCCCGGACAGGTCGGGCAGCTCCTCCAGCGCGTCGAAGCGCTGGGCGTTGTCGGGCGCCTTGCCGTTGTAGGACGAGGCGATCACCAGCAGCAGGCCCTCGGCCGGCGGCTGGAGCTCGTCCAGCGTCGTCAGCGTGACGCTGAAGCCCGACCGGCCCGCCCGCTCGGCGAATCGTTCGGCGAGGTCCTGGCAGGTGCCGAGGTTCGAACCGTAGGCGACGGTGAGCGGCACGCCGGTGACCGCGACGTCCTGCTGCTCGGCCTGCTCGACGGGTTGCGCGACGGCCGCGGCGCGCTCGTGTGCCCTGCGCTCACGGACCCTGATCGTGAACTCGTCAGGCTTGAGAGTGAGCGTCTGCTTGATCTTCATCCGGTAGACGGAGGGGTCGGAGATCGCGAAGCGGCGCAGGATCATCGCCAGCGCGAGCCGTGCCTCGGTCAGCGCGAACTGGCGCCCGATGCAGGCCCGCTCGCCGTTGCCGAACGGCTTGTAGCCGCCCGGGTGGTGCTGTGCCTTCTGCTCGGGCAGCCAGCGGTCGATGTCGAACTCGTCCGGCCGCTCCCACGCCTTCGGGTTCCTGTGCAGCGGCGGCAGGAGCACGACGACCGGCTGGTCCTTGGCCACGGGGTAGCCGCCGATGCTGTCGTCGGCGAAGGCGTTCACGGCGAACGCGGGGATGGGGGACCAGATCCTCAGCGTCTCCTCCAGGATCCGCGGGATCACGTCCAGCTTCATGACGGTCTCGTAGGAGGGCGGCTCGTCGCCGGGCAGCAGCCTGTCCACCTCGTCGTACGCCAGGGCCAGCGCGTGCGGGTCGCGCAGCAGGTTGTACAGGGCGAACGACAGCAGGCCGCTGGTCGTCTCGTGTCCCGCGATGAGGAAGGTGAGCACCTGGTTCCGGATGTTCTCGTCCGACAGCCGCTCGCCGCTCTTCGGGTCGGAGGCCTCCAGCATGAGGCCGAGCAGGTCCTTGGCGCCGCCCGCTCCCGTGGACCGGCGCTGCCTGATCACGTCGTCGACGAGGTCGCGCATGACCTTGATGTCGTGCTGGTAGGCCTCCTCGTTCTTGCGCTTGAGCTTGGTGACGAAGGGAAGCTGCCGGTTGCGGTGCATGGCCTCGGTCAGCGCGCCGCCCATCGCCCGCAGGAACGGGTGCAGCTCGGGGGAGTCGAACGAGTTGAACCGGTAGCCGAACCCGGTCAGCGAGATGACGTCCAGCGTGAGCCTGGTCATGTCGTCCGGCACGTGCAGGTCCTCGCCCTGGCGCCGGCTCCATGAGGCGATGAGCTGCTCGGCCACCTCGAGCATCTGCGGGTAGTAGGCCTTCATCGAGCGCTGGCTGAACGCGGGCATCAGGATGCGGTGCGCGTGGCCCCAGACCGGCTCGTCGTGCCTGGCGGTGAACAGTCCGTCGCCGGCGAAGTCGCGCACGATCGACAGCGGAGGGTTGATGCCCTTGTAGAAGCGGGTCTCGTCGCACACCTCCGCCACCAGATCGGGGTCGTGGACGAACACGACCCTGCGGCCGACGAGGTCGAGCTGGAAGATGCCCTCGTCGTACCTGCCTGCCATCTCTTCCAGGAACAGGATGGGGGCTCGGCTCGGCATCTGCAGCGTGTTGCCGAGCAGCGGCAGTCCTTGCGGGGCGGGAATCGCCTTCATGAGTGCTCCATGCGTAGCCATACACCGTATGGCTGACGCTACCATACGCTGTATGGCAGTGAGCGCACGGAGGGGCACACCCCTGACGGTCGAGGAGATCAGGTCCACCGCACTCCGGCTGATCGAGGCGGGCGGCGTGGAGTCCCTGTCGATGCGCAAGCTCGCCGCCGAGCTCGACGTCAACCCGATGTCGCTCTATCACCACGTGGCGAACAAGACGGAGCTCATCAGGGAGGTCTGCCTCGGCAACGTCGCCCCGTTCCTCGGCCTGCCGCCCGATGACGGCAGGCCGTGGCAGGACCAGCTCCGCGCGCTCGCCCACGCCTATCGCAGGCTGGCCCGCACCCAGCCCGCCCTGTGGACGTACGTGCACAACCATCCTGAGGTCATCGAGCCGAAGGAGGGCGGACTGTGGGACGTGCTGTTCAGGATCATGCCCGCGGCGGGCGTGCCGGAGGACAAGCGGTGGCGGACCGCGGATGTGCTGCACGGGTTCGTCTCCGGACTCCTGCTGGCCGAGACGCTCGGGCACATCTCCGCCGACCAGGCGGACGAGACCTACGAGACCGCCATCGAGATGATCATCAGGGGCCTCCCGGAGCATCGCATGGCCGATCCCGCTCCCGAAGGCCCCTGAGGCTTCGCTAGGGGCGGTCGCCCGGCTTGTCGACGACCCCGACCCCGAGCTGCGCGGTCCATCCCATGATGGAGCCCGGCTTCACCAGGCCGATCCCCTGGTTGTGGTACTGCTCCGTGAGCGTCTCGCTGTAGGTTCCGAGGAACCTGAAATCCTCCGAGCTCAGAATGATCTCGAGGCGCTCCGTCTCTCCCGCGAAGGCGAAGGCGACCCCGGCGCGGCCCGCCGCGTCGACGGCGTCCTGCTTGAGCGTCACCCCCTCGATCATCGGCAACGCGCGGAACAGCGCGGCACGCGCCTCGGGCGTGAGCGGCTCCTGGCTCATGAGGTTGAGGATCGCCTGGAACACCAGCTGCTGCTTGGAGGCGTCGCCCCCGAACGGGGACGCAGGGGCCTTCTCGACGATCTCCGTCACCTTCGCGAGCACCCCCTCGGGAGTGACGGGCTCCTGGGCGAGGTCGGCGCCCGAGACGCGGGGGACGTCCTCCACGACGTCTTCGAAGTCCTGGACGATCTGCTCGATGGCGATCTTGCCCGTCTCGTCGATGTACGCCGTCTGCCTGCCGTCCAGGCTGTCCCAGCCTTCCACGGTCTCGCGCTTGACCGGATCCATCTCGGGCCGCGGCTCGGAGATCTGTGTGGCGCGCGTGATCTTCCAGTAGCGCCACTGGCCCGGCGAGGGAACGACACCGTCGGGGTCGGCCTCGGAGGCCTCGGCTGCCCGCTCGCCGAGTTCCTGGACGCTGGCGACGGTGACGGTGGCGGGATGGTCGGCGCCGCGCACGACGGTCATGCCCCCGGCGATCGCCACCGCCGCCGCGGCGGCGAGGCCGAGCCGCCACGCCAGGCGCGGCCGTCTGCGCCGCTTCACCGATGCCGGCGCAGGTGCCAGTGCCAGGGCCGGATCGCGCATCTCCCTCAGCAGCCGGCTGCGGGCCGCGTCCTCCGCCTCACGCGTCATCACCGGCGTGGATCCGCGGAACTGTCTGATCTCGTCCATCACGCGACCTCTCTCGTCGGATCGGCGCCCCCGAGGGCGGCCCTGGTCTTCCTGCGCGCCCTGTGCAGACGCGAGCGGACCGTGCCGATCGGCACGCCGAGCGCCTGAGCCACCTCCTCGTAGGCCAGGTCCTCCCAGGCCACGAGCAACAGCACGTCACGATCGCCCTGGGACAGGCCCGCCAGCGCCCCCGCGATGCGGCGGTCCTCCTCCTGCGCGGCGACGCGGCCGATGACCGTGTCGGCCATCGGCTCGGGTAGCGGGTCCATCCCTGTACGGCTCAGCGCGCGAAGGAAGCGCTCCTCGTCGCGCCGATGCCTGGCCATGAGGGTGGTCGCGATGCCGTACAGCCACGGCCTGGCCAGCGGCTGCGTGACGTCGTAGGCCGCGCGGCGGCGGAAGGCGATCAGGAAGGTCTCGGCCGCGATGTCGTCGGCCACCTGGGTGCCGAGTCGCCTGGCGACGTAGCGGTGGATCTGCCGGACATAGCGGTCGAACAGCGTCGCGAACTGTTCGGGGTCGTCATGGGACCGGCGGATCAGCTCGGCGTCGTCCGCCTCGACCGTCTCCGCCGGTGGTGTTCGTGTCATGCCTGCTGTCTCCCGATGGAAGCGATCGGGTTCTCACAGCAGAACATTGTGTGTCAGGCGGGGGTGATGACCGGACTCTCCTGCCGCTTGAGGCGGGCCGTGCAGTACACGCCGACCAGCGAGATCGTGATGAGCAGGCCCGCGACGGTCGTACCACTCGATCGAGGTGCCGAGGTCCTCATGCCCTGGACGGGGCCCTCGCCGACGCCGTGGCGGCCGAGATCCGCCGACGGCGGCCTACAGCAGGCCGGCCGCGGCCAGGAGCATGCCGATCTGGGCGACCTCGTCGTCGTTCAGGGGGACCTGCGGCAGGGCGGTGGCCGGGCAGTCGATGACCCCCCGCAGATGCAGCGCCGCCTTGAAGGCGCCCAGGCCGGAGGAGCTGCCGCCCATGCGCGCGCCGCCCACCTGGATGATCTCGAAGAGGCGGACCAGCCGCTCCTGCTCCTTCCTGGCCGCCTCCCAGTCTCCTTGCGCCGCCGACCCGAACAACCGGACGTAGCCGTGCGGGTCCACGTTGCCCAGCCCCGGCACCACGCCGTCGGCGCCCATCCACAGCGCCGAGTCGACGGTCACCTCGGAGCCGGTCAGCACGCTGAACGGCGCCTTCCTGCCCATGATGACCTGGCGCAGGCCGCCGTCGTCACCGCTGGAGTCCTTCACTCCCGCCAGCGCGCCCTCGTCCGCCAACTCCAGCAACAACGACGCGCTCAGCTTGGTGTGCACGGAGACCGGCAGGTCATAGGCATAGACCGGTACCTCCGCCGCGTCCGCGATCATCCGGAAATGGGTGCGGATCTCGGTGGGATGGGTGCGCGTGTAGAACGGCGCCGTGGCCACCACCCCTGCCGCGCCCGCCTCGACGGCCACACGGACGTGTTCGAGCACCCGTGGTGTGGTCATGTCGATCACTCCGGCCAGCACGGGCACCTGCCCGCCCACGTGCCCCGTCACCGTGTCGAGCACGACCTTGCGCTGCGCGTCCGGCAGGTAGGCGACCTCCGACGAGGAGCCGAGCACGAACAGGGCGTCCACCCCGCCCGCGAGGAGATGGTCGACCAGCCGGGTGAGCGAGGCGGTGTCCACCTGATGATCGGGGGTCAAGGGGGTGCACACCGGGGGGATCACCCCGGTCAATGTCGCGGACCCGGCGATATCGGATGTCGTCATGCGCGCTCCTGGATCAGTTCGAGGTCGGTCGCTCCCGCCGCCACCGGGTGGTGGCAGTGGAACAGGTGGTCGTCATCGCTTCGAGCGGCGGGCCACGCGGCCCCGCACACCTCGTCCGCCCGCCAGCAGCGGGTGCGGAAGGGGCAGCCGCTCGGCGGCCTGGTCGCCGACGGCACCGAGCCGACCAGCGGAATCGGGTTGATCGGCGAGATCAGTCCCGGCGTGGCCGAGAACAACGCCCTGGTGTACGGATGCCGCGCCCGCAGGGGTACGGCATGGGCGGGCGTCTGCTCGACGATCCTGCCGAGGTACATGGTGACCACGCGGTCGCTCATCCTGCGCACCGTCTGGATGTCGTGCGAGACGAACACCAGCGCCAGCCCGAGGCGTTCCTTCAGGTCGAGCAGCAGGTTGAGTATCTGCGCCCGCACCGACACGTCGAGCGCGCTGGTGGGCTCGTCGGCGATGAGCAGCGTGGGCTCGAGGGCGAGCGCCCTGGCCACGGCCACACGCTGGCGCTGCCCGCCGGACAGCTGGCTGGGCAGCACGTCGGCGACGCTCGCGGGCAGGCCGACCAGGTCGAGCAGCTCCCGCACGCGGGCGTCGCGCTCGGCAGGGGTGCCGCGCCTGTGCACGTCGAGCGGGTCGCGCAGCACCTGCCTGATCGGCAGCCGCCGGTTCAGCGCCGTGGAAGGGTCCTGGAAGATCATCCCGATGCTGGAGCCGACCAGTGCCCGCCGCTCCGACTCCTTCAGCGACCACAGATCCCTGCCGAGGAAGGAGACCGTCCCCGACGTGGGCCGCTGCAGCCCGACCAGCACCTTGGCCAGCGTCGACTTGCCGCAGCCCGACTCGCCCACGACGCCCACGGTCTCGCCGCGGCCGATGGTCAGGTCGGCGGCGGTCAGCGCGTGGACGCGATCGCGGGAGAACACTCCGCCCGAGCGCGCCTTGTGCACGACGTGCACGTCCTTCAGCTCAAGCATGTCGCTCACTTCCCACGAGGACGACCGCCGGATGGTGGCAGGCCACGGTGTGCAGGCCGGCGTCGCCCTCCAGCGCCGGGGCTTCGGTCCTGCACACCTGCGTGGCCATCGGGCAGCGATCGGCGAACCGGCATCCTGCGGGGAAGTCGGCGGGCGAGGGGACCACGCCGCGGATCTGCGTGAGCCGCTCGGCCCCCGACTCCAGCGACAGCACCGAGCCGAGCAGGCCGCGCGCGTAGTGGTGGGCGGGCGCGGCCACCAGGGTCGCGGTCGCCCCCGCCTCGACGATCTGCCCGCCGTACATGACGACCACCCGGTCGGTGACGTCGGCGACCAGCGCGAGGTCGTGCGAGACGAGGATGAGCGCGAAGCCCAGCTCCTCCCTCAGCTTCAACAGCAGCTCGATGACCTGCGCCTGGACCGTCACATCGAGCGCGGTGGTGGGCTCGTCGGCGACGATCAGCTTGGGGTCGCGCGACAGCGCCATCGCGATGAGCACCCGCTGCCGCTGGCCGCCGGACAGCTCGTGCGGGTAGGAGGAGAGGGTCCTGCGCGCGTCCAGGCCGACCAGCTCCAGCAATGCGGCGGGCGAGCGGCGGCCGCCACGGCGGGTGACCTGCTTGAGCTGGGCCTTGATGGTCATGGCCGGGTTCAGCGACGACAGCGCGTCCTGGTAGATCATCGCCATGTCGTGGCCGAGCAGCCGCCTGCGCGAGGTTCGTGACATCGTCAGGAGCGGCCTGCCGTCGAAGACGATCTCGCCGTTGACGCGCGCGTTGCGCGGTTGCAGGCCCATGACGGTCAGCGCCGTGAGCGACTTGCCGCAGCCCGACTCGCCGACCAGGCCCAGCACCTCGCCACGCCGGACGTCGAAGGAGATGCCGTCGACGATGTCCACGCCCGCGTCGAACGCGATCCGCAGGTCGCGCACGGTCAGGATCGGCGGCCCCTGCGGCAGCGGGCGGGCGCGCTCGGCCAGCCTGAGCGCGGCCTCGGCCAGCCCCGGCAGCTCGGTGAGCTGGCCCGTGCCGGGCTCGGCCTGCTCGAAGGCGTCGTCCTTCCTGGTGGACGCCTTGCGGGTGGCGGGGGCGGCCCACGCGTCGGAGATGCCCTCGGACAGGATGTTCAGCGCCAGCACGGTGACGAGGATCAGCAGGCCGGGAAAGACCGTGGCCCACCAGCCGCCGAGCAGCACCAGGTTCTTGCCGTCGGCGATGACGCTTCCCCACGAGGGGTTCGGCGGGCGCACGCCCGCGCCGATGAACGACAGCGACGCCTCGAACACGATCGCGTCGGCCACCATCACCGTGCAGAACACCAGTACGGGCGCCGCGCAGTTGACGGCGACGTGCCTGATGAGGATGTGCGGGGTGCGGGCGCCGATGATCCGTTCGGCGGCCACGTAGTCCTCGCCGTACTGCGCCAGCACGTTGGCCCGCACGACCCTGGCCACCGACGGCATGTAGAGGAAGGCCATCGCCATGACCAGCACGGGGATGCTGCCGCCGAACACGGCCACCAGCACCGCGGCCAGCGCGATTCCTGGAAAGGCCATGATCACGTCGAGCACCCGCATGATCGTCTCGTCGGCCGCCTTCCGGGAGGTGGCGGCGACGGCGCCGATGACGGCGCCCGCCACCAGGGCCAGCGCCGTGGCGCCGAGGCCGATGATCAGCGACCACCGCGCGCCGTACAGGAGCCTGGACAGGATGTCGCGGTTGGCGCTGTCGAGTCCCATCCAGTGCTCGGCGGAGGGGCCGCCGCCGGCGGTCTCCTGGAAGTACGGCGAGTGCGGCGCGATCAGCGGCGCGAGTACGGCCGCCAGTACCACCAGCGCGATGATCGCGACCGCCGCCCACGAGAGCGGCCGCAGCCGCCTGAAACCCACGTCGCGTCCGGACAGGCGGTCCGCCAGTCCTCGTCTCATGAGGCGCTCCTGAGCCGGGGGTTGACCAGCAGGTAGAGGACGTCGACCACGAGGTTGACGACCATGAAGCCGACGGCGATGGTCAGCACCACGCCCTGGACGACCGCGGGGTCGCCGTCGCGCACCGCGTTGATCATGAGCTGGCCCATGCCGGGCAGGCCGTAGATCTGCTCGATGACGACCGTGCCGCCGATGAGGTAGCCGATGCGCAGGCCGAGCACGGTCAGCGGGTTGATCAGGGCGTTACGCAGCACGTTCCTGCCGACCACCACGATCGGCGGGAGCCCGCTGCCGATCGCGGTGCGCACGTAGTCCCTGTCCAGCTCCTCCACCATCGAGGTCCGGATGATGCGGGTGAGCTGGGCGGCCACCGGCAGAGACAGCGACAGGGCGGGCAGCGTCATCGACCGCAGCCAGCCGCTCACGGAGTCGGCGGGATTGATGTAGCCGCCGGTCGGGAACAACCCCTCGCCCACGGCCAGCCACTGGATCATCAGCAGCGCCAGCCAGAACGCCGGGGCCGCCACCCCGACCAGCGACACCATGCGGATCAGCTGGTCGGGCCAGCGGTCCCTGAACAACGCGCCCGTGACGCCGAACACCAGCGCGAGCACGACCGCCACGGTCAGGCCGAGGAAGGTGAGCTGGAGGGTCAGCGGCAGCGCCGTCGTGACCGACTCGATCACCGGCTTCTTGGTCAGGACGCTGGTGCCCATGTCGCCCTGGAGCAGGTCGGCGACGAAGCGGAGGTAGCGCACGGGCAGCGGGTCGAGCAGGCCGTTCTCCAGCTGGAACTGGCGGATCTGCTCGGCGGTCGGGTTCGCGCCCTGGAAGTAGGCGTACTCCGGCTTGCTGTTGGAGAAGCGCATCACGACGAACACGAACGCGACGACGCCGAGCAGCAACGGGACCAGGATGAGGACCCGCCTGACGAGCATTCTGGCGATGAGGACCATGGCGGCTCAGACGCGCTTGGCCTGGAGCATGTTGATGCCCGGGTACGGCTGCGCGCGGACGCCCGACAGCTTCTTCGGATCCCAGGCGGTCATCAGCTCGGTGTGGACGACGGGGTAGAGCACGGCCTGCTCGGCGATGACGTCCAGGTAGGCGTGGACCGCCTCGGTCTTCTTGGCCTTGTCGGGCTCCTCGGTCGCCTTGTCCATCATCGCGAACAGCGCCTTGGCGTCCTTGCCGCCGTCGTAGTGGGCGTACTTCATCCAGAGCCCGCCGGCCACGTAGTTGTAGCGCATGATCAGGTCGGGGTCCATGCCGAACTGGTTCGGGTTCGAGGCCGCCGCGACCACCTGGTAGTCCTGGAACTGGTCCATCTTGGTGAACAGCGCCGCGGTGTCCTGCGGCTCCAGCGTGGTCTTGACGCCGATGGCCTCCCACGACGAGGCGATGGTGGGCAGGCAGTCGACGATCCAGCTCACGTTGACGGACATGAGGTTGATCGTCAGGTTGGTGACGCCCGCCTCCTTGAGCAGCGCCTTGGCCTTGTCGGGGTCGTAGTCGTAGACGACCGAGGCGCGCTTGTGGTCGGGGTGGCCCTCGTTGAGGAAGGAGCTGGAGGCGGTGCCGTGGCCCTTCAGCGCCACGTCGATCATCTTCTTCTTGTCGATCGCGTAGTGCAGCGCCTGCCGGACGCGGACGTCGTCGAACGGCTTGGTGCCGGTGTTGAACATCAGGAACATGTGGTTCATGCCGGCGCCACCCTCGACCGTCAGCCCCTGCTGCTTGAGCTGCTCGACGTTGGCGTACGGGATGTTGTCGGCGATCTGCGCCTCCGCCGAGCCGCCGGAGATCTTGGCCACCCTGGCGGCGGCGTCCACGATCGTCAGCCAGTTCATCTTCTTGGCGGTGGCGGGACGCGGCCCGTTGTAGTCGGCGAACGCCTCGAAGGAGGTGTTCGACTTGGGGTTGTGCGCGGTCTGCCGGTACGGCCCCGAGCCGACGGCCTTGCCGCTCTTGGCCGCGTCCCAGGCGCCGGGCTGGCTGAAGACGTGCTTGGGCATGATCTTGGCGATGGTCAGCCTGGGCGCGGCGTCGGGGAACGGGAACTTGAAGACCAGCTCCACGTTGCGGTCGTCGATCTTCTTGACCTCCTGCAGCCAGGACTTGAAGAAGTTGCCGACCAGCACGTTGGCCTCGGGGTCGAGGACCCTCTCGAAGGTGAAGATCACGTCGTCGGCGGTGACCGGCCGGCCGTCGTGCCACTTCGCGCCCTCGCGCAGGGTGAACTTCCACGAGGTGGCGTTCACGTCGGCGGGCAGCGCGGTCGCCAGCGCGGGGTACGGCTCCCGGGTGATCGGGTCGGTGTCGAGCAGGCCTTCGTAGATGTGGCTGATGCCGGCCATCGCGAAGGCGGAGGCGGTCTGCGTCGGGTCCCAGCTCTGGTCGTTGCCGTACCCGATGACAGCGGTGATCAGGTCCTTGTTCGTTCCCGAGCCGACCGAGCCGGTCGAGGCGGGGCCTCCGCTGCAGGCGGAGAGGGTGGCCGCGATGAACGCCGCCGCACCCGTAGCTCCGCTGTAACGCAGGAAGTCGCGGCGGCTGAAATCAGAGCTCACGGATTCCTCCTGGGGGGTAGAACGTGGGACATCCCATGTCCTATGTTTGCGGTAAGTGGACGCTAGATGGCAACCCTGCTTGTGGTCAACACTCGATTTCCGGAATGTTACGCAAGGGCCTATGAGAGAGGAATTCTTCATGACCGCTGTCCCGCGCGCGCGGCTGAGCCGTGCGGTCGAGGCCCAGGAGGGCGTCAAGGACCTCATCCTCAAGCGCGGGCTGGTGGCGGGGGACCCGCTGCCCACCGAGTCGGAGCTCATGGAAGAGCTGAGCGTCAGCCGTAACTCGGTCAGGGAGGCGCTCAAGGCGCTGCAGGCCGTCGGGATCGTCGAGATCCGCCACGGGTTCGGGATGTTCGTGGGCCGGATGTCGCTGTCAGGCCTGGTTGACGAGCTGGCCTTCCACAGCCGCATCACCCTGCAGGACGGCAGGAACCACCTGGCCCACCTGGTGGAGATCCGCGAGATCCTCGAGGCGGGCCTGGTCCAGCGGCTCATCGACCTCGGCCCCGAGGCGGACCTGACCTCGGTCGCCGACGTCATCGCCCGCATGGAGGCCGAGGCCGCGGTGGGCGTCGTCTCTCCGGAGACCGACAGGCTCTTCCACGACCTGCTCTACCGGCCGCTCGGGAACCCGCTGGTCAGCCAGTTGCTCGGCGCGTTCTGGGACGTCTACCACCAGCTCCGCGACCGCCTCGGTGCGCCGGACGAGCCCTCGGACGACGTGGCCAGGAGGCACCGCGACATCTACGCGGCCGTGCTGGCCGCCGACAGGACGGCCGCGGACGCGGCGGTCCACGCTCACTTCGACGGGGTCCGCAACCGCCTGGAGCGCATGGACCGCACCACCGCCTGACGGGTCCACCATCCCGCGCCCGCGTCGCGGCACCGCTTCCTGGGCGCGGACGCCGGGATGGTGGGGCTCAGCGGTCGTTCACGGCGAACGCCTGCGCGACGGCCAGGCTGTCCTCGTAGACGTGATGCCGGGTCACCAGGCCGTCCTCGATCGTGAGGTGCAGGGCGAACCGCGAACGGTAGGCCCGCCCCGTCGACCGTGCGGCCTGGCGGATCTCGCCGAGCACGACCGCGTCGTCGCCGTCCACCAGGATCCGCTCGATCTCGGTGGCGACCTGCTCGGGCAGGTGGTGCTCACCGAGCTGCCGATAGTGCTCCGCGGCGTCGGCGCGCGAGGACCGGTGGCGGATCCACGGGGTCTCGGCCCTGCCGTGCTCGGCCTCCGGCCAGTCCAGTTTCCAGTCGCAGCCGTCGGCGTACAGCTCGGCGACGCGCTCGGGGTCGCCCGCGCCGATCCTGCGCAGAAGCTCCTCCACCACGGCGCGCGTGGATGCGGTCATGACTGGCCCCCTCCGGTCTGCTCTATCGGGACGCCTATTCTCGCCATGCCAGGCGCGGCACCGCGATTACCCCGGAGGTAGGCGTGCGACCGCGGCACCCTTGGTTTACGATAGCAATATGCATGTACAAGCAATGAATGCCACGAACCCCTCCTGGCTGCCGGCGCGGCTCGCCGAAACCGTCGACCTGGCCACCGTCGAGGTGGAGGCGGGCGGGATTCCGTTCGCAGGCCTCGTCGTCGCGGCCGACGGCACCGTCCTCGGCACCGGCGTCAACCGGGTGCGCGCCCATCGCGACCCCACCGCTCACGCCGAGATCGTCGCCATCCGCGACGCCGCCGGCCGCCACGGGCTGCGCGCCGTCGCCGGCGCCACGCTGCTGGCCTCGGGTGAGCCGTGCCCGCTCTGCTACACCGCCGCACTGTGGTCGGGCATCGGCAGGGTCGTCTTCGCCGCCGACCGGCACGCCGCAGCGGAGGCGGGCTTCGACTACGTCTCGTCCTACAGCCTGTTCGCCGTCCCGACCGAGCAGTGGGACATGCCCGCCGAGCACATGCCGATCCCCGGCGCCGACACCCCCTTCACGATCTGGAGAAACCCCCGATGAGCGTCCACCTGCGAGTCTGGTCCGACTATGTGTGCCTGTTCTGTCTGCTGGCGAAGAAGCCCATCGACGAGGCCGTCGCGGGGCTGGACGTCGAGGTGGAATGGATGCCGTTCGAGCTGCGCGCCGAGCCGAGCCCGACGCTGCGACCCGAGGGCGACTACCTGCAGAGCGTGTGGCGCAGGGCGGTCTACCCGATGGCGCGCCGGATGGGCGTCGCCATCCATCTACCCGACGTGTCGCCCCAGCCGTACACCAGGCTCGCCTTCGAGGGCTACCAGTACGCCAGGGAGCACGGGCTCGGCGGCGCCTACAACGACCGGCTGCTGCGCGCGTTCTTCCAGGAAGGGCTGGACATCGGGGACGTGGAGATCCTGACCGGGCTGGCCGCGGAGCTCGGCCTGCCCGCGGCCGACTACCGCGGCGCCCTCACCACCGGCGCGTACGGCGAGGCGCACAGGGCCGCGCTCGCCGAGGCCGGAGCCCACGAGATCACCGTCGTCCCGACCATTCTCATCAACGGGCGCCACCGCGTCGAGGGCGTCCCCGACACCGCGGCGCTGCGCAGGGCGATCGAGGACGCGCTGCCATGGCCACTCACGGGCGCGGCATGCGGGACCGACGGCTGCTGACCTGCGCGGCGCCTGACCGCGTCACACACGGTCGGCGGCAGAATCGGCCCGCCGCTTCTTCTCCCGCGGTCCCGCGCTCGTCACCGCCCGCGCGGGACGGGGGTTCACGGGAACGCCGAAGGCGGCCAGGCGGCTGACCGACGTGTCGGGAGGGATGCTGCTCGCCGTGGCGGCCATGACGCTCAGCGCCCGCTGAGGTCGCTCCGTCTACCATCCGAAGGCATGGGACGGGACAGGCTGCCGGGCAAGCTGTACAGGAAAGAGCTCCTCCGCCTGCAGGGCGAGCTGGTGAAACTCCAGGAGTGGGTGCGCGCCGAGGGGCAGCGGGTCGTGGTCATCTTCGAGGGACGCGACGCGGCGGGCAAGGGCGGCACGATCAAGCGGGTGGCCGAGTACCTCAACCCGCGGGTCGCCAGGATCGTCGCGCTGCCCGCGCCCACCGGGCGGGAGCAGTCGCAGTGGTACTTCCAGCGGTACGTGCAGCATCTGCCCGCCGCGGGGGAGATCGTGCTGTTCGATCGCAGCTGGTACAACAGGGCCGGCGTCGAGCGCGTGATGGGCTTCTGCACGCAGGAGGAGTACGCGAGGTTTCTCCATCAGTGTCCGATCTTCGAGCGGTTGCTGGTCGAGGAGGGCATCCTGCTGCGCAAGTACTGGTTCTCGGTGAGCGACGAGGAGCAGGAGCGGCGATTCCACGACCGGCTCGACGACCCGATGCGGCAGTGGAAGCTGTCGGAGATGGACCTGGAGTCGATCACCAGATGGGAGGAGTACTCCAGGGCCAAGGACGAGATGCTCATCCACACCAACATCCCCGAGGCGCCCTGGTACGACGTGGAGAGCGAGGACAAGCGGCGGGCCAGGATCAACATGATCTCCCACCTGCTGTCCACGATCCCCTACGAGCGGGTACGGCGGGCCAGGCTGACGATCCCCGAGCGCCCGCCCTCCACCGGCTACCGTCGCCCGCCGCGCCTGGCCGAGACCCGCGTACCCGATGCGGCCGCCGCACTCGGGTGAGGCGTTGACGCGGCCGCCCCGCGAGACGAGCCTGTGGGCAGGGCGGCCGGGCGGCCGCCGCTCCTCGGCCGGAGGTGGACCCATGGTGGAGACGGCGCTGCGCCGCCTGGGCATGGCCTGCGCGGCGGTCATCGCCGCGGCGTATCTCGCCTACGTCCTGGCCGTCCCGCTGGGACTGGTGCCCGAGGGCGACAGGCTCGGCGTCCCCGAGATCATCCTGGCGCTCGCCCTCCTCGCGGGCGTCTGGCTGTCGGCCTCCTCCTACTCGATCACGGACCTGTCCGTCGGGTCCGGCGGGGTCAGCGCCCGCCTGGCCAGGGCCGAGGCCAGGCAGAGCGCGCTGGAATCCGAGGTCGAGGCGCTGCGGGTGGCGCTGACCGGCGTGGTGACCAAGTACGAGTGGGACCACCTGAGCAAGCTGGCGGGGCAGGAGCCCGCCTGGGTCAGGTTCAGGCAGGACCGCAAACTGCAACTGGAGCTGGAGCGCCTGGACGCGATGGGGTTCATCGAACCGACGGACCTCAGGGGACTGAACGCGATCCCGCAGGACCACGCCGGCCGCGACGAGGAGTTCGACCTCAGGCGTTACGTGACGATCACCGGGGAGGGCAGGGAGTACCTCGCGCTGCGCCGGCGGCTGCACGGCGGCGGCTGAGCCGCCCGTCACTTGCGGCCCGTCGCTTGTCGCCCGCCGGCCTGAGCCGGGTCAGTCCCAGAGGGGCAGCACGGTTCCGGCGCCACGGCTCAGGGCCGCCGCGTAGAGGGCCCGGGCGGCGGCCACGTCCTGAACGGCGGTGCCGGTCGAGTCGAACACGATGATCTCGTCGGCGTCCAGGCGGCCCTTTCCCGTCCCACGCAACGCAGGCGGGGCGGCGAAGGCGTCCTGGACGAGATCGATGTAGTCGGTCGCGTCGAGCAGGCTCTCGACGTCGGTCCGCGTCAGGCTCAGCATGGGCGGTCCTTCCGATTCGGCCGGTCTGGGCCACCCTAACCAGCCTCGACGGTCGCCTCCCCGCGCAGGAGTGCCTCCGCGCCGCCGTCGATGTACAGCACCTGGCCGGTCATGAAGGAGTTGGCCTCGCTCACGGTCCACGCGAGGAGGGAGGCCACGGCGTCGACAGGGCCGGGGAAGCCGAGCGGTTGCGGCATCATGGCCTGGACGGCCTCGGCGGTCGCGGGGTCTTCGAAGACCATGGTCCGGGCGGCGGGGGTGTCGACCACGCCGGGCGCGACCGCGTTGAGCGGGATCCCCGCACCCGCCCAGCCGGGCCCAGGGGCCGTGCGGCGCAGCCAGATGTCGAGCGCCCGTTTGGTGGAGGGGTACACGATCCGTCCCTGGCCTGTGAGGACGGCCGCCTCCGCGGCGGCGGCCGCGGCGCTCTCGTCGTGGGCGAGGCAGGCCCGCACGATCGCCTCGTCCGCGGCGACGATCGCGCTCAGCGAGGAGACGACGGCGGCCCGCGGGCGCGCGGAGGCGGTGAGCAGCGGCCGGAGGCCTTCCAGGCAGGCGATCGTGCCGAAGTAGTTCAGCCGGACCGTGACGGGATCGGCCGCGCCGATGCCGGCCACGGCCACCAGTCCGTCGATCACCCCGTCGGCGGCCGCGGTGACCTCGGCGACGAGCCGGTCCCGTCCTGAGGGCGTGGCCAGATCGGCCGCGACGTCCGCGTCGCGAAGGTCGCATCGGATCACTCTCGCGCCGGTCTTCGTCAGGAGGGTCGCGGTGGCCGCGCCGATCCCCGAGGCGGCTCCGGTGACCACATAGGTGCGCTTGTCCATGGCTCTATGGCTACATCATCTGCATTAGTGCAGTCAATGCATTGATTCATCTCATGTAGTAACGTTGCGGCATGGGGTTGAGGGAACGCAAGAAGCAGCGCACCCGCGAGGCGTTGATCGCGGCGGCGCTGGAACTGTTCGAGAGCGAGGGCTACGAGCGGACCACGGTCGCGCGGATCGCGGCCGACGCCGACGTGTCCACCAGGACCTTCTTCCTTCACTTCCCCACCAAGGAGGACCTGCTCCTGGCCGACACGGAGGAGCGGGTGGCGGCCGGCCTGCGGATCGTCGAGGACCGCCCGCCCGGCGAGCACGCCGCGGACCTCCTCCTGCGAGCGGTCGACGAGATGATCGCCCATGTCGGCGACACCGGGCTGGCCAGCGGCCTGGCCTACACGCGCGTGCGGCTCATCCTGTCGGTTCCCGAGGTGCGTGCGCGGATGCTTCAGCGGCTCGCCGACGCGCAGACGGCGATCGCCGACGCGCTGGGCAAGGCCTATCCCGGCACGCTCGATCCGGTCGCGGCGGCGGCCGTGGTCGGGGCGGTCGTGGGCGCCGTCACCGCGGCCGCCATCGTCACGGTACAGCGGGCCGACCCGCCCGAGCAGGTGGTCGCCGCCATGCGCAGGGCCGCCGAGATCGCGCTCAGTGACATCCGCGGCGCCTACCCCGAGGCGAGGCCGGCCTGAGCCCGTCCCTGCCGGGCAGCGCGAACGCGTGGTCAGCGGCCGATCACGGCGTGTTCGCCGGAGTGGCGAGGTAGTGGAAATGTCGCGGAGAGTAGCCGAACAGGAAATCCTTCACATGTAACTCCTTGGTCATCCGGCTATGTCATGATCCACGGGATCTTGTGGACTTTTCTGACAGGAGAAGGATGAGTGCACTGGCACGGCGTACGCTGCGCGCCGTTCTCGCGAGCGGTTTAGCCGCCGCCGCGGTGATCTGGCCGGCGGGCGCACCGGCGGGGGCGGCCGTGGCCGCCACCGTCTCGGTGGACTTCACCAAGCCGATCAGGACGATCTCTCCCGCCGACTTCGGCGTCTCGATCACGGGGTACGGCGAGGGCTCGTACATCACCAACGACAGCAAGCACCGCGACCACCTGCGCAAGCTCGGGGTCGGCCGGATGCGGATAGAGCTCCACTACCAGGAGCCGGGCAACCACGCCAGCCCCATCGTATGCGGCGGCTACAAGTGCGCCACGGAGGTGACCGGCGACGCCTGGATCGCCGCCATCCGGGACCTGGGCGCCGAACCCGTCGTCATCCTCCAGGTGGACGGGCGGCAGACCGCGGAGGTCAACCGCGACGACGCCGTGGCCCTGTACCGGCACTTCGCCGCCACGGGCAGGCCGCTCCAGCGCTTCATCCTGGGCAACGAGCTCAACTGCGCCTGCACACCGGACAAGCCGGAGATGCCGGCCGCGGAGTACACCAGGCGCTTCACCATGATCGCTGACGCCCTGCACGCCGAGAATCCCGCGGTGAAGGTGGGCGGCCCCGCCACGGCGTGGAACGACCTCGACCACATCAGGGCTCTGCTCCAGGGTGCCGGCGACCGGGTCGACTTCCTCGACTACCACGACTACGGCAACGGCGACGAGCCCATCACCGACGAGAAGCTCCTCGGTGAGGTGATCCGCTCGTACGAGACCGACATCAAGCAGGTGAGCGGCCTGGCCGAGTCGATCCTCGGCCACCCGATCCCGCTGCAGATCGGCGAGTTCAACTCCGACTTCAAGGACGACGACGGGCACCGTACGCTGACGCACTTCAACACGGTGTGGGGAGCGGCGGCGCTCGGGCAGATGCTGCACGCGGGCGCCGGCGCCTTCCAGTACGGCGACAAGAACGGCCAGCTCGGCCTGACCAGCACGAAGGGCGAGGGCGGCATCCCGCGCAGCGACCCGCTGCCCATCTACCACGGCATCGGGATGTACACCGGCGAGGGGCTCTTCAGGCCTTTCGGCACGACGATCGTGCAGGCGGGCGCCACCAGCGACAAGCTGCACGTGTTCGCCTCCGACCACGCCAAGAACGTGGTCATGGTCAACGTCGGCACCGAGCCCGTCGAGGCGGCCCTCGCGCTCACCGGGGTGACCGCGGGCACCGCGGCGATCTGGCGGAGCACGTCGGACGCCTGGGTCCCGCACAAGACCGGGACCGCGGCCATCGCGGCAGGAAAGTCCACCGTGACGCTGCCCCCGGGATCGGTGACCACCCTGGTGATCGACCAGCAGGGGCTGTCGGCGACCTACTTCGACAACCTCGACCTCACCGGACCCAAGGTGAGCAGGATCGACGCCACCGTGAACTTCGACTGGGGCTCGGGCGGCCCTGATCCTGCCATCGCGCCCGACACCTTCAGCGCGCGCTGGACGGGCAAGGTCGTCGCCGACAGGGCGGAGACCTACACCTTCATCACCACCAGCGACGACGGCGTGCGGCTGTGGGTGGACGGCACGCTGCTCGTCGACAACTGGACCGACCACTCCAAGCGTGACGACACCGGACAGATCGCGCTGAGCGCGGGTGCGCACGACATCACGATGGAGTTCTACGACAAGGGCTACGACGCCATCGCCGAACTGCGCTGGTCGAGCCCGAGCATTCCGCGCCAGATCATCCCGGCGGACAAGCTGCTCGCGGGCTGACCGCCCGCCGTATCCGGGCCTTCGCGCCGCGCGCTCACGACCGGCGCGGAGGCCCGCTCCGGCATGCCCGCGGCCAGGGCACGGCGCCCAGACGAAAAATCTTGCGTCTCCGCAGGCAGGAGCCGGTCCGAATGCTCGTATTCGCCTCTTCGGTAAGCAAATTGGCCTGATATCTCCCCTTTTCTGGTGAGGGCGTGGCAAGCTGATCACCACTTCAGCTCAGGAGCCAACGCCACCCTGAACGGTGAGACATCCGTGACGGGCTCCTCCGCACGATGTGCGACGCGCATCGGCGGGTGAATGGCCGGAAATCCGCACCTCATGCGCGATGCGACGGCCGACCTCTTCCATGCCGGCGGGGCCGCACGCCCACCGGCATCCAGAAAGGATCAACGTGAGACTCAAGCTGATGATCACTGCTGGATGTGTCCTGTTACCCGGCATCCTCGGGCTCACCGGCGCGACGGCCGCGGCCGCCGCGAACCCACCGGCCAGCCCCTCGCCGAGCCCCACCTCCACGCAGACCCCCACGCCCGCCCCGACCGCCACGCCCGACGAGAACAACGACCCGCCGAACGAGGTCAACGTGGCCGAGCGGTCGGTGACCCTCATGGCGTCGACCAACTTCCAGCTCCCCTTCCCCTGCGGCCAGACCTGGACCGGCAAGAACATCGGCAGCAGCGCGCACAGGGCCTACGAGATCGACTTCAACAGGGGCAGCACGCCCGACGCCGACCGCGGTGACACCGTCGTCGCCGCCGCGGCGGGCACCGTCGTCATCTCCTCCCACCAGGGGTCCCTCAACGGTTTCGGCAACCTGGTCAAGATCGACCACGGTGGCGGCTGGCAGACCTTCTACGCGCACCTGACCAACCGCTCCGTCAGCGCGGGCGCCCACGTCGCCCAGGGCCAGAAGATCGGCACGGTGGGCAACACCAGCAGGCCCGGCAACAACATCTCGCCGCACCTGCACTATGAGGTGCGCCAGGGCACCGGCTACCCCGGAAACATCCGCAAGGCCGTCTTCAACGGGTCCACCTTCAACTACCAGGCCGGCGTGCAGACCCTCACGTCGAAGAACAAGTGCGGCGGCGGAGGGGGCGGCGGCAGCACCAACCCGCACACCGCGCAGTCCGTCTGCGGCAGCGGCTACAAGGTCGTCGACTCGGCCGCCCTGGGCACCGCCGGCACCGTCTACCTGCTGTACAACTCGGGCAACGGCAGCAACTGCGTCGCCACGATCAAGAAGACCTCGCTGGGCCAGGCCACCGCCGTCAGCGCGTACCTCGAAGTGCAGGGCAAGGCCCGCGCCGCCGACACCGGCAACTTCGCCTACTTCGCCGGCCCCGTGCGCGGCAGCGCCCCCGGCAAGTGCGTCAAGTGGGGCGGCAAGGTCGGCTCGGCCGTCTACGACAGCCCCTTCGAGCACTGCGGCAGTTGACGCGCGAGCACCGGCTCCCCGCGCGGGAGCCGGCTTCTTCGATCGACCCCCCATCCTCCGAGGAGAACCTGTGAAGGCTCGACTCCGCCGTTCGGCTGCCCTGCTGACCGGCTCGCTCATCCCCCTTTCCCTCCTGATGGGACAGCCGGCGAACGCCGTCGCCGCCGATCCCATGACCGACGCGTTCGCCCGCGCGGCCACGACCTATGAGGTCCCGCGCGACCTGCTGGTCACCCTCGCCTACGCCGAGACCCACCTCGACGGGCATAAGGGCGAGCCCAGCGCGAGCGGCGGCTACGGCGTGATGCACCTGGTCAGCAACCCCACCGTCCACACGCTGGAGCGGGCGGCCACGCTGACGAACCAGCCCGCCTCCGCGCTGAAAGCCGACGACGCGGCCAACATCGCCGGCGGCGCGGCCGTCCTGCGCGCCTACGCCGACGAGCTCGGCCTGGACGCCACGGCACGCAAGGACGCGGCCAAGTGGTACCCGGCGGTGGCCAAGTACGGCAACGCCGCCTCGCCCGACGTGGCCAGGCTGTACGCCGACACCGTCTACGACCTGCTGGGCAAGGGTGTCGACGCCGACACGCCCGACGGCGAGACCGTCACCGTGCAGCCGCGCTCGGTCCAGCCCGACCGGGGCACGTACGCCAAGGCCAAGGACTTGAACCGCAGCTTGGCCGCCGCGGCCGTCGACTACCCGTCGGCCCACTGGGTGCCCGCCCACAGCAGCAACTACGCGGTCTCCAACCGTCCCACCAGCGACGTGATCGACCGCATCGTCATCCACGTGGCCCAGGGCTCCTACGCCGGGACGATCTCCTGGTTCCAGACCGGTCCCAGGCCGGATCCCACGTCGGCGCACTACGTCGTCCGCTCCTCCGACGGCGACATCACGCAGATGGTCAGGGAGAAGGACAGGGCCTTCCACGCGGGCACCTACAACAGGCGCTCGGTGGGCATCGAGCACGAGGGCTACGTCAACAACGCCTCCTGGTTCACCGACTCGATGTACCGGGCCTCGGCGGCGCTGACCCGCAACATCGCCGACCGGTACGGCATCCCCAAGGACCGCACCCACATCGTCGGGCACAACCAGGTCCCCGAGTCCGACCACACCGACCCTGGCCCGAACTGGGACTGGACCAAGTACATGCAGTACGTCACCGGCGGAAGCGGCGGCGGCAACCCGCACACCGCCGAGTCGGTGTGCGGCAGCGGCTACAAGGTGATCGACTCGGCGGCCCTGGGCACGGCGGGCACGGTCTACCTGCTGTACAACTCGGGCAACGGCAACAACTGCGTCGCCACGATCAAGAAGACCTCGCTCGGCACGCCCACCGCCACCACCGCCTACCTGGAGGTGCAGGGCAAGGCACGCGTCACCGACAGCGGCAGCTTCGAGTACTACGCGGGCCCGGTGCGCGCCAGCGCGGCCGACAAGTGCGTCAAGTGGGGCGGCAAGGCGGGCTCGTCCGTCTACGACAGCCCCTTCGAGCACTGCGGATAGCTCCACCCGGGCGGTTCGGCGCTCGCCGTACCGCCCGGTCCTTACCGTCCGCTGACGTCTTTCGCCGGGTACTGCCCCGGAGAGAGGGATCGGCTTAGTCTCGGCGGCGTGAAGGTACTGCTCACCGGCTCGGCCGGGTTCATCGGAAGTCACGTCGCCGAGGCCTTGACCGAGGCCGGCCATGAGGTGGCCGGCCTCGACCTGCGGGCGGGCGCCGACGTCAGGGACGGTGCGGCCGTGGACAGGCTGATGCCCGGCGCGGAGGTCGTCGTGCATCAGGCGGCCAAGGTCGGGCTGGGCGTCGACGTGGCCGACCTGCCCGACTACGCCGCCGTCAACGTGTACGGAACCGCCGTCCTCCTGGCCGCGATGGCGAGGCACGGTGTCGGCAGGCTGGTGCTCGCCTCGTCGATGGTGGTGTACGGCGAGGGCGCCTACGACTGCGCCGAGCACGGCGCGGTCCGTCCGGCCGCCCGCGCGGAGGACGACCTGGTACGGGGCTTCTTCGAGCCGCGTTGCCCACGATGCGGAGCGGCGCTCACATCCGCGTCGATCGGGGAGGACGCGCCGATGGATCCGCGCAACGCCTACGCCACGACCAAGCTCGCCCAGGAGCACCTGGCCGCCAACTGGGCCAGGGAGACCGGCGGCGTGGCGGTGGCGCTGCGCTATCACAACGTGTACGGCCCGCGCATGCCGAGGGACACGCCGTACTCGGGAGTGGCGGCGATCTTCCGTTCCGCCCTGGAGGCGGGCAGGGCGCCGAGGGTCTTCGAGGACGGCGGGCAGCGCCGCGACTTCGTGCACGTACGCGACGTGGCGAGGGCGAACGTGGCCGCGCTCGACGCGGGCAGACCCGGCACGCTGGCCGCCTACAACGTCGCCAGCGGCGAGCCGCACACCGTGGGTGAGATGGCCGCGGCGCTGGCCGCCGAGCGGGGCGGGCCCGAGCCGGTCACGACGGGGGAGTACCGGCTCGGCGACGTGCGCCACATCGTGGCCTCGCCGTCCCTCGCGGGCAAGGAACTGGGGTTCACCGCCGCCATCGGGTTCGGGGAGGGCATGAGGGAGTTCGCCCGAGCGCCCCTAGGCTGACCGCGGCCGGACGCGTAGGAGCTACTATGAACGAAAAACCATTTTGTTCATATGGAGATAGCCATGCCGGCCGCCTTCACCGAAGGGGAACGGGAGCGGATCACCGAGCGCCTGCTCGACACCGCCACGCGTCTGTTCGCCACGCAGGGACTGCGCAAGACCTCGCTGGAGGAGCTGACCGCTCCCGCCGGGATCGCGAAGACCTCGCTCTACGCCTTCTTCCCCTCCAAGGAGGACCTCTACTTCGAGGCCGCGCTCCGACAGAACGAGCAGGTCAGACGGCGTCTCATCGACGAGGCGCTGCTCGGCGGCGGTGACCCGCGCGACGCGCTGCGCCGCTTCCTGCGGGCCACCGTCGCCGAGCTGAACGCCAACCCGCTCTACCGCAGGCTCATGGCGCACCCCGAGGAGATGGCCGCCGTCGCCGCCAGGCTCACCCCCGAGCGCATGGCGGTGGCGGCCGGCGGTCCGATGGGCGGCCTGCTGGACTTCCTGCGCGACCACCTCGACGGCGACCCTGAAGTGCTGCTGGGCGTCCTCCGCGCGGTGCTGCTCACCCCGCTGCACGCCGACCACCTGGACAAGGAGCTCTACCCCGCGGTGATGGACCGGCTCATCGACGCCGTGACCGAAGGGCTGACCTCATGAGCGCGTCGCCGCTGGCCGTCCTGCTGTTCACTCCTCGGGGCGGTGAGATCACCGGGAGCGCCCGCTGGTCGGCCATGCGGATGCTGCGGCCGTTCGCCGCCCGCTTCGACGTGCGCCTGGTCAACCGGCCCGTGGGGCTGCCTGCCACGATCACGATGCCCGAGCTGGCGCAGGTGTACGCCGAGCGGTTCGCCGCCGCGTTCGAGGGCCCCGTGCCCGTGCTGGCCATCTCCACCGGCGGGTCCATCGCGCTGCAGCTCGCCGCCGACCACCCGGCGCTGGTCGACCGCCTGGTCCTCGGCGGTACGGCACGCACCCTCGGCCCCCTCGGCCGCCGGGCGCAGCGCGCCTACATGACACGTGCCCTGGACGGACGGCGTCCCAGCCCGGCGCTGGCCGACATCGTCACCACCTCGCCGCTGGGCAGGCTCCTGCTGCGGCCCCTGCTGTGGCTGTCGGACGGCGCGCGTGGTGACCGCACCGACGCGGTCGCCGTCCTGCACGCCGAAGACGGGTTCGACCTGGGCGCCGGACTGGGCGGGATCAGCGCCCCCACGCTGCTGATCCAGGGGGCGAAGGACCTGGTCTACCCGCTCGAGCTGGCCAGGGAGACCGTCGACGGCATTCCCCGTGCCCGGCTCGTGGTGTACGAGAACCGCGGTCACAACGCCACGTTCACCGACAGGCGCTTCGCCCGCGACGCCCTCGCCTTCCTCTGCCGGTAGTGCTGGCCCCCCTGCCCACGCGGGGGACAGCGGCATTCTCCGGGTGCGGGATCTTCTACAGACTCGCCCCTATGACCATTGACCAGACTGCCAGGCCCGCGACCGGCAGCGACTACGCCCGGCTCCTCCAGCGCGTGACGGCGGCGGGGCTGATGCGGCGGCGGCCCGGCTACTACGCGGCCAGGATGGTCGCGGTCGGCGGCCTGTACGCCGGCGGACTGGCCGCCTTCGTCGCGCTCGGAGACTCCTGGTGGCAGATCCTCGTGGCCGCCTTCTTCGCGATCGTGTTCGCCCAGGTGGCGCTGCTGGGGCACGACATCGCCCACCGCCAGGTCTTCCGCACCGAACGCCCGAGCCGGTTGGCCGGGTGGGTCGCCGGCAACCTGCTCGTGGGCATGGGATACGGCTGGTGGATGGACAAGCACACCAGGCACCACGCCAACCCCAACCACGAGGAGCTGGACCCCGACGTCTCTCCCGACATCCTGGTGTGGTCCACGGACCAGGCCAGGGTGAGCCGGGGGGTCGCCAGGTTCGTCGGCCGCCGCCAGGCGTTCCTGTTCTATCCGTTGCTGCTGCTCGAAGGCCTGAACCTGCACGTCTCCGGCTTCCGGGCGCTGTTCAGGCCGAACACGAAGCACCGGCTCGTCGAGGGCGCCCTGCTCATGCTGCACGTCTTCGGCTACCTCGGCGCGCTGTTCCTGGTGCTCTCTCCGCTCAAGGCGCTGCTCTTCTTCGCCGTGCACCAGGGGCTCTGGGGCGTCTACATGGGATCGGTGTTCGCTCCAGGCCACAAGGGCATGCCCACGCTGAAGCCGGGAGAGAAGCTGGACTACCTGCGCAGGCAGGTGCTGACCACCCGCGGCGTGCGCGGCGGCCGGTTCGTCGACGTGGCGATGGGCGGCCTGAACTACCAGATCGAGCACCACCTGTTCCCGAACATGCCGACGCCGCACCTGCGCCTGGCCCAGGCGATCGTCCGGCGGCACTGCGCCGAGATCGACGTGCCGTACTACGAGACGGGGCTGATCGAGTCGTACAGGGAGATGCTCAGGCACCTGCACGCGGTCGGCGCGCCCATCCGGGCCTGAGCCTCACCGTCCGGCCCTGTCGCCGGGGCAGGCCGACAAGGCGGGCGGCCAGGTGGTGGGGCCCGCCTCGAGGCTGCGCCGGGCGAACGTCAGACGGCTCGGGCAGGGCCCGAGAGTTCGGCGATGTCCTCGGCGCCGTCGCCGAGGAGTTTGTCGGCCAGGTCCATCAGCGCGCGCCCCGCCGCCAGCTCGTCGCCGATCTCGGGGACGGGCCGGTCGTCGGGGTTGCGGCGGGCGTAGCCGACGCTCTCGTGCCGTCGGTTGTCGGGCGCGTACAGCACGGCCGTGGCCGAGGTGCGCTTGTCCTCGTCGTCCTCGCTGATGAGGATCTTGACGGTCCACTCCTTGGTATTCATGACGCCTCCCATGTCACGAACGTGAGGATGCGGCCATCTACCCAGCATCCCCCTTGAAGGGCGACGAGCGCGAGGCCAACGGCCCACGAGGTTCGCCGCGAACGTGATCGGGTAGCAGGGGCTCCATGCCTACCTACGGATTCCACGCCTCGCACGAGCAGGTCTCGCCCAGGGCGCTCCTCGACGCGGTCGCGGCCGCGGAGGAGGCCGGCTTCGGCGCGGCAATGTCGTCGGACCACTTCTCGCCGTGGAGCGCCCGGCAGGGTGAGTCGGGGTTCGCCTGGTCCTGGCTCGGCGCCGCGCTCGAGCGCACGTCGTTGCCGTTCGGCGTGGTCAACGCCCCAGGTCAGCGCTACCACCCGGCGATCATCGCACAGGCCGTCGCCACTCTCGCCGCCATGTATCCAGGCAGGTTCTGGGCGGCGCTCGGGAGCGGCGAGGCGTCCAACGAGCACATCACCGGTGAGCGGTGGCCGCGCAAGCAGGTGCGCAACGCGCGGCTGCGCGAGTGCGTGGACGTGATCAGGGCGCTGCTGGCGGGGGAGGAGGTCACTCATGACGGGCTCGTCACGGTGGACAGGGCCAGGCTGTGGACGCTGCCCGCCGACCCGCCCGCACTCGTCGGCGCGGCGGTGAGCGAGCCGACCGCGCGCTGGTGCGCCGAATGGGCGGACGGGCTGATCACCGTGGGCGGGCCCCAGGCGGCGGGTGTGGCACGGGCCTACAGGGAGGCGGGCGGGCGCGGCCCGCTGCGGGTACAGGTTCATCTGAGCTGGGCTCCCACCGAGCAGGAGGCGCTGTCGCTGGCCCACGACCAGTGGCGCTCGAACGTCTTCCCGCCGCCGGTCTGCTGGGACCTGGACAGCGTGGAGCTGTTCGACATCGTCTCCGAGGACGTCCCGCCCGAGAAGGTGGCCGAGGTCGTGCACGTCTCTGCCGACGTGGGCCGCCACGCGGAACTCCTGCACTCGTACGGCGAGCAGGGGTTCGACGAGATCTACCTGCACCACGTCGGCCAGGAGCAGCGCCCGTTCGTCGAGGCCTTCGCCGAGATCCTCAAGTGACGCCGAGATCCTCAACGGGCAGAGGGATCCTCAACGGACGGCGGGATCCTCAGCGGGCCGGGGGAGGGGACCCCGGCAGGCCGAGAGTGCGGTGGATCATCTGGTGCATGTGAGCGCGGAAGCGCCGCATCGCGCGCGGGTCGTCGGCGCCCCGCCGCCGTCCGGCCGCGTCGAACACCCCGCTGAGAACGAATCCGTGCACGCACCAGACGAGCGTGTTGATCGTGTAGTGCACGTCGGCGTCCTCCGCCTCCGTGGCGGGGATGATGTTCTCGATGGCGAACTCGGCCAGCGGCTGCACGTACTCCGCCTCGAGGTTGCCTGCGTCGCTGGCGTCGGCCAGCCACCGGTGCATCCAGAGAGCGGGCACCTCGGGATGCTCGGCGGCGAAGTCGATGTAGGCGTCGATGAACCGGTGCACCGCGGCCACCTTCTCCGCGGGCGGGGCGGCCTGCAGGGCCTTGACCCGTTCTTCCACGACGGCCGCGTGTGAGGCGTGGGCGCGTTCCATGACCGCGAGGTAGAGATCCCGCTTGGCGCCGAACTGCGAGCTCACGGCCTTCGTGCTCAGTCCCGCCGCCTCCGCGATCTGGACGATCTCGGTCGCGTCGTAGCCGAGCGCGGCGAAGAGCCTGGTCGCGGCCTGGAGAATGCGCTCCCGCTCACCACCTCTTCCTGACGTCATACACGTGACATTAGGATCTGGCATCTGCGCGGCCAATCACGTGATCGATAAATACCGGTCAAATAGCTCCCGTACCTGGTCATGCTCGGACGAATGCGGTCATTTAGATGGTGATGCCGAGCTTGCCCAGCGTCCCGCCGGTGAAGTCGGCGATGGCGCGCCCGCTCTCCTCCAGGGGGTAGACCCTGGCGACGGGGACACGGAGGCGGCCCGCGACCACGTCGGCGGCGAGCCTGCCGAGCGTCGCCCTGTCCGGGGCGGCCATGACCGTGCTCGCCGTGATGCCGAGCTCGGTCGTGTCGGGGACGTGGTGCATGGTGGAGACGAACCGGCCACCTGGGGCGAGCAGTCCCGCGACCGCGTCGCCGTCCCCTGCGAGATGCAGTGCGGCGGCCACGCCGTCAGGCGCGAGGTCGCGCACCCGCGTGGCCAGGTCGGCGGGGTCGACGGCGTGGCGGGCACCGAGCGCTGTCACGAACGCGGTCTGCTCGCCGGGGGCGGCGGTGGCGATGACGGTGGCGCCGCGGGCGGCGGCAAGCTGGATCGCGAACGCGCCGACGCCGCCGGTCGCGCCCGAGATGAGCACCGTCTCCCCCGCGAGCGGAGCCACCGCGTCGACCGCGTTGAGCGCCGCGGTGCCCGCCAGCCCGAGCGCCCCCGCCCGGGCGTGGTCGAGCCCGTCGGGGATGGGCGCGATGCCGTGGTCCGCGGTCACCGCCACGTACTCGGCGAAGCCGCCCTGCCCGAGCGTGGGTCGCAGGACGACGCCGAACACCTCGTCGCCGACGGCCAGTCCTGTCACTCCTTCGCCCGTCGCCGCCACCCTGCCGGCGAAGTCCTTGCCGATCACCACGGGGAACTCGTACTCGTACACCCCCTTGAGGTAGCCGCCCAGTGCGGCCAGGTCGAACCCGTTGACGGAGGAGGCCGTGACCTGAACGAGCACCTCGCCCGCCGCGGGCTGGGGCACGGGCAGCTCGACGCTCGTGGGGGTGGCGCCGAAGTCGTGGAACGCTACCGCTCTCATATCCGATCCATCCTTACCTTCTGTGCGTTGGTTACTTCTTGTGCGTGCCTTGAGTCTGTTGCACAATGCCGGGATGACGGAAGACGGCACATTGCCCAGCCCTACGCACATCGATGTGCGCGACCTGCCCGCGACCTGCGAGCTGCGCGACGTTCTCGACAGGGTCGGCGACAAGTGGAGCGTGCTGGTCATGGCGCTGCTCGGCACCGGGCCCCGGCGCTACTCCGAGCTACGGCGGGCCGTCGAGGGGATCTCCCAGCGGATGCTGACCCTGACACTGAGAAGCCTGGAGCGAGACGGGCTGGTGGCCAGGACCGTGACGCCGACGTCCCCACCGAGGGTGGACTACGAGCTGACGCCCGCGGGCGCGACGCTGTCGGTCGAGGTCAGCTCGCTCATCAGGTGGGCCGAGGAGCACCGCGAGTACGTGGCGAAGTCCCGGCTCACCTACGACGAGGTCGCCGGCGCCTGAGCCGCTGGGATCATGTCGCCATGACACTGAGACTGAGCAGGCGGGAGATCTCGGACGCGATCGGCGGCTCGGGCTGGCGCTTCGTGCTGGGAGCCGCGCGCACGTCGGTGCCCGTGAGGTCGCTGGCACAGGCGGCCGAGGTCGCGGCCCGCGCTGCGGCCACGGCGGGCGGTGACGGCGACGAAAGCCTGTGGATGGACGTGCGCGCGGATCGGGTGGTCCTCACGCTCCAGTCCCTCGCCACGGGCTGGGTGACGCCGCTGGAGGTCGAGCTCGCCCGCCGGATCTCCGCGGCCGTGAGCGAGCTGGGGCTGCGCGCCGACGCCGAGATCGGCGACCAGGGCCCGCGGTCGGTGCAGATCGTCGAGATCGCGATCGACGCCCTCGACATCGCCGGGATCCGCCCGTTCTGGAAGGCCGTGATGGGCTACACCGACGAGGCGGGCGCGTCAGGGCCCGAGGATCCCCTCGTCGACCCCGTCGGACAGGGACCCGCGATCTGGTTCCAGCAGATGGACGCGCCTCGGCCGCAGCGCAACAGGATCCACTTCGACATTTCGGTCCCGCACGACGAGGCCCCACTCCGCATCAAGGCCGCGCTGGCGGCCGGCGGCGTGCTGCTGTCCGACACAGCGGCGCCCGCCTTCTGGGTCCTGGCCGACGCTGAGGGCAACGAGGCCTGCGTGACGACCTGGCAGGGGAGGGACTGACCTGGGCGCTCGCGCCGTCCGGAAGCGGTGGCGCGCCCTGGCTGGCGGGCGCCGCCTCATTCCGGACATAATCCCCGGGTGGAAGGTCGGGGAGCTGCGTGGACGCGCGTCGTCGCGTGGAGTGTCGCGGTCATGTCCCTGTTCGCCGTGGTGGCGGCGTTCCTGATCCAGGCGCGGCTGCCCGCGGCATGGCGGCCCAACGTCCCCGCCACGCCCGACCACACGGCCGGGCTCGCGTTCCCTCTCGTCGGCGCCTTCGTGGTGTCGCGGCGGCCGCGGCTCGTCGTCGGCTGGCTCATGTGCGCAGGTGGCTTCGCCGCCGCGATCAGCGTCGCCACCGCGATGCTGATGTTCCACGCGGCGGGCGCGGGATCGCTGGACGCGGCGGGCGTGCTGCGCATCGTCTCGACCACCGCGTGGGCGCTGGGCGGCGGGACACTCGCGATGCTGGTGCCGCTGCTCTCGCCGGACGGCAGGCTGCCCTCGCCCCGGTGGAGGGTGCATCTCGTGGTGAGCACGGTCGTGTTCGCCACGCTCGCCTTCCTCCTCGCCGTCCGGCCCAAGCCCCCTCCCGCCGCGCTGCCGCGTCCCACGGTCATCCCCAACCCGTTGAAGATCGAGGCGCTCGCGCCGGTCCACGCCCAGCTCTACGAGGCGGCCTACCTCGCCATGGAGGTGTGCGTCGTCGTGGCACTGCTCGCGCTCGTCACCCGCTTTCGCAGGGGCGACCCCGCGACCCGGCGCCAGATCGCCTGGCCGCTCGTCGCGTTCGCGATCTACATAGTCTTCCTGCTGCTCGGCGACGACTACTGGGCGCCGGCCGTCGTCTGGACCGGGCTGATCCCCGTCGCCGTCATGGCGTCGGTGCTGCGATACCGGCTGTTCGGCATCGACACCGTCATCAGCCGCGCCTTCGTGGCCGCGGGTCTCATCGCGGCGGTCAGCGGCGTCTACTTCGGCGTGGGCGCCGTGTCGAGCCTGCTGGTCGCCGAGTACCACCAGGTCGCGGGGCTCGCCGCGGCGCTGTTCTCAGGAGCGTTCTTCCAGCCGATGCGCCGCGCCCTGCAACGGGCGGTGGACCGGCTGATGTACGGTCCCGTCGGCGACCCCCGGCTCCTGGCCGAACGGCTCACGCACGAGGTCAGGCGGGCCGATCCTGCCGAGGCGCTGGGCGTGGTGGTCGAGGTCGTGCGCGACGGGCTGGCGGTGGACGGCGCGGCCGTAAGGGTGACCGGCGGCCTGTCCGTCCAGAGCGGCGACACCGGCCCCGCACCGCGCGAGATCTCCCTGGTCTGGCACGGCGAGCCGGTCGGCCACCTGTTCATCGGCCGCCCGGGGGCGCGCAGGTTCGCCGCCGCGCACGACGAGCGGGTCATCGCGACGCTGCTGCCGTACGTCGCCGACGTGGCGCACGCCACGCGTATGGCCGCCGATCTGCAGCGCTCGAGGGAGCGCATCCTGGCCGCCCGCGAGGAGGAACGCCGGCGGCTGCGCCGCGACCTGCACGACGGGCTCGGACAGACACTGGGCGCGATGGCCATGACGATCAACATCGCCCGCATCAGCATCAAGCGCGCCCCCGGCACCGCGGACGACCTGCTCAAGGACCTGCATTCCGGGATGGAGGCGGTCACGGGCGACATCCGCGAGCTGGTGTACGGCCTGAGGCCGCCCGCGCTCGACGACCTCGGCCTGGCGGAGGCGGTGCGGCAGCTCGCGGAGGCGACGCTGGCCACGATCGGCGAGGCGGGGACGGCCGTCGAGGTGACGGTGGACGGCGAGCTCGGCGACCTGCCGGCGGCCGTCGAGGTGGCCGCGTACCGGATCACGCAGGAGGCGGTCACGAACGTGCGGCGGCACGCGGGGGCTTCCACGGTGAGGATCGCCCTGGTCCGCGAGGCGGCGCAGTTCGTGGTCGGCGTCGAGGACGACGGCGTGGGCCTGCGTCCTGACGGCAGGGCAGGCGTCGGCACGTCGTCGATGCGCGAGCGCGCGGCGGAGCTCGGCGGCTCCTGCGTCATCACCTCCCGTCGAGGCGGCGGCACCCTGGTGGAGGCCCGCCTCCCGACGACGGCCATCCTCGCCGAACCCGGGCGCGACCAGGTCGCGCCCGGGTCCTCCGGCCAGGGGCGCGTGGTGTCAGCCCGCGACTGACGAGAGCTCGGCGGCCAGCCACGGCCTGATGACGGGAAGGACCTGGCCCGCCTGCATGGCCTGCATGTGGTCGAGCCCGTCGAGGACGCGCACCTGCCAGCCGAGCCGCTGGAGCTCGGCCCGCCCGGCGAGGACGGGCCCGGCGATGTCCACGCGCGCGTCCCCCCATTCGGGCCCGTACACGATCGTGTCGGCCGACCCGGCGAAGCACAGCCTGGGGCAGGTGATCCGGTCCTGGGCGGCCCGGTCGTCGAAGTCCCGCAGCGCCAGGTAGAGCGTCATGAACTGGCGGGTCTGGTCGTGCGACATCGACACCGTGACGCTCGACCAGTCGCCCGGCTCCCCCTTGGTGGACGCCGGTTCCGGCTTGTCGACGGCCATCCGGTGGGCGGCGGTGGTCACCTTGAGCATGTCGCCGTAGGGCCCGTCGACGGGCGGGTAGCCGCCGAGGACGAGCGCCGTGAGGCGATCGGTGCGGATCGCGAGCTGGATGCCGAGCACGGCCAGCCACGAGTACCCGTAGTAGGCGAAGCGGTCGGCGCCCGCCGCGTCGGCGATGGCGAGCACATCCGCCGCGATGTTGTCGGGGGTGAGCGTGCCGGGTTTCGGCACGCTCAGGACGTGCCCCTCGTAGTCGAAGGCCACGACGCGGAACGCGTCGCTCAGCCCGGTGATGAGGGAGTGGCCGAGAGAGGGGTCGGCGCCCCACTTGCGCATCTCCTCGGCCTGGGGGCCTTCCTCCGCCGGCGCGGGGTTGACCGGCAGGAGGAGGGTCGGTCCTGCGCCGTGGATCTCCATCTCGATCGTGGATCCGTCGTGAAGGGTCGCGGATGGCATGTGCTCGTCCTCTCCATGATCTCTATACGGCGTAAGCCGTTCCCGAGGAAGAGAATACATTACGCTGTAAGGAATTGTGTCCCCGAGGTCGCGACCCGGCGGGCGCCGACGTGTCGAGCATCTGGAACCCGTTCACCGCGCCCGCAGGGCGGGGACCGCCGCGACCAGCCTGCTGCGGACGGGGGTGGGCCGCATCGCCGGCTCGGAGTCCTTCGACCCGGAGAGCAGGCCCGGGACACCTCGCCTTCGGCCACGGCATCCACCAGTGCCTGGGCCGGCAGCTGGCCAGGATCGAGATGCGTCTCGCCTACGCCCTGCTGCGCCGCTTCCCCGGCCTGCGTCTCGCGGCGGACGGCGAGGAGATCCCGCTGCGCACGGACATGGCCGTCTACGGCGTGCACGCGCTGCCGGTCGCCTGGTGAAGGGGGAGCCCGTCATGAGGGTGAGCGTCGACCCGTGCCCGGCGGCCGCTCCGAGAGTCTTCGCGGCGGGGGACGTCGCCCGCCGGGCCGGTGGTGGGCGCGTCGGGTCAGCCGCCGATGTGGGGCGCGCGGGCCGCTGAGGATCCTTCGCGGACCAGCTCGCCGGTGAGGTTGCCGTTGGCCCCCGACCCCAGGAAGACGATCAGCCTGGCCACGTCGTCGGGGTCGGACAGCCTGCGGCTCGGGGTGGCGGCGGCGAGCGTGTCGAGGACGGCCTGCGGGATGCCGGGGCGGCTCTCGGTCAGGGTCAGGCCCGGCGCCACGACGTTGACCAGGATCCCGTCCCTGCCGGCGTTCCACGCGAGGCCGCGGGCGAGCCCGTACAGTCCCGCCTTGGCGGTGCCGTAGGGGCCTGGTCCCGGCAGGCCTTCCTCGGCGACGCCCGAGGAGATCAGCACGATGCGGCCCCACTCCTTCGCGCGCATGCCGGGCAGGACCGCGCGCACCGAGGCCGCGGTCCCGACCAGGTTGGCCCGGGTCATCGACTCCCATGCCGCCACCGGGACGTCCTCGAACCTGGTGGACGGGTCAGGCGGCCCGTCACCGCCCCATTGGACGGCATTGGCCACCAGGACGTCGATGCCGCCCCAGTGTTCGATGACGTCCGCGACGGCCCGATCGATGCTCGGGGGATCGTCCAGGTCGAGGGGGACGACGTGGGCCTGCCCGCCCGCCGCCTCGACGTCCGCCGCGACCTTCTCGGCCTTGTCCCTCCCGGATCGGTAGGTGATCGCCACTCGGGCGCCCTCCCGCCCGTAGGCGCGGGCGGTGGCGGCGCCGATCCCGCTCGACGCGCCGGTGACCATGACCACGCGGCCGTTGAGATCAGTGTCCATCGAAAATTACTCCTCGCTTCAGATGATCTGAGATTGAAATCAATATAGAACAAGATGGTTTCAAGTCAAGAAGATTTGTTCTTGCTACTATGAGGGCCATGACCGCCGGCTCGTTGCACGATGACCTCCACTGGCTTTTCGCCCGGCTCAAGCAGGGGCTGGCCACGGCGGAGGCCGCGGCCGTGGTCGAGCACGGGATGAGCCTGTGGGGCTACACGGTGCTGATGGCGGTCGTCGAGGCTCCCGCCCCCACCCAGCTCGCCCTCGCTCAGGCCATATCGGTCGACAAGAGCAAGCTGGTCGTCATCCTGGACGAGCTCGAAGGCGCCGGCCTGGTCCAGCGCCGCCCCGACCCGGCCGACCGCCGGGCGCGCATCATCGAGGTCACCCCCACGGGAAACGACGCGCTCCAGGCCGCTCGGGCCGCCATCCAGGCGATCGAGGACCGGCTGCTGGCCGGGCTCGACGACACCGCGCGCACCGTGCTGAGGGACGCGCTGCGCCATCTCGCCGGCGACCCCATCGCGACAGTCGAGGACGGCCGGCCACCCTCCACCGCCTGCCCTCCGTAGACGCGGCGGCGGCCGCGCGCACATGGCAGCCGGCCGGCCGAGCCGTATCGGGTGGTGGGCACGGGACGCCGCGCGTCCGCTGGTCGGCTCGCGGAAGAGGTCCCGCTTGAGCCCATTGTCTCGGTCCCGTTACTAAGGTGACTGCTGTGCATCAGGGGGATCGGCGACCGCCGTACCGACAGCCTCCATACCCGCGACCTCCGTATCCGCGACCTCCGCAGGGGCCCCGCCGAGGCAGGGGCCGGCTCGTTCCCGCCCTGGCCGGCGTCGTGCTCCTGGCGGTCGTGGTGGCGGGAGCCGTCGTCGTCCTCGCACGCCCGTGGGACGGCGGCGCCGGCTCCCCGGCCGACGGCGGCTCCCGCGACGAGCCGGCGGCGCAGGCCTCCCCGAGCGTGCGAGCCGAACTGACCGGCAAGCAGGCGTGGGCGGTGGCCGCCACCGCCAGGGATCGCGGGGGACACGCGGGATCGTTCGGTTCGTGGCTCGCCGCCGGACTCCTCGTCCGCGCGGACGCCGCCGGCGTGGTCGCCCGCGCCGCCGTGACGGGCAAGCCGCGCTGGAAGCTGCCGCCTCCCGACGGCGGGAAGTTCTGCGGCGTCGGCCAGGAGTCCCAGAACGGCACGGCGGTCCTGGCCTACGGCTCCATCAGGGCATCGGAGGTGGTTCAGGGCATGACGCACGTGGACTGCACGGCGATCACGCTCGTCGACCTCGCCACCGGCACGCGGTTGTGGAGCGCCGACCTCAGGGACACCGGCAACTACCGCTCACTGCGCAGAGGCGGCCTGTCCCCGCCCGACCGGACCTCACTCGCGATCGTGGGACGGGCCGTCGTCGTCGCATACGGCTCCAGCGCCGTCGGATACGACCTGGCGGACGGCGCCAAACGCTGGGAGACCAAGGACACGCGCGGCAAGGGCGACGGTGGCTCTTGCGCCTTCACCGACGTGCTGGCCGCGCCCGACGGCGCCGTCATGCTCGCCTCGTGTGACAGGGCCTACCCCGTGGCGGTGCTCGGCGTGAACGCCTCGACCGGCGCCAGGCGCTGGCGGACCGACCTGACCGCCGAGCAGGTGGGCCGCGACTCGGGCGTGGCCACCTGGCTGGTCGCGGCCGAACCCGTCGTGCTGGCCGCCGTCATGGGCGAGCCGCGCTACCTGGTCCTCGGCAAGGACGGGAAGCGGGTCACGACGATCCCGCAGACCGGCGAGTACGGCACGCTCGACATGTCCGCCGTGGGTCTCACCGGCACCGATCGCGGCCGGTTCAGGACGCTCGTCACCGGCCGCACCATGGTGACGATCACGAAGGAGCGCAGGGTCAACGACTACCGCTCCAGCAACGCCGTCGTGGCGATCGACCTCCCGAAGGCCGAGTTGCTCTGGAGCAGGAGCCTGGGCGAGGAGGCGACCGCGATCCCCGTCGCGATCGACCGCGAGACCGTCGTGGTCATGCGGGACGGAACCTACGAGGAGCCGCCCCAGCCGTACCGGCTGAAGCTCTCCGACGGATCGGGTGGCGCCATGGGGCCCGCTTACTCGCGCGACCTCATCGGGCTGGCCCACACCTCGCTGTTCAGGCTCGGCGGGCAGCGGCTGTTCCTGGTGTCCGAGATCCACACCAAGGTGTCCGCGGTCGCCCTCGACTGAGCGGGCCGGGAAGACCCCGCGAGGCAGGCGGGGCCCCGGGTAGGTCCGCGCAGTGAGCAGCCCCACTTCACGGCGCTGATCGGCGGGGTCGACGAGATCCGGCTGTTCGGTCCGAGCTGGTACCAGCGCCATCCGCTGGAGGGCGCTGGCGCCCACGGCCACCGTGCTGGAGATCGGGTGCGGCACGGGGCTGGCGCCCCGCGCGGGCACGATCGCGATCTTCGACGGTGACCACACGTCGCTGACCTCGGCCTACCTCGCCCATCGGCCTGCCACCGATGCGGAGCGGTGACAGGCATCCAGGTCAGGCGGCCGGGATGTCCATCACCAGCAGCGGAGTCGTGGTCGGGGCGGCCGAGCCGCCCGCCGGCTCGACGGTCAGCCCGACCGACGTCGCCCCCGACACCGGTACGGCCAGCGTCGGCGCCGTGTAGCCGCTGTCATCCGGTCGCAGCAACCCGGCCGGATGCGCCTGCCCAGGCGAGAGCTGCCAGAGCTGGTAGGTCTTGTCACCGGGAAGCGGCTCGAGACCCGAGGCGATGAACACCATCCGCCCCGTCGAGCGGGAGAGCACCACGGTGCCTTCGACGCCCTGCCCTTCCTTGACGCTCGCCCGCCGCGCGTCGGGCGCGGCCAGAACCGCCTCCACCTGCCTGTTGGCCGCGCGCAGATCGTCCAGCTCGGTCCTGGCCTGGTAGGCGAGCGCGCCCAGCGCGACCGCCGCGGCCACTCCCACAGCGGCGACCGCCTTGGCGACCCGTCCGTCCACCCTCCGCCGGGCGAACCTGTGGCGGGATCCCGGCCGCGCCACGACCGGAGGAAGCTGCCGCACCTGGCCGATCTCGGCCATCACCCGGCTCCTCAGCTCGGGCGGCGGCGTCTGGGCCATCGCCTGGCCGAGGCGGGCGGTCGTCTCGGCGAGCCCTCTGACCTCCTGCGCGCAGTCGCCGCACCCGTCGAGGTGCGCCTCGAAGCGCCTGCGCTCCAACTCGTCGTCGATGGCGTCCAGCGCGTAGGCGCCCGCCAGCATGTGCACGTCCTGCCCGCCGTTCATCGCTCCACTCCCAGGCAATCGCGCAACCGGATGAGGCCGTCGCGCATGCGGGCCTTCACGGTGCCGAGCGGAACCTTGAGCAGCTCGGCGACCTCACGGTAGGAGTAACCGCCGAAGTAGGCGAACGTCACCGACTCCCGTTGCAGCTCCGTCAATCCCGTCAGGCACCTGCGCAGCCGTTCACGCTCCAGGCTGTTCTCCACCGACTCGGCGACCTCGTCGAAGGGCCTGCGCACGTCCATGCGCGCGACCCTGTCCTCGCGCTCGGTGACCGCGCTGGCCGAGCGAACCCTGTCGATGGCGCGGCGATGGGCGATCGTCATGATCCAGGCCATGGCCGAACCGCGACCGGGCTCGTAGCGGGCGGCGTTGCGCCACACCTCCACGAGGACCTCCTGCGCGACCTCCTCGCTCTGCGCCCGATCGCGCAGAACGCGGACCACCATGCCGAAGACTCGTGCCGCCACCAGCTCGTAGACCTGCTCGAACGAGGAACGGTCGCCGCGGGCCACCCGGCCCAGCAGTTCCTCCAACCCGGGACTTCGGCCGTCGCCCGACCGGTCCCGTTCCGACTCCGGCTCCGACCGCATGTGCCCTCCCGTCACCATCCGCATACTGGTCATTCGCAGCCGCTCGGCTAGTGGACGGGTGCGATGCGATGATTCGTGGCCCGCGTGCATCACGCTCCAGCGCGCACGGGCCGGCTGTCAATGCCCCCGTGCCCACCCACGCGCTCTCCGGCCCCTGCACCCCGGGGCCCGCGACCCCACCGGCCCTCTCACCGCGGACCGGGGCCGTGGTCCGGGGCGGTCTCAAGGGGAGGGCGGGCTCCGGGGCGGCCCGAACAGCGGGCTTCGGGGCCGGTCTGGACGGTGAGCCCAGGGCGGCTCAGAGCGGCGGGCTTCCGGGGCCGCTCCGAAAGGTGGGTTCAGAGGAGGTCGCCGAGACTTCTCAGGGTGAGGCCCAGACCGAGCAGCACCACGAGGAGCGCGGTGGCCCCGGGCGCGAGGGCCGACAGCCGGGCCGGCAGGGCCCGCCCCGCGTGCGCGAGCCGGTCGAGGCGGGCGGCCAGCTTGACCAGCAGGAGGCCGGTGGCGGTCAGCGTGGCAGCCATGCCGAGGCCGTAGGCGAGGACGAGGGCGACGCCGAACCACGTGCGGCCCAGCGCGATCGCGCCCAGCAGCACGACCAGCGCGGACGGGCTGGGGACCAGACCTCCCGCGACGCCGAGACCGATGAGGCCGCGACGGCCGGGGGCCCGTGAGACGGGGGTGAAGGCGGAGTCCTGTTGCGGCCGCTCCTTCAGAAGGGTCGCCGTCGCGGACGCCTCCAGGCGCCCGTGCCCCTGCTCGTGCCCGTCCCCGCGGCCGTCCCCATGGCCATGCCCATCCTCGGGCCCGTGCCCAGGCCCGTGCCCATGTCCGTGTCCGTGCCCGTGCCCATGTCCGTGTCCGTGTCCGTGTCCGTGCCCGTGCTCGTGCTCGTGCCCGTGTCCGTGTCCGTGTCCGTGGAAGGCGGTGGCGGCGGTGCCCGTAGCAGCCGACCTCCATGCCGAACGGGCCAGCCCCGCTCCGATGGCGGTGATCAGCAGGCCGCCCGCCGTACCCAGCCAGGCCAGCACCGTCTCACCCGCGAGACTCGAGAACACGGTCAGCAGCAGCCCCACCACCAGCACACCGGCCGTGTGGGTCGCGGTCACCGTCGCGCCGACGAGCAGCGCGTCCCTCGGCCGGCCCCTGCGCCCTGCCAGGTAGGCGGCCATGACGGTCTTGCCGTGCCCGGGGATCAGCGCGTGCCCCGCTCCGAGGACGGCGGCCAGCAGCACCGCGAGCACCCCCAGCGGCAGTGTGAGCGACTCGGCGCCCACCAGCCCGGTGAAGGTGCGGTCGAGCGTCGCGAGCGCGTCGCCGATCGGGCCTCCGGCGGGAAGAGGCAGGACGGGCGTGGCGGTACCCGAGCCCGCTCCCGCGCCCCTGACGACGGACAGGTCGGCGGTGCGCTGGTCGAGCGGGCTGGACAGCAGGTCGTCGGGGTAGCGGCGCAGCTCCTGGCTGACGCTGGCGGCGGGCACCGTCGAACGGGCCAGCCGGACGCCTTCGGCCACCGCGGTGATCTCTCGCCAGCCGATGCGGTCGGTGAGGAAGCCGTTGCTGAACCCGACGGTCCCCGGCTCGCCGTCCGCTCTCAGCCGGCAGGTCAGGCGGCTGGTCCACAGCCCACCCTGGCCGGGCGTGTAGCCGTAGCCCGCCTCGGTGACCCGCCACGGCCTGGCCGCGCCGTTCACGGTGAGCCGCTGAGCCGAGGCGAGCGCGGCGCACTGCGCCGCGGCGTGCGTGTCGCGCTCCGCGTCCGAGACCGCGCCGTTCCCGTCGGCGTCGACCGACGGCTTGGCCTGCAGTGTCGGCAGTTCGGCGCTGTCCACGATCGCGAGGTTCTCGATCCGGTCGGGCAGCACCTTCAGGCCGTCGTAGTGGTTGACGGTGAAGTTGCCGAGCGGGTGGGCGAGCCTGCCGCCCTCGGCGGCCGCAGGCTGCGCGGTCGTCACCATCAGCGCGGACGCCAGCGCCAGAGCGGCGCACAGGCCGGCCGCGCGGCCGTACCGTTTCATGAGAACCTCGCGAGGGCGGGAAGGGCGGGCACGAACGTGGGGTTGGCCGCCTCTGCGCGGGCGGTGGTGCGGGCGGCCGCGGCGGTGTCGCCGAGCGCGCGCTCGATGGCGGCGCGGTGCCGGAGCACGAGCGCGTTACGCCAGCCGGTCGAGGTGGCCTTGACCGCGTACGGCAGGGCCTCGCGGTCGCGTCCCGCCCGGTGGAGCGCCCACGCCAGGGCGTCGGCGGCCGACAGGTTGGGGTGACGGGCGTACTCGGCGCGGGCATGGGCCACCGCCTTGGCCGGTGAGCCGTGGTCGGCCTCGAACTCGGCCCACGTCAGGTCGTCCTTCACGGCAGCGGCGTCCATGAGCGCGCGCTGGGCCTCCAGCAGCCTCCACTGCGGGGAGGGGTCGCGGCCCGCCGCGGCGAGGACCTCGCCGTACTCGATGATGTACTGCGGCAGCGGCAGGCGGGCGACCAGCGCCGTGTAGTCGTCCAGCGCCTGCGGGAGCCGCCCCGACAGCGCGGCCGCTCTGGCCCGCCCGGCGAGCGCGGGGGTGAAGGCGGGCGCGACGTCCAGCGCCAGCTGGTACTGCTCGGCGGCGGCGGGCAGATCGCCCGCGTGCAACGACAGCTCGCCGAGCGAGAAGCGTGCGTAGGCGACGTCCTCGGGGGCGTAGGCGTCGAGGAGCGCGTAGTCCAGGAGCTTGCGGGCCTGGGTGAGGTCGCCGCGCAGCTCGGCGGCGTAGGAGGCGCGCGTGTAGGAGGAGATACCAGGGCGCAGCGCCATCATCTGGTCGGCGGCCTTCGCGGCGTCGTCGTAGCGGCCGAGTTGCGTGGAGGCGTCGGAGAGCACCCCGTAGGCGGTCGCGCCGTACGGGTTGGCGTCGATCGCCTGGCGGGCCAGCCGTACGGCCCGCGCGAAGTCGTGCCGTCCCGCGGCCAGGGCCGCGCTTCCCGTCAGGGTGGCCGGATCGCCGGGAGCCAGCGCGCCCGCGCGGTCGAGGGCCTGCTGGGCCCGCGCGTAGAGGGACGGGTCGGAGGTGATCCTGGCCTCCTGGACGTAGGCGGCGCCGAGCTGCGCCCACGCGTGGTGATCGAGCGGCAGCCGCCGCAGTCTGGCGTTCAGCGCGTCGACGGCCGCGCGAGCGGACGTGGCGGACAGGGCCGTCTCGACCTGCGCGGCGGGGGCGGGCGCCGAGGCGGCCGGCGGAGCGGACGAGGGGAGCAGGGTCGCGGCGATGGTCAGTGCGACGGCCAGTATCAGGCCGCCTGCGGCGAGCACCACCCCGCGTCGCGATGGCATCACGATGACCTCCGGTGGAAGGGGTGCGGGTGTCGCAGACGAGACGCGGGGCCGGGGTGCCCGGCCCCGCGGCGGGCTCAGCGCGCCGAGCCGGTGTTGACCGAGGCGTTGCCGGGGAGCGCGACGTAGGGGAAGGACATGCCGAACGCCTTGTCGTTGGCGTCCACCTTGTCTCCCGCGGCCAGGGCGTCGACGAGCTTGCCGGTCTGGGCGGCGCCGGCCATGGCCTGGAGGGCGATGTCCACGACGTCGTCGGTGAGACGGCGGCCGTTCGGGAAGCCCTGCAGGTCACCCGCCAGCACACCGAGCCTGTTGGGGGAGGCGGTCGGCGGGACGGACATGTTCAGCCGCAGCATCTCGGAGGGACGCAGCTTGCCGGCGTCCTTGTTGAGGATCTGCGAGTTGAGGTCGGCCTTGATCGGACCGTTGTCCTTGGCGACACCGGTGAGGAAGATCTCGACCAGGTCGTTGCGCGGGGTCTTGGGAGCCTTCAGGCCGTAGATCTTCTCCAGCAGCCGCGGGACCTCAGGGCTGGTGACCCGCTTGACGACGGCCGGCAGGCCCGCGTCCTTGTCGGGGCTCACGGAGTTGAAGGCGTCCTTCAGCCCGGCCGGCAGGACGACCTCGTTGACCAGCGGCTGTCCCAGGCGGGAGACCTGCTTGAAGCCCTGCGGGCTCCACTTGTCCACGGTCGACCACACGCCGATGACGGGATTGCGCTTGGCGTCTCCCTTGAGCGCCACCGCGTCCTTCGGCACCTGCAGGGCCAGCGTCTGCACGCCGTACCCCTTGAGGGTGTCCTGGCCGACCTCGGACAGGTTGCCGCCGTACAGCAGGTCGAAGACGCGCAGGTCGAGGAAGAAGGAGTCGTCGGACTGGCCCGCGAACGATCTGCCGCCCCCACGCACGGAGGTGATCGACTGGGCGCGCAGCGTGGCGTAGGAGGGCATGGACGCGGCCCCGGTGTTGCTGGGGGCGACGACGCCGTTCCTGACCAGCGTGGTGACCCCGTGGGGGGTGATCCGCTGGAGCGTGTAGCGCTGCCTGAACAGCAGGTTCGGGTCGTCGATGGAGGTGACGGGGCCGTTGTTGTAGAGGAACGTGGTGTTGCCGCGCCGGTCCTCGTCGCGGAACGTCCACTGGTAGGTGATGTCGGGGAGCGCGTCACCGTTGCTGTCGATCTTGACGTTGTAGCGGGACTGGGTGTCGAAGGTGTAGAAGTTGGGGCCCCCGTTAGGCTCCTCGAAGGGGAGGAAGTTCGCGAGCAGGGTCACCGTGTCCGGCTTGTCGGGGCTGACGAACGCGTAGACGTCGGTGTTGTCGTTGCGCGGGTCACCGGCGATCAGCGGAGCCTCGCGGTGCGAGGACGCGGTGCTGGTCGTGGGGTGCAGCAGGGCGAGGGACGAGGCGGTCAGCGCCGCCGCGGCGGCCAGCCCGATCAGGGCACGCCGGTTGGTCCGGAGCTTCATGCGAGTGATCCTTTGGATGTGTGTGCCTACTGGTCGAGAGGGGCCCGGCCGGAGTCCTCGACGCTTGATTCGGGGCTGGGGGGCCGGCGGATGGCTGGATTTCCGAGAAGATTTCCGCGCGGATCCGGCCGGACCGTGTCCCGTTAGGATTCGGCAGGTGAAGGGCGACGTTCGGCCGAACGGGGCGCGGTGAGGGAACGACATGAGCGAGGCGGCGGCGTGGGCGAGGATCTGACCGGGCAGGTCGCGGTCGTCACCGGTGGCACCTCAGGGCTGGGTCACGCCATCGCGCGGGCCCTCAGCGAGGCCGGCGCGACCGTCACGGTCGTCGGCCGTTATGAGGACACCAGCGAGGAGGCCGCCGCCCGGATCGCGACCGACACCGGCCGGCCGGCACTCGGGCTGGCCTGCGACGTCACCGACGAGCACGCCGTACGCCGGGTCGTGGACGAGGTCGCCACCCGGTTCGGACGCCTGGACATCCTGGTGACCAGCGCGGGCGTCCAGGCCAGGGGAGAGCTCGGCGACCTGGACGCGGCCACCCTCCGCCGCTGCCTGGAGGTCAACGTCGTCGGCACGTTCGTGGCCTGCCAGGCAGCCGTCCCGCACATGCGGGCCGGGGGATACGGCCGCATCGTCACACTGGCCAGCGCCCTCGGCCTGGTCGGCGCCGCCGGTAGGGCGGGCTACGCCGCCAGCAAGGGCGCGGTGGTCCAGCTCACCAGGAGCCTGGCGGTCGAACTGGCCGGCACCGGCATCTGCGTCAACGCCCTGGCCCCCGGGCCGTTCCGCACGCCCCTCAACGAGAACGTCGACGACGACCCGCAGGTGCGGAACTTCCTCGACCATCAGGTCCCGGCCGGCCGCTGGGCGGAGACGGGCGAGCTGACCGCGGCCGCGCTCCTGCTGGCCGGCCCCGCCGCCTCCTACATCACCGGCGCGATCCTCCCGGTCGACGGCGGCTGGACCGCCCACTGACGGCACGCCCCGGCCGAAAGCCCGCACGGGCCCGGAGAACACACCGACCGGAAGGGGACGCCGGCCGGGAGGCCGCGCCGCCCGGGAGACCGCGCAGGGCGGAGACCGCGCAGGGCGGAGACCGCGCCGGCCGGAGACCGCCTGCCGGGAGATCGCGCCGCCCGGAGACTGCGCGGGTCAGGGATCCCGCGTTTGCCGACAGGCTGTCATGGAAGGGGCGCGGTGCCACAGGAGCGCGATGAAACAGGACAAGGCCGTGTCGGCGACGCGCACGGCAGGTATCGTCACCCCGTGACCGCAGCTCAGAGCTCGCGCATCGTGGGGATCGGCTACGAGGGCAGGTCCCTCGACGAGGTCGTGGCGGATGCCCTGGCGTACGACCTGGTCGCGCTGGTCGACGTTCGCCTCAACCCGATCTCCCGCAAGCCGGGGCTCAGCAAGCGGCGCCTGGCCGCGGCCGTGGCCGAGCGCGGTATCGAGTACGTCCACCTGCCGAGGCTCGGCAACCCCAGGTGGAACCGGGCGGGGTTCGCGGGCTCGCCGGACGAGCTCGCCGTGGCGCGGGACAACTACCTGGCTCACGTCGCCACGCCCGAGGCCGAAGCGGCGGTGGAGGAGATCGCGGCGTGGGCTCGCAAGGGACCGGTCGCGGTGCTGTGCTTCGAGGCCGACGAGCGTCGCTGCCATCGCTCCGTCGTGCTGGACCTGGCCCGCCGGCTGTCCTAACGCGAGGGGTAGAACAGTCCGAGCACGCTGAACACGTGCTGTCGCTTGGCCTGGTTGCCCACATAGAAGACGGTGTCCTTGTCGTCGCCGCACATGCCGTCCAACCAGCGGCTGCGGAGTTCGGCTTTGGCGCTCGCGTCGTCCCAGCCGGAGAGCCTGCGCTGATGTGCGACGAACTCCCAGTCGATCAACCCCTGGCGGTGCCCCCTGCAGCGCCGTGAACCGCAGCGGTAGCGGTACCGGGCCTTGAAACGAGGGGCTTCGAGCGCGCGTCTGGACGTGTCGCCGAACAGCCCGAGCTGGGCGACGTAGTTCGTGATCTTCGCCTGCTCCTCAGGAGTCCATCCGGGGTGGGCGTCGATGGTGATGCCGTCGATCTCCCGCGGCCGTATCGCGGCGAGCGAGCGCGCGGGCGGATGGTCGCGGACCGCGTCGAGCAGATCGCACATCGAATCGCCGACGTGCTCGTCGATCCATGCGGCGCGTTGCCGCCAGCTCTTGAGGCGGCCCACGGTGCGGATCGTCGTCAGCACCGGCCGCCAGCTCTCGCACCGGGGATCGTTGCGCGCCGGTCGGGCGTCGAATTCGATGACGTCGTACTTCCTGAACGCGTTGGGGTCGTCGAGCGCCCGGACGTTGACGGGGTACAGGCGGAGCCACCCGGCGGCTTGTAAGTCGGTACGGATCCCGGCCACGCATACCGTCTCGCCGTGGGTGTGGGAGGGATTCGGCGCCGCTTTGACCAGGATCAACGCCTTGAGCCGGTGGAGATGATCCCCCATGGGCTTAGTGACGGCGGCGCTCGGCTCCGGACCGAAGAGCGATTGCTGCACGCCCACTGTGGCTCCCCATGTCTCCGTGAAAAGCGCACGCACCCTTTCACCTATAGCCGGGAACAAGGCGTAGATCATCTAGCCGTGAAGTGACGTGCCGGTGGGCCGTGCCGCGCGACGCGCGGTCCTGCGGGCGCGTTCGAGGACGCCTTCAGCCGGGCCCGAACCCCGGGTCACGGCCCCCGGATTCGGCCGCACGGGGCGGGCGACATATCCGGTAATGGGTGCTTTTGGGACTTCTGTCCTTGAGTCTACCGACGGTTGGGAACCTCCCCTGTGGTGTACCGCGAGGAGGGAGTCCCATCATGCCCAGCGCCGACCGAGGTCCGAACGCCGTCCACGTGAAGCTGTCGATCAACGGTGTGACCCGTTCGCTGGAGATCGAGCCCAGGGTGAGCCTGCTCGACGCCCTGCGCGAACGCCTGGACATGACGGGCACCAAGAAGGGCTGCAACCAGGGCGCCTGCGGAGCGTGCACCGTACACGTGGACGGGCGGCGGGTGGTGTCGTGCCTGACCCTCGCCATCGCCTGTGAGGGCCGCGAGGTGACGACGATCGAAGGGCTCGCGAACGGCCGGCTGCACCCCGTCCAGGCCGCGTTCGTGAAGAACGACGCGTTCCAGTGCGGCTACTGCACGCCGGGTCAGATCATGTCGGCCGTCGCGCTCCTCGAGGAAGGGCACGCGGGTGACGACGCCGAGATCGGCGAGTGGATGAGCGGCAACCTGTGCCGGTGCGCCGCCTATCCCAACATCCGGCAGGCGATCAGGGAGGTGCGGGATGCGACCGTTTAGCTACGCGCGGGTCGCCGACGTGGCCGACGCGATCACCGCCGTCGCCGGGGATCAGACCAGCGCCTTCCTGGCCGGCGGCACGACCAAGATCGACATGCTGCGCATCGGCACCGAATGGTCGCAGCGGCTGGTGGACATCAACGATCTGCCGCTCACCCTGATCGAGGACCTCCCGGACGGCGGGCTGCGCATCGGCGCGCTGGCCAGGATGAGTGACGTGGCCATGGCTCCGGCGGTCATCGGCCGGTACGCGATGATCTCCAGGGCGCTGCTGCTCGGCGCCTCGGCCCAGCTCCGCAACATGGCGACCATGGGCGGCAACCTCATGCAGCGAGTGCGCTGCGGCTACTTCCGCGACGCGCACTCGCCCTGCGACAAGCGCGAGCCCGGCAGCGGCTGCGCCGCGATCCCCGGCGTCAACAGGGGCCACGCCGTCCTCGGCACCAGCGAGCACTGCATCGCCACCCATCCCTCCGATGTCGCCGTGGCGCTGGTCGCGCTCGACGCGGTCGTGCGCGTGGAGGGGCCGGGCGGTACGCGGGAGATCCCGATCGACGACTTCTTCCTCCTTCCCGGCGAGACGCCGCACCTGGAACACCCGCTGGAGCACGGTGAGCTGATCACCGCGATCGACGTGCCCGCCGTACCCATCGCACGGCGCTCGACCTACCTCAAGGTCCGTGACAGGGAGTCGTACGAGTTCGCGCTGACGTCGGCGGCCGCGGCGATGCGAGTCGAGGACGGCACCGTGGCGGAGGTACGGCTGGCGCTGGGCGGCGTGGCGACCAAGCCATGGCGGGCCAGGGAGGCGGAGCGGCTGCTGACCGGCGCGCGTGCGGACGGCGACGCCTTCGTACGGGCCGCCCGCGCGGAGATGTCGGCGGCGGTTCCCCGTTCGATGAACGCCTTCAAGATCGAGCTGGCCCAGCGGACCATGGTCAGGGCGCTGGAGACGGCGATGACACTGGGAGAGGAACGATGACCGCCATCGGAGAGCCGGTCGAGCGGATCGACGGGCGCCAGAAGGTCACGGGCGCCGCGCGCTACTCGGCGGAGATCGCGCTGCCCGGGCTCGTCCACGCGGTGCTGATCGGCGCGCGGGTGCCGAGCGGCCGGATCACGGCCATCGACACCGGCGAGGCCGAGCGGGCCGACGGAGTCCTGGCGATCGTGACCCATCACAACCTCGGCCCGATCGCCGACCGGCAGCCTCCGCTGATGCCCTCTCTGGCGGGTACGGCGGCCCCGGGGCAGAGCTTCTTTCCGATGCGCGACGACGTCGTCCACTACGCGGGCCAGCACATCGCCATCGTGATCGCCGACACGCTCGAACGCGCCGAGCAGGCGGCCCGTCTCGTGCGCGTCACCTACGAGGAGACACCGGCGATCACGACGGTCGAGCAGGGCCGAGGCTGGATGTACGAGGCGGACCGGATCTTCGCCGGCATGGTCCCGGGACGGGTCACCAGGGGGGACGTCGACGCGGGGCTGAGCGAGGCGGACGTCCGCCTGACGGTGACCTTCCACTGCGCCGCCAACCATCACAACCCGATCGAGACCTCGGCGACGACCGCGATGTGGGACGGCGACCTGCTCACCCTCTGGGACGCCACCCAGGGCCCGAACGCCACGCAGCTCACGGTCGCCGCCCAGCTCGGCGTGCCGGTGTCGCAGGTCAGGGTCATCTCCACCTTCGTGGGCGGCAGCTTCGGCGCCAAGGCCATGATCTGGGACCATCCGGCGCTGGCCGCGCTGGCGGCCAGGCACGTCGGCCGGCCGGTACGGCTCGCGCTCACCCGCGAGCAGATGTTCGACTCGGTGGGCCATCGAGAGGAGCAGGAGCAGTACCTGGTCCTCGGCGCGCGCGCCGACGGGCGCCTGACCGCCATCCGCCACCACAAGCTCTCGCCGACCTCGGTGTTCGACGACTGGGCCGGCACCGCGCTCGGTTGTTCGGCCTCGCTCTACGCGTGCCCGAACTACGAGAGCGTCTACCGCCTGATCAAGGCCAACACCATCACGCCGTCGTTCATCCGCGGTCCCGGCGAGTCCGAGGGGATGGTCGTGCTCGAGACCACGATGGACGAGCTGGCCTACGAGCTGGGCATGGACCCGCTCGAGCTGCGGCTGGTCAACCACGCCGACGTCGATCCGGAAAGCGGCAGGCCGTGGTCCAGCAAGGGGCTGAAGGAGTGCTACGCGCGCGGCGCCGAGTTGTTCGGCTGGGAGCGGCGAGATCCGCGTCCGCGCTCGCACAGGGAGGGCGACCTGCTCATCGGCATGGGCATGGCCACCGCGTGCTACCCGGTCGCTCCCGTGTTCACCCCGCAGCGGGCCCGCGCCCGGCTCTACGCCGACGGCCGTGCGGTCATCCAGGCCTCCTTCGCCGAGTTCGGCACGGGGGTGACGACGGCGGTGGCCCAGGTGGCGGCCGACGGGCTGGGCATCGGGATCGACGCGGTACGCATGGAGCACGGCGATACTGCCCTGCCCAACACCGTCGCTGCGGTCGGCTCGGCCGGCACCGGCGTGATCAGCTCGGGCGTCCACGCGGCCGCCGTCGCCCTTCGCGGTGAGCTCGTCCGCACGGCGATCGCCGACGTCAAGTCACCGCTGTACGGCACCGCCCCCGACGACGTGGTCGTCAAGGACGGCTGCATGATGGTGCGCAACCATGCCGACCGCGGCGAGACCTACACCGACCTCATGCGGCGCAACCACCTGAGCGACGTCGAGGTCGTCGGCTCCTATGACCCGCCGCCGCCGAGCGACCAGTACGCCAGCATGACCTTCGGCGCCCAGTTCGCCGAGGTGGCGGTGGACGCCGACCTCGGCCTCGTGCGGGTGCGCAGGATGACCGGCGTCTTCGCTCCCGGGCGGGTGCTCAACCGGCGGGCCGCGCACAGCCAGCTCATGGGCGGCATGCTCTGGGGCCTGAGCCACGCCCTGCTGGAGGCCACGCACATGGACCCCGTCCAGGGGCGCTGGGCCAACGCCAGCCTCGGCGACTACCTGGTGCCGGTGAACGCCGACGCGCCCGACGTGCAGGTCGAGACGATCGAGGTGCGGGACAGCGTGGTCAACCCGATGGGCGTCAAGGGTGTGGGAGAGATCGGCATGGTGGGGTCGGGCGCCGCCGTCGCGAACGCGATCTTCCACGCCACCGGTCGCCGCCTGCACAAGATCCCGATCACGATCGAGGACCTGCTCTGACGCGGGGCCGCGTGGGCGGCTCCGGCACGGCCGAAGGGGCCGGGCGGACACGGGTGTCCGCTCGGCCCCCAGGGGTTCATCGCGACGTCCCGCTGGGCGGCGGCCGGTTCACGCGACGGCCGCCGCCCTGCCGGTGCTCTGAGAGCCTCGGCTGCGGGATTGAACATCAAGGGCAAGGTGGGCGCCGACCCGAAGCATCAGCTCCCACAGCCGCACAGCGGGCGGCTACCTTGTCCTCTGCTTCGAAGTCCTTCGCTTCGAAGTCCTTTGCGCTTCGAAGTCCTGTGCGCTTCGAATCAGACCCTGGCCGCGTCGCTGCCGAGCGCCAGCTCGATCTTCCGCTTGAGCTCGATCTCGAGCTGGTTGCGCAGCTCCTGCTCCAGCCTGTTCTTGATCTCGGCCTCGAACCGCTGCCTGGCGTCGGCGTCGGCGTCGGCCTCCGCCTTGTTGCGCGCGTCCGCGTCGGCGTCGGCGTCCGCCCTGTTCAGTGCGGCGGCGTCGGCGTCGGCGCGCTGCTTGGCCTCGGCCTCGGCGCGCTGGCGGGCGTCGGCGTCGGCGTCCGCCCTGTTCAGCGCGGCGGCGTCGGCGTCGGCGCGCTGCTTGGCCTCGGCCTCGGCACGCTGGCGGGCGTCGGCGTCGGCCTCCGCCTTGTTACGGGCCTCGGCCTCGGCGCGCTGGCGGGCGTCCGCCTCGGCACGCTGGCGGGCGTCGGCGTCAGCGTCGGCCCTGTTGCGGGCGTCGGCGTCGGCGCGCTGCTTGGCCTCGGCCTCCGCACGCTGGCGGGCCTCGGCCTCGGCCTCCGCCCTGTTGCGGGCGTCGGCGTCGGCACGCTGCCTGGCCTCGGCCTCCGCACGCTGACGGGCCTCAGCGTCGGCGTCGGCGTCGGCCTCCGCCCTGTTCCTGGCGTCGGCGTCGGCGCGCTGGCGGGCGTCGGCGTCGGCCTCTGCCCTGTTGCGGGCGTCGGCGTCGGCGCGCTGCTTGGCCTCGGCCTCGGCGCGCTGCTTGGCGACGGCGTCCGCGAGGCTGTCGGCGTCGGACGAGCTGTTCAGGTGGAAGTTGACGTTCTGGTGCAGGTTCTGCGACTGGCTCTGCATCTGCCGCTGCAACTGCTTCTGGAACTGACGCTGCCTCTGGAACTGCTTGTGGAACTGGGCGATCAGGCGCCTGCCCCACCTGCCACCGCCGCATCCGCCGTGCCCGCATCCGCCCCAACTGACCATGGCGGTGTCGGCGGTGCTGGCGCTGGCTGCGGTGGCGACCGTCGCGGCCTCAAGGCCAACAGCGCCTGCGCTGAGAACGCAGCAGACAGCGGCCGCGGTGACGGCACCCTTGAGCTTGTTCATTGCGTGATTCCCCCTGAAAAGACTTGTGTGCACCAGCCTGGCAATATGCCAAATCGCTGGAAAATGCCCCATGTAACCCTGAAGGATTATCTTGCGCGCAACGTAGATATCCCGCCGATCAGCAGGTAAACGGACATTACCCGCTTCTTTGTGCAACCAGCTTCTCGCTTGACTAAGCCGGATTTCCGGCGCCTTCCCCCGAGGCGGGACGCTGCGGCGCTCACCGCAGGCCCCTTCGGGCGTGCCGGGACTTCAAGCGCCCGCTCTCGGGCGCGGGAGGCCCATGAGAAGTGCTTAGCCAGCTCTTTTCCGGTTCCTCCTCGCGGACTTGAAGGACGGGACTGCATGGGGAGAGAGGGGAGGCATCACACAAAAGGGACAATTACTCATTTTAGTAATAGTCCCCCGAGTGGCTATTTCGAATGGGGTGAAGGGGTTATTTATCGCACTGTTTGGGGCGGAAACCGAAATGTCGACGCGCGGGCGGGCGCGTCGACATTCCGGGTCACGAGGCGGGCGCGCGGGTCGCTAGCGGTAGACCCTCGGGTCGGCGTGCAGGGGGCGCGTCAGGCGGATGGTGATGAACTCGTTGTCGTCCGGGCTGCCCGCCGTGCGGCCGGAGGAGAAGGGGAAGTTGTTGTCGTTGAGGACGCCGAGCGTCCGGTCGTCGAGGATGATCACGTCCTCGATCGTCTGGAACGGGAACCTGAACGTCCCCTCGGGGGACGCCAGGTCGAGCAGGTCGGCGACCAGCGTCTTGTCGAGCGCGCCGTCGCGGTCCCTGTCCCGCGTGTCGGCCAGGTAGACGCGCTTGACCTTGGCGGCGTCGCCCTGCAGGTTGTCCCGCTCGATGATCAGGAACCGGTGCGCGTCGACCGCGATCGCGTCGCCGATGGCGTGGGAGGGGTCGTCGAGGCGGTAGGTCCACCGGCGGTCGGTGTAGGTACGCCTGCGCAGGTCGAACTCGTACATGCGCAGCGTGCCGTCCGGATCGCCGGTGACGGTGCCCTCCAGGAGGGGGTAGACGCGGCGGCCGTCCACGGACCTGGCCATACCCTCGAAGCCCTTGCTGCTGCGCAGGTTGGGCTGGGCGCCGCCGAGGTCCGGGTTCTCGGGCGCCTTCACGCCCGGCAGCTGGATCGGGGCGTCGATGAGCTCGCCCCGCCTGTCGACGTGCAGCAGGAACGGGCCGAACTCGTCGCCGATCCAGTAGGTGCCGTCCAGGGAGCGCACGATCGACTCGACGTCGAAGTCGGCGCCGGTGAGCGTGCGGTCAGGCCTGGTGAGCGGGAACGGCACGAGGCCACGCGGGTCGGACAGGTTGAAGCCGCCGAGCACGCTCACGGTCCTGGACCGGAAGTCCGGCCTGATCCTGTGCACACGCAGCAGGAAGTCGGCGCTGTTGGCCTTGGCGCCGAAACCGTTGTCCGACAGCACGTCGTAGCTGCCGTCACCGTGGCGGGCGATGCCGCTGAAACCCTGCACGGGCTGCCCGGGGAAGGGCGGAGTCAAGCCGTTGATCGGGGCCGTGCCCAGCTGCGCGCCCGACACCTCGCTGCCGGGGACGAAGGTCCGCGCGGGCAGCGACGCGAACGCGGTCAGCGTCGCCCTGCCGTACTCCGGACGCCTGGGCTCGGCGCCGGCGGTCGCGGGCGCGGCGGCCCCGAGGGCAAGCGCGCCGGCGCACATCATCATCGCGATACGTCTCATGGCGGGCACCTTAGGGATGTCACATGACCAGGTTCCGAACGGCGGGCGACATCCTGCCGCCGACGGCCGCCTCGTTAGGATCTGGCCCGTGACCAGTCACGTCCTCCAGTCCGAGTGGGAGAGGCTGCGGCCCGCGGTGTTCGGCGTGGCCTACCGCCTGCTGGGCAGCGTCGCCGACGCCGAGGACGTGGCACAGGACGTGTGGCTGAAGGCCTCGGCCGCCGACCTGTCGGACGTGGCCGACCTGCGGGCCTGGCTGGTGACGGTGGCCGCCCGCACGAGCTACAACGTGCTCAACTCGGCGCGGGTGCGGCGGGAGGACTACGTCGGGCCATGGTTGCCCGAGCCGCTGCTCACCGGCCCCGACGCGGCGCAACCGGTGCTGGTGGACGAGTCGATCAGCGTGGCGATGCTGCTCGTCATGGAGGAGCTGACCCCGCCGGAACGGGTCGCGTTCGTCCTGCACGACGTGTTCTCCTTCCCCTTCGACGGGATCGCCGAGGTCCTGGGCAACACGCCTGCCGCCAGCCGCAAGCTGGCCTCCCGAGCCAGGGCGCGGATCGCCAAGGTGAAGGAGCTGCCGAAAGCCTCCCGTTCGGAGGTCGGGCGGGTGCTCGACGCCTTCAAGGCCGCCGCCCAGGCCGGTGACATGGGCGCGCTGATCGCGCTGCTGCATCCCGACGCCGTCTACGTGGCCGACGGTGGCGGCAGGGTCTCGGCGGCGCGCGTGCTCGTGCGCGGGGCCGAGCGCGTCGCGCTGCTGACGCTCGCCGTCACCCGCAGGGCCGGGCCCGACGTCATGCGGGTCATCGAGGTGAACGGCGAGCCCGCGCTGGCCACCTACAGGGAAGGCACGCTGCTGTGGGTGGACACGGTCGAACTCGCGGGGGGCCGCGTCACCGCACTCCGACGCGTCGCGAATCCCGAGAAGCTCGGTCACATCTGAGAGGGCTGTCTTGACTCCCTGGTGGACGCACACCAGAGAGGAAGAACGAGATGAGCCACATCGTGATCGTGGGTGGCGGGTTCGCCGGCGTGTGGAGCGCGGCCGGTGCCGCACGGGCGCGCGGCGAGGAGGCGACGCGCATCACGCTCGTCGCACCCAACGAGCACCTGGTGCTGAGGCCGCGCCTGTACGAAGCCGACCCCGAACAGGCCAAGGTGGAGCTCGGCCGGATCCTCGGTCCCATCGGCGTGACCCACCTGCGGGCCACGGTGACGGCCGTCGACACCGCCGCCCGCACGGTGACCGCCGGCGGCGAGGTGATCGGCTACGACCGGCTCGTGCTGGCCACGGGCAGCCGGCTCGTCAGGCCCGACCTGCCGGGCGCCGAGCACCTCTTCGACGTGGACACCCTCGAAGGGGCACGCAGGCTCGCCGCGCACCTGCGCGGCAGGGAGGGCTTCACCGCCGTCGTGGTCGGCGCGGGGTTCGCGGGGATCGAGGTGGCCACGGAGCTGGCGAGCAGGGGCAGGGTCGTGCTGGTGGAGCGGGCCGAGGTGGTGGGACCCGACCTCGGACCCGGCCCCCGTCCCGACATCGAGGCCGCGCTGGACGAGCTCGGCGTCGAACGGCGGCTCGGCGCCACGGTCACCGAGGTGGGACAGAAGCACGCGCGGCTCTCCACCGGAGAGCTGATCGAGACCGACACCGTCATCTGGACGGCGGGCATCAGGGCCAGCGAGCTGACCACCCAGGTGCCCGCCGCCCGCGACGAGCTCGGCAGGCTCGAGGTCGACAGGTTCCTGCGGGTCGACGGCGCGGTGTTCGCCGCGGGCGACACCGCGGCCGCCCGCTACGACGCCGACCACTACGTGATGCAGAGCTGCCAGCACGCCGTGCCGCTCGGGATGGTCGCCGGTTACAACGCCTCCGCCGAACTGCTGGGCCTGCCGATGAGAGAGTTCGTCGCGGGGCCGTACGTCACCTGCCTCGACCTTGGCGCGGCCGGTGCGCTCTTCGCCAGGGGCTGGGACCGCGCGGTCGTGGCCTCCGGCGCCAAGGGCAAGGAGATCAAGCAGTGGATCATGCGGCTCATCCACCCGCCCGTCGACGACGCCGCCGCCATCATGGGGGCCGCGGACCACTACACCTTCGACCTGCCCTTCTGAAACCGGAATCGCGGGCTGCGGACGGTACCGGAACAAAGGCCACTACATGGGAGATATGGCCGTTCGTTCCAGTGCCTGCCGTACCGGCAGGTCGTCACGCCCGTGCGCGGTGGTGATCCATCGCGTCATGGCGTCGGCGTCGCCGTGGGACAGCACCTTGCCGCGCAACCGCTGATGCAGCCTGTCGCGCAGTGCCTCCACACCCTCCGCGCGTGAGGACGGCAGCAGCGGGCCCCGGTAGCGGTCGAGCAGCTCGCCGACTCCCTCGGTGGCCAGGGCGTCGTCCAGAGAGAGGAAGTCGGCCACCGTCTGGCCGAGCAGCCGGTACGGATCCGAGCCCAGGCGGTAGCCGAGGACGCGGCGCAGCCGGGTCATCTCCGCGCGAACGGTGACCGTCTTGCCGCCCTGCCCGTATGTCTGGCGGGCGAGTGCGTCGGCGGTCAGTCCCGCCGGATGGGCCGCCAGCAGGACGACGATCTCGCTGTGCCGGGCGCTGAGCTCGTGGGCCGCGCCGTCCAGGCGGATCCAGGCCCGGTCACGGCCGAGGGCGTGCAGCAGCAGGGCCTCGCCGGTGCTGTCGACGCCGTCGGTGCAGTGCACCGCGAAGGGGCCGGAGGCCGACAGCCGTTCGAACACCACGCGCCGGCCGTCGGGAAGCGTCGCGGGACCCTCGCGTGGCGGCCACGGCCAGCGCTGCGGGAGCCAGCCGCCCGGTGAGGAGTGCAGCACACGGCCGTCGGCTCCCACGAGAGCGCTGTGAATCCCCTTGTGGCGCATCACGTGTTCGAGATAGCGCATGCGCAGCCGCTCGTCCTGCTGCCTGGTCTGCTCGCCCAGGTGCGCCTCGGCCAGCCGCGCGGCCGCGGCGACCAGGGACAGCGACAGGGAGTTCGCGGCACGCGTCGGGCAGGTCACGTCGATCGCGCCGAGCAGCTCGCCGGTGACGGGGTTCCTGATGGGCGCGGCCGAACAGGTGAAGTCCACGGCGACCGACAGGAAGTGCTCGGGTCCGCGCACGCGGAACGGCCGGCCGAGCGCGAGCGCCGTCCCCACCCCGCTGGTACCCGCCTTGCCCTCGCTCCACAGCGCGCCCGGCACCAGGTGCACGCCCTCGGCCACGCTGCGCGCGGACCGGTCGCCCATCACCCAGAGCAGGTGTCCCGCCGAGTCGCTGGCGAAGATCAGATGACCGGGCTGCGTCGCGGCGTCGCGCAGCGTGCCGAGCAGCGTGGGCCAGACGGAGGCCATCGGGTGCTCGCGTTGCAACCCGCGCACCCTGTCCGCCGCCAGCTCGATGGGCGGAAGCGACCGGTCGGGATGGACTCCCTGGAGGCGGGCACGGTCCCACGACGCACGTACCTCGGGGCGTACCTGCGCAGGTCGTTGCCCGCTCAGCGCGCTCTCGCGAGTACGGGCCAGGCGCCGCGTCGAGTCGTCCATGATCTCCTGCCGAGAAAGCTAGTACCGCATGCAACCCCTATGCAACGCGGCCGCAGCTCTTGGGCGGCCATGGCGCATAGCGGATAGTCGTTACGGCCCGGACATTTCCACTTTAGGGAGAGGCAAGATGTCATACCTGGAGTTGCCAGATGGTGTGCCGCTTTACTACGAAGACCACGGTTCCGGGCCTGCGGTGCTGCTCATCCATGGGTGGACGATGAACAGCACGTTCTGGGCGCAGAACGTGGACGCGCTCAGCGAGTCCAATCGGGTCATCACTGTAGACCTGCGCGGGCATGGTTTGTCCGGGAAAACGGATGATGGTCACACTTTGTCGCAATATGCTCGCGACGTTCGCAGCCTGCTGCAGCATCTGCGGCTGAACGACGTGTGCCTGGTGGGTTGGTCGATGGGCACCGCCGTCATCTTGTCCTACGTCCAGCAGTTCGGCTGCGACCTGCTGCGGTCGGCGGCCTTCGTCGACCAGTCGCCGAGGTTCCTCGACAGCGAGGGCTGGGACTTCCCGCTGCTCGGCGGCTACTCCACGACGGACCTCGCGGTCTTCGCCCAGGGCGTCCGCCATGCCAGGCCGAGTGTGATCAAGCCGTTCATCGCGGCGTGCTTCGCGGAGACGCCGCCGGACGAGGTGATCGACGCGGTCTACGCCGAGACCACCCAGACGGCCACGTCGGCGGCTCTGTCGATCTGGTACGACATGGCCTACGCCGACCTGCGCCCCGTCCTGCCGGCCGTCACGGTGCCGACCCTCCTGATGTACGGCGCGCGCAGCCGGATCTTCCCTGGCGACCTCGACGAGTGGCTGGCCGCCCAGCTTCCGAACGCCCAGGTGGCCAGGTTCGACAACAGCGGCCACGCCCCGTTCAGCGAGGAGCCCGAAGCGTTCAACGGCACCCTGGGCGCATTCCTGCGCTCCTGACGCATGGCCATGGATCGGACTCACAGGGGGAGTGGACGTGTCTCGACTGACTCGCGGGTGGCGAGGGCGAAGGAGTGGCCGGTGACCCGGATAGCGCCCGCAGGCGCCGTCGACCTGGTGCGGCTCGGCCAGGAGCACCAGCTCGTCCGGCTGCGCGACCAGCTCGTCCTGCTCGGCGTCAACGCCGAGCTGCGGGACAACAACACCGCCCTCATGGTGCACCGGCCCGCCCCCGGCCTGCCCGTGTGGGTCTTCGTCGGGTACGGCGGGACCAGCTTCTCCTGGCAGAACGCCAACAAGCGGCATTCTGTGGACGATCCACGGGGAGCGGCCGCCGTGCTGGCGGAGTACGTCGCCCGCTAGACGCGACCCGCCGGTCCTGCCCCCACCCGGGCGGCACCCACCCGGGCGGCACCCGCTCGGGCGTATCCCCACTCGGGCCTGCCCCTGCTCGGGCGGGGCCCTCTTGGACGTGTACCCGCTCGACGTGCCCCCGCCGGGCGTGACCTGCCGGGTACGACCCTGTCGGGCATGACGGCGTGACGGCCATCCCGCGCTCCTCCGGGCGCGGCGATGGCCGTCGGCGTACATGGACGCTCGGGCTCGCCACAACCGGGCTGACAAATTCGGAAGAGGTACTACAAACCGGATATCTGATCATAAAACTGGGCACGGAATCCTTGTTCGCAACACGCGGCCTCGCGAAGGATGGGGAGACGAGGGCCGCCCCGGTGCTCGCGGTGCGCTGGTCGCGCCGGAGCGCGCCAGGGGCGTCCGGCGTCCTCCAGTGGGGGAGGAACCATGGCCGTTGCCCAGTCTCGGGCGCGCTCGTCCAAGGAGCTGACGCTCGATCTGCCGCTGCTCAGCATCCAGGTCCGTCCTCCCGAGCTGCGGATGCCGCGATTGTCGATGCCGCACGTCGAGATGCCGCACGTGCAGTTGCCGCATGTGGAGCTGCCGCGCATGTCCCGGCAGGAGATCGGTCATGCCGTGGACGTCGCGCGGACGTTCCTCCCGCCACCTGAGCGCATCGCCTACTACGGCGCGCTCGGTGTGCTCGCGGCGGTGGGCGTGCTCGAATGGCCGGTGGCCGCCGCCATCGGCGTCGGGTCGATGATCGCGCAGCGCGGGCGGGAGGAGGAGGGCGGGGCGTCGGCCCGCAGGGCGCGGGGGTCGACGGCCGCCGGCGACGGAAACCGTACCGCGGCGCCGCGGAGGGCCACCGCGTCGAGGACCACCACGTCGAGAAGCGCCGCGTCGCGCGGCACCGGGTCGAGAAGCACGGCGTCCCGGAGTACGGGGTCGAGAAGCACGGCTTCGAGGAGCACGGCTTCGAGGAGCGCCACGTCAGACAGCACCGCGTCCGGGAGCACGGCTTCGAGGAGCACCGCCTCACGAAGCACGGCGTCGAGGAGCAGGAGAGGCGCCGGCGCCTCGGAGAGCGACGCCGGGACCAAGACCACCACCTCGGGGAGCACCGCCGGGCCGAAGCGCGCCACCACCTCGGCCGCCGCGTCGAAGAGAGCCACCTCGGCCACCGCCACCTCGAAGCGAACCACCTCCCAGCGCAAGCCCGCCTCCTCCACCACGTCACGAGCATCCAGGACGGGGACCTCGGGGCGCGCGCGGTCGGGCGGGTGAGATCCGGTTTGCCACGTGCGCTGAGCAGCCCGCGTGCCTGCGCGGTTCCGCCGAGGGGGCGACATGTGGTCGTTCCCCGCTGACACGATCCTGGCCATGCTCCCCGAACCCGTGCGGAGCATGCTCCCCCGCCCGCGCCGGATACAGAGATGCGCCAGTGGAGTCCGCATCGAATTAAGGCGTGTCGGCGGCCCTGGCACGGAGGCGGCGGCGCGCGCCCTCGAGGACCGGTTGCGCTCGGCCGGTGTCGACCGCGCCGAGGTGAACGGCGCGCTCGGCTGCGTGTTCGTGGGCTGCGACCCGTCCACGGCCGACCTGGACAAGCTCGTGGCCATCGTCGACGAGCTCGACGTCGGCGACGGTCGCAGGGGGGAAACGCCGGCGCTCGACGGCGTCGAGCAGCAGGCCCGCGCCGCGGTGAGCCTCGGCCTGCACCTCGTCGGCACCGGGCTCGCCCTGGCCGGGCAGGTCGCCCGCCTGCCGAAGCTGCCGCCGGCCGTGCCCGCCGTCCTGGCGCTCGGCGAGCACGCGCCGCGGGTCCGGCGGGAGCTGGAGCGGTACATGGGCAGGCCCGCCGCCGAGGCGCTGGTGGCGTCGACGCGCATCGTGTCCCAGACGCTGTCGATGCGGCCCCTGTCGATGCTCATCGACTCCGTCGCAGCCGCAGGCCGCTACATCGACTCGTGCGCGGGGCGCCGAGCGTGGGAGCTGCGCGAGGAGGAGTTCGCCGAGGCCGACGGGGCCTACCGCCACACCGGCGTGGCGGAGCGGCCCCGCCCTGTTCCGCTGCCGCACGGACCTGTCGAGCGGTACGCCAACGCCGCGAGCGCCGCCGCGTTGACCGCGCAGGGCGTCACGACCCTGGTGAGCCGCGATCACGAGCGCGGGCTCTCCGTGCTCATCACGGGGATCCCGAAGGCCGCGCACGTCGGCAGGGACGCCTTCAGCAGCGCCCTCGTGCGCGCCCTCGCCGATCGCGGCGGGATGGTGCTCCGCCGCGACGCGCTGCGGTGCCTGGACCGCGTCGACACGGTCCTCCTCGACGCCGCCGCGCTCACCACAGGCGCGTGGACGATCGACGACGTGGTCCCGATCGACGCGGACGAGGACCTGGACGAGCTGCACACGCGGCTCTACACGCTGCTCGACCTCACCGATCCCGCGGCCGTGCGCGAGCGGGGCGGGTGGGCGGCAGGGCCGTACTCGGCGGCGCGCGAACCCTCGCACGTGCGCGCGTGGCGCAGGCAGGGGATACGGCCGGTCAGCGTCTCACGGCAGGGGACCCCGATCGCTCTGGTCGGGCTGGCGCCCGAGCTCCACCCGCTGGCCGAGGCCGTGGTCGCCGCCGCGAAGGGCGCGGGCAGCGTGTCCCTGGCCGGCGGGGAGCCGGGCCTCGGGCGGCGGCTCGGCGTGGACCAGCTCGTCGACGGCGGCTCCAGGCTGGTCGCCTCGGTACGGGCGCTGCAGGTCGAAGGCCATGTGGTGGCCGTGGTGTCCCGTACGTCGAGGCGGGGCCTGCGCCAGGCCGACCTGGGCATCGGCGTGCTCAGGGAGGCGCGGCGCGTGCCGTGGGACGCCGACGCGATCAGCGATCTCGACGGGGTCCACCTGTTGCTGCGCTCCGTGCCGTACGCGAAGAGGGCGAGCAGGCGCGGCATCCGGGTGGCCACCGCGGCAGGCGTCATCGGCGCGGGTCTGGCCGTGCTCGCTCCGGCCCGGACGGCGGTCGCCCGGGCGCACCTGCTTCGCGACTGCGCCCTGGTGGCGGCCCTGGTCGCGGGCGAGTGGGTCGGGCGCGACGTCAGGCGGACGGCGGCGCCGGTGCACGCCGACCGTACGCCGTGGCACGCGATGGCGGTCCCCGACGTCCTCACCCTGCTGCGCACGTCGCCGCGCGGGCTGAGCGAGAAGGAGAGCGCGCGCCGCAGGACGAAGAGGTCGCGGACTGAGTCCGCCGGGCCCACGTCCCTGGTCATGGCGTCCGTCGAGGAGCTCGCCAACCCGCTGACGCCGGTTCTGGCCGCGGGCGCGGGAATGTCGGCCGCGGTGGGCTCGGTCCTGGACGCCGTGCTGATCAGCGGCGTGATGGTGGTCGACGCGGTCATCGGCGGGGCGCAGCGGCGCGGTGCCGACAGGGAGCTGCGCCGCCTCACCGAGATCGCCGCCGTGAGCGTACGGCTGTGCAGGCCCGGCGGCGGCGTCTCAGGCGTGGCCGAGGACCTGGTGAAGGGGGACGTGATCGAGCTGCGCGCGGGCGACGCCGTTCCTGCGGACGGCCGGCTCATCCAGGCGGCCGGGCTCGAGATCGACGAGTCCACCCTGACCGGCGAGTCGCAGCTGGTGGCCAAGACCGCGACTCCCACCGCGGCGGCCGCCATCGCCGATCGCCGGTCGATGGTGTACGAGGGCACCACCGTCGCGGCCGGCCACGGCCTCGCCGTGGTCGTGGCGACGGGGGAGGAGACCGAGGCGGGCAGGACCGCAAGGCTCGCCACCGACGGGCCGCTGGTGAGCGGCGTGGAGCTACGGCTGCGCAGGCTGAGCCGCAGGATCCTGCCCGCCGCGGTCGGGTCGGGCATCGTCCTGATGGCGGCCGGCCTGCTGCGCGGCTCGCCATTGTCCGAGGCTCTCGCCCCTGCGGTGAGCCTGGCCGTCGCCGCCGTTCCCGAGGGGCTCCCCTTCATCGCCACCGTGGCCGAACTCGCCTCGAGCAAGCGGCTGTCCAAGCGCAACACGCTGGTCCGCAACCCGTCGACGATCGAGGCGCTGGGCCGGGTCGACGTGCTCTGCTTCGACAAGACGGGGACCCTGACCGAGGGCCGTATCAGCCTGCGCCAGGTCTCGGACGGAAGCAGCACCCGGCCGCTCGAGACGTTGACGCCGGAGCTGAAGGGGATCGTCGGCGCCGCGCTCAGGGCGGGGCCCCGCTTCGAGGGCGGGCGCGCCATCCCGCATCCCACGGACCGCGCCGTCGTCGAGGGCGCGGCCAGGCTGCACGTCGCGCCGAAGGACGGGCTGCGGGAGTGGCACCGGGTGGACGAGTTGCCGTTCGAACCCGCGCGCGGCTATCACGCGGTGCTCGGTCTGTCCGAGTCGGGCCACCTGCTGAGCGTCAAGGGGGCCCCCGAGGTCGTGCTCGACCGATGCGCGCAGCTGATGCGCGGTGGCAGGCAGGTCCCGATGGGCGCCAAGGCCAGGCGCGAGCTGGAGAAGGAGGTGGACAGGCTCGCGTTGCAGGGGTTCCGCGTGCTCGCCGTCGCCGAGCGCGGGGCGTCCAGCCGCGCCGATCTCGACGAGTCCCGTATCGAGCGCCTGTGCTTCCTGGGGTTCCTCTGCCTGGCCGATCCCGTACGGCCGACGGCGAAGCGGAGTGTGGACGGGCTCATGCGAGCCGGCGTGCAGGTCATCATGATCACGGGTGACCATCCGAGCACGGCCGAGGCCATCGCCGCCGAGATCCACGTCCTGAACGGCCAGCGGGTGATGACGGGACCCGAGCTCGACCGGCTGGACGACGACGCCCTGACCTCGGTGCTGCCCGAGGTGGCCGTGTTCGCGCGGACCACGCCGGAGCACAAGGCCCGCATCATCTCCAGCCTGCGGCGCGCGGGCAAGGTGGTGGCCGTGACAGGAGACGGCGCCAACGACGTCCCCGCGATCAGGCTCGCGGACGTCGGTGTCGCGCTGGGGCCGCGTGCCGCGCCCGCCGCGAGGGCGGCCGCCGACATCGTCGTGATCGACGACCGCATCGAGACGATCATCGACGCGATCTCCGAGGGCAGGGCGATGTGGGGCTCGGTCCGCGACGCGCTCGGCATCCTGCTCGGCGGGAACGTCGGGGAGATCGCCTTCACGCTGGGCTCGAGCCTGCTGTCCAGGCGAAGCGCGCTGAACGCCCGCCAGCTGCTCCTGGTCAACCTGCTCACCGACATGCTGCCCGCCATGGCGGTGGCCGTTCGCCCGCCGGGCGCCGCGAGCCCGGAGAAGCTGCTCGCCGAGGGGCCTGAGGCCTCGCTCGGCACCGCTCTGACACGGGACATCTACGTGCGGGCGGTCACCACCGCCGCGGCGGCGACCGCGGCGTGGCTGGTCGGCAGGATGACCGGCACGCGGGGCCGGGCGTCCACCGTCGGGCTCGTCGGGCTGGTGGCGGCTCAGCTGCTGCAGACGCTGGCGGTGGGGGGCCGGGATCGGGCGGTGTTCCTCGCGTCGCTGTTGTCGCTGGCGGCCCTCATCGTGATCGTCTCCGTTCCTGGTCTCAGCCAGGTGTTCGGCTGCCGCCCGATCGGCCCGTTCGGCTGGACCATCGGGCTCGGCTGCGCCGTCGCGGCCGCGCTGGCGGCGGCGCTGATGGAGCGGACGAGCGCCGAGTAGACATCGACGGTTCACCATACGGCCACCCCAATTGTGGCCTTACAGCAACATTTGTGGTGAATTATCTTGCTAACACTAGATTTCATCATGTGAGGTAGTCGGTGTCTGAATTTCTGGCCTCTGTGCTCGCGAAGGCGGCCATGATGCTCCTGGAAGCGCTGATCATGCGCATCGTCCAGGCCCTCGTCACGTCCCTCGTCGGCCGCGCCGCCTTCCGCCCGGCCTGATCCCCGCCACGCCGGCGGGGCCGGCGATCCCGTATGGTCGCGGGCGCGCCCGCGCTCTGCGAGCCGACGCTCCACCTGCGCTCGGCCCCGCGAACGGTCGCGCGGGGCCGAGCACTCAGACGTTCGCCGAGCGTGCCGCCTCCCGCGGGACGGCGACCCGGCTCCGGACGAGCAGGTAGTAGAGCCCGCCCGCCACCAGGCTGCCCGACAGCCACGAGAAGTCGGTGTCGTTCAGTGCCCGCGCGATGGGCCCCTGTGTGAGAGGCACCATGCCGAACTGCCAGCTCCACGCGGCCACGAGCCCCGCGGCCAGGCTCGCCAGCGCCCTCCAGTTGACCGGCCCGTACGGCGAGGCGTCATCGGTGTACAGCGAGCCCACGTCGACGCGGCCTCGCCGCAGGACGAAGTAGTCGACCAGGACGATGCTCGCCCACGGGCTGATCCACACCAGGATGGAGACCATCCAGTGATCGAAGGCCCTGGCGAAGTCGTCGGCCTGCACGAAGACCACCAGCACGACCGAGGCCACGGCTCCGGCGATCAGGGTCAGCTTCCAGCGGGCGATCCTGATCCCGACCGACAGCGCGGCGAGGGAGCAGGAGTACAGGTTCAGGATGTTGGTGGCCACGGGGCCGTGCATGACCAGCAGGAGCACCGGCACGGCCAGCGCGCCGAAGGTGTTCGTCACCAGGCTCGACGGGTCGCTGCCGCCGCTTCCGCTGCTCAGGTACGCGCCGAGGGCGGCGAGCCACACGGTGGGCAGGTACATGCCGAGCGCCGTCGACCAGAACACCGACGCGCCCGACGCGCTGGGACGGATGAAGCGGCTGTAGTCCGCGGAGTACGGCAGCCAGCTGATGCCCCAGCCGATGCCGATCGCCGTCAGCAGCTGGGTGACCGCGGTGAGCTTGGAGCCCGGCGCGGTGGCGGTGGAGGCCGTCCACTGCGGGTCGACCTGAACCGCGGCCAGGACCGTCATGACGCCCATGATCAGCACGGTGATCGGCACGGTGTACTTCTCGAAGGTGCGGATCGCGTAGAAGCCGTAGAGCGCCAGGCCGAGCTGCACGACCATGATGACGGCGGCGACCAGGTACTTCAGGCCCAGCCCTCCTTCCACGCCCATGCGCGCGAGGATCGCCAGCACCAGATCGAGGACGACCCACGTGTTGACCCCGACCCAGCCCATGGTCAGCAGTCCCTGGACGAGGCCGGGCACGATCGCGCCCCTGCGGCCGAAGGCGGCGCGGCCGATCACCATCTGGTTGACGGCCGTGCGGTGCCCCATCAGGTTGAACAGCCCGAACACCGCGCAGCCGACCAGGTTGCCGATCGCGATGACGGCGATGGTCTCGATGAGGCTGAGGCCCAGTGTCACGCCCAGGGAGCCGAGGACCCAGTTGATCGGGGCGATGTTCGCGCCGGTCCAGATCCAGAACTGCTGCCAGGGGGTGGAGTCGCGCGCGGGGGCGGGAATGGGCTCGACGCCGTGGGCGTCGAAGCGCACTCCCTCGCTCTCGCCCTCGCTCTCGGCGGCTGGGACGGCTGTACTCGATCGCATGATGTCCTCCTTGGTGACATTCCCCACACAAGCACGCGAACCTGCGAGCGGGGAGTGGAGGAAGCTCTAGAGAACGAAGCATCGGCTGTATAGAGTTCTAGTGTGTTCACGCTCGCGGCCCTGCTGCGTCACGCCTCACTCGAACTCCGCGTGCTGGTGCCCGGCCCGCCGGGCGCGCTCGACGCGCCCGTCGCCTGGGTGCACAACACCGAACTGCCCGACCCGTCGCGTTACGTGCGCGAGGGCGAGCTCGTGATGACGAACGGCCTGTGGGCCGATCAGGTGACGGCCGCGCGGTTCGTCGCCAACGTCAGGACGGCCAGGGCGGCAGGGATCATGTTCGGCCTGCGGGCGGAGACGCCGCGCACTCCCCAGGCGCTCGTCGACGCCTGCCGTGAGGCGGGGCTGCCACTGCTGGAGATCTCCGTGGCCGTGCCGTTCACCGAGGTCTCGCAGGTCGTCGCCGGCATGTCGACCGACGAACGCAAGCAGGCGCTGGTCAGCATGGTCCGCAGGGGAGACGCCCTGGCCACCGCGATCTCCCGCGGAGCGGGCGCCTCGGGCGTGCTCGACGTGCTCAGAGGCGATCACGATCTGCCCCTCGCGGTGGTCGACAGGATGGGGCGGTCGCTCGCGGTCGCAGGCGCCGAACTCGACGGGGACCAGCTGCACGCCGTTGCCGAGGGGCTGGCGAGGCGCCCGCCCGCGCTGGAGGTCGACCTCGGAGCCGCGGGTCGCGCGGCCCTGTTCCCCGTCGGGGCCGTCGGCGACATCGACGCCGCCCTCATCTGCCTCCAGCCGTTGCGCGAGCTCGCGGCGGTCGAGCGGGAGGCGCTGGAGCAGACGGCGCGCTTCCTCAGCCTTGAGGTCGCGAAGCAGCAGGCCGTCCAGGCGATCGAGATGCGCTTCGCCAGCGAGCTGCTGGAGATGGTCCTGTCGGGAGGCCGGCGCGCGGCCGAGGTACCCGGCCGGTTGCGGGCCTTCGGCGTGGATCCCGGAGGGCCGCTGGCCGTGTGCGCGGTGGCCTTCGCCGACGGAGAGGCCGCGACCATCCACGGCCTGGCCGAGGTGATCGGCGAGTTCTTCGCGCGGGAAGGAGTGCCGGCTGTCGTGGCAGGCGGCACCCAGGACGTGGTCGCGGTGCTGCCATGGCGCAACCCCGAGAGCGAGCTGCCGCTCCTGGCCCGGCGTCTGGTGAGCGGCATCGAGCGGCGCTTCCCCGGCCTGCGCCCCGTCGCGGGGCTGAGCGGGCTCGCCCCGCACGCGGCGGAGCTGCGGCCCCGCCTGCTGCAGTCGCGCGAGGCCTGCCGGGTGCTCCGCCGTACCCGCTCGGGGCCCGCCGTGCGCGGCTTCGCCGAGCTGGGCACGCACCGGCTGCTGCTGGGGCTGCTCGACGAGGAGACGCTGCACCAGTTCTCCCACGAGCTGCTCGGCCCCCTGCGGGAGCACGACGCACGGCGAGGCGGGGAGCTGGAGCTGACGCTGCGCGCCTTCCTCGACCACGACGGGCAGTGGGCGGCGACGGCAGGGGTGTTGCACGTCCACGTCAACACCCTGCGCAACCGCCTGACCAAGATCACGGAGCTGACCGGCAGGGACGTGGGCCGTACAGAGGACAGGGTGGACCTGTTCCTGGCGCTGACCATCGACGCCATGGACTGACCTCAGCCGGGATAGACCTCCGGGTCCACCTCCGGGGGCCGTGGCCTGCGCACCGTCAGGCCGGCGTCCGCGGCGGCGACGGCGGCCAGGTCACCGCAGCGGGCGAAGGAGACGTCGGAGCAGCCCTGCGCGTACTCGATGAACTGGCGCAACGCCATCGCCCGGCCGGGACGGCCCGACAGGAACGGGTGCACGCACAGGTTGAACAGGCCCCCGTAGTGGCGCATGCCGTCGAGTTCGGCCCGCCAGAGTTCGAGGACCTTCACCGGGGACTCGATGACCGATCCGATGTGCGGGGCGGGCAGGAAGGCGTACTGCTCCCAGTCGTCGAGCGACCAGTGCACGGGCAGCTCGACGATCTCCCCCGCCGCCGTGGCCACCTTGTACGGCCGGTCGTCGCCCATCAGGGAGGAGTCGTAGCGCAGGCCGTACTCGGCGACCAGCTCGCCCGTCTGCCAGGTCGCCTCCCACAGCGCCGCCCGATGCCCCAGGATCTCGATGCCCTGCTTGTCGAAGACCGCCAGAGCGCGCTCGAAGTCGGCCCGTTCCTCCTGCGGGGTCATCGACGTGGGCGGCCGGTGGCTGTAGGAGTGGTGCGCGACCTCGTGCCCCCGCTCGGCGATCGAGGCGGCCAGCCCGGGCCGATGCTCGGCCACCCAGCCCGGCACGAAGAACGTCGCGGGCACGACCAGCTCGTCGAGCAGGTCGAGGATGCGGGGCAGGCCCACTTCGGGACCGTAGGCCTGGTGGGACATCGTCATGGCGTGGTCGGCGTACTCGCGTCCCTGGGCGAGGATCGGCGTCTCCGCGTCAACGTCGAAGGTCAGCGTCACGACCGCGGCGGCCTCGCCCTGCCAGGTGTTGTGCGTCTTGCTCATGTTCTTCCTTACCGCGCTTCGACGGCCTGCCGCCACAGCCGGGCGTGGCTGAGTGTCGCCATCGGCTGCAGCATCTCGTGGTCGAACGCCGCGAGGGGCGTCCCCTCGGCCAGGCGCCGGGGGAAGTCGGGGTTGGCGAGCGCTCCCCTCCCGATGGCCAGCACGTCGGCGTGGCCGTCCTCCAGGACGGTCGCCGCCTGGCCGGGGTCGTGCATGCCGCCGTTGGCCACGACGGGCAGGCCGGTCACCTTGCGGGCCAGACCGGTGATCGTGATGCCCCCGTCCAGGGTGGCGGTCTCGATCCAGTCCCGGCCTTCGCTGGCGATGTGCAGGTAGGTCGGGCCCGCCTCGGCCAGGGTGGCGAAGATGATCTCCGCGTCGCGGGCGCCGCCCGCCCACCGGTGCGTGAAGTCGTTGACCTTGGTCTGCGACAGCCGTACGCCGACGCAGAAGTCGGGGCCGACCTCCTCGCGGACGGCGGAGACCACCTCGGCCGTCAGCCGCGCCCGGGCGGCGACGGAGCCTCCGTAGCGGTCGTCGCGCAGGTTGGTGTAGTCGGTCAGGAACTGGTCGAGCAGGTAGCCGTTGGCGGCGTGCAGCTCGATGCCGTCGAAGCCGGCCTGCCTGGCCCGCGCCGCCGAGAGCGCGAACCCGCGCACCGCCGCGTCGATGTCGTCCTGGTTCATCTCCCTCGGCGTCGGCCACGGGCCGTACCCGCCGTACTCGGGCATCTTCAGCCCGCGGGGCGTGACGGCCGAGGGCCCCGCCGTGTCCTCCCGGTAGCGGTTGCCCTGCGACAGGGCGCCCGCGTGCATGAGCTGGAGCACCATGGGCGCTCCCGCGGCGCGCACCTGGCCGGTGATCTCCCGCCACGCCGCCACGTGCCCGTCCGTGACGATTCCCGGCTGGTTGGCGTACCCCTGGCTGAAGAGCGTGTCGGTGTAGGTCCCCTCGGTGATGACGAGGGAGAACCCGCCCTCCGCGTACGCGCGGTAGTAGTCGGCCATCTCGGCCGTCGGCGTGCCGTCGGCGGTGGCCGACACCCTGGTCATGGGCGAGACCGCGAGCCGGTTGGCCAGCTCGAGTCCGCCGATCCGGTCCGGTCGCAGCGCGGGATGCGTCATCGCTCGTTCACTCCTTGGTGTCGTTGGGGTCGTCGTGGCCGTCCAGCAGCTCGATCGCCAGCGGGGTCGGCTTGTGCCCGTTGATCTCCACGAGGTCCTGCGGGCAGGCCGACACCGCGACCACGCAGTCCATGACGGCCTCGAACGTGATCGCGTCGCCCGCGCGGCTGATCGCGCTCAGCCAGCTCAGCCGGCCGCCGTCCGCCACGGGGATCCGCATGAACACGTTGACGGGCTGCGGCGTGCCGGGAAAGGTCAGGCCCAGGTGGTCCAGGCTCCGGCGCAGGTTGTCGGCGCACGAGGCGTGGTAGCCCCGCACGCCGAGCGCGGCGTACCGGTTGGCGTCGCAGGCGGCGATGAGCATGTCATGCCAGCCCGGGGAGGTGTCGTCCGCCAGGGTGAGGATGGGCCTGCGGCGGTCGGTGACGAAGTGCTCCCCCCGAGCGGGGAACAGGCGGCTGGTGGAGGCGCGGGTGTGGGACGCGCTGAGATGCTCGGTCACGTCGTCGGCGGCGAAGGCGAAGACGTCGCCGACCTGGCCGCCCTCGAGATCGACGATCCGTACCCGCTGCCCGGCTCCGACCTTGACGGCCCGGCCTTCGCTGGCGGGCACGATGAATCGCGAGTGCATACGCACAGCGAAACACGGGCCGGACATGTCAGGACATGGACGTCGCTCCAGTGTTCAAGGCATGGGATGGAGGATCCTCCACCACAAGGGCGATGCGCGCACCGGTCATCGGGCTGCCGGGGACCGGGTCCACCCGTCGGTGCCGAGCACGATGCGGACGGCCGCCCTGGTGAGCGGCTCCAGGGCGGCCTGGTCGACCTTGTCGACGGTGTCGGCGGAGTCGAACAGGTACATGGGCGCCGCGAGGAAGTGCACCAGCGGCACCTTCTCGGGGAAGAAGAACGCGCCGTCCGTCAGCGGCATCGGGTCGAACAGATCGGGCCGCACGACGAACGAGCGGCGCAGGTCCTCGGCGACGAGCGTGTCGTGGACCAGCTTCTCCAGCGGCGGATCCTGGGTGGTGAACCACCAACGGGGCTCGGGGTCGGCGGTCGGCACCAGGGCGCCGTCGACGACCTCGCAGCGCAGGGCCGCGTGCTCCAGGTGCAACTGGAGCACGACCTTGCCGAGCAGGTCCCTGTTGGCGGCGATGAAGGCCCTGGTGCCGACCGCGTGGGCCATGTGTCCAGCGGTGAGCAGGAACAACAGGTTGTGCGGCCGCTGCTCGCTCGGCACCTGCGACCAGTACCGGGCCGCGGCCAGCACCAGCGCCACGCCCGAGGCGTCCTCCACGGCCGAGGCCCATGGCGCGTCGTGGTGCGACCCGATGATCACCCACTGGTCGGAGCGGCCAGGCAGCACGCCGGTTACGTTGCGCGACACGGCGGGCCGTACCTCCGCCTCGACGCCGAGTGTCGCCGTGCACGGCCCGCGGGACATGAGGGCGAGCAGCGCGCGGGAGTCGTCGCGCGACAGCCAGACCGCGGGGATGGGCCGGCGGACCGCGTCGTAGGGCACGTAGTGGTCGCGGCTCTCCCACGGCATGCCGGTGAAGGCGCCGACGAATCCGGCCGCGCCGGCCTCGATCGTCGCCCGCAGGCCGGCCATCGCGTCCAGGTCCATGGGCAGGATCTGTTCGAGGTCGTCGAAGACGCCCTCGGGGTCGTAGAACGACGTCGCGGCCTCCCGCAGCAAGGACTGGGGGAGCCGCCCGAGCGCGCACTCCCGCACCACGATGGCCCCCGGCTCGGGCGTGCGCGCCAGCGGCGCCGTCACCCTCGCCTTCTCCATCGTGTACGGCAGCGCGAACGCCGCCACCTCGACGACCATGGCGGGGTCGGCGTCGAGGTGGGCCCGCAGGGTGGCGCCGACCGGGTGCCAGGCTTCCAGCTCGACCGGCGGCAGCCGTACGTCTTCCAGGCCGAAGTCCGTGAACAGCCCCGCGGCCCACTCCGCCACCCGGTCGTCCGCCCGGTAGCCGGGGCGCCGGACGCCTTCCGCGACCACCGTCTCGATCCACTCCATCATCTGGGCGGCGCTGGGCACGATCACGCGATCGCCTCCTGACGTCGTTCGGCGAGCTCGGCCGCGACCTGGGCGGACAGTTCCTTGGTCACGGGGTAGGCGAGGAAGACGATGGCGCCGGCCACCAGCACGGCGGCGGGCAGCAGGGTCATCGCGAAGACGATCCCGTCCAGCGCCTGCTCGCTCTGCCGCGCGCCGCCCACGTAGCCGGTGAGCGCAAGCGTGTAGGCCACCATCGCGCCGCCCAACCCCGCGCCCGCCTTGGCGGCGAAGGCGGCCAAGGAGGTGAACGCGCCCTCCGCGCGCTGGCCGAAGCGCCACTCGGCGTAGTCCACGAGTTCGGCGATGGTGGCGTTGGCCGCGGTGAGCGTCGCCCCGCCGCCCACTGCCGTCACTCCCATCAGAACCAGGACCAGCGTGACGTTCGAGTGCGCCGCCCAGATCGCCACGGACGGCGCGGCGGACAGCGCCAGCGCGCCCAGCAGGGCGGCCTTGAGCCCGACGCGCCGGATCAGCGCGGGCACCAGGAGCGCGCCCAGCATCGTCGGCGGGACCATGGCCAGCGCCGCGACGCTGATCAGCGACCTGTCGCCCACGTTGTAGGTGAAGTAGTAGACGCTGGCCCCACCGGCCGCGATGGCCGTCGACGCGCTGAGCTTGGCGGTGACCAGGACCATCGCCGCGCGGTTCGTCAGGATCAGGGTGACCAGCCGGCGCAGGCCGTACCGTCGCGGGTCCACCGGGCGGACGCGCTCGCGCACCCTTCCCGGCACGATCGCCATGACGGTCAGCGACGCGACGACCAGGCAGAGGGCCCAGACCTGCCAGCCGGTCCGCTCGTCGGCGAAGGAGGAGACCACCGGGATGGTCGCCACGTTGATCACCAGCACGCCGAGGATCCGGCCGAACGTCGACAGCCCCGCCAGGCGCGATCGTTCGGCCGTGTCGGCGGCCATGGTGGGCAGCAGGGAGATGAACGGCAGGTCGACCAGGTCCGCGACGAAGCCCCACAGCAGGTAGGTGACCCAGGCGGCCAGGAGCGGCCACGGTGTCCAGAGGGGCGCGAGGAACACCGCGAGAAAGCCGGCCGACGCCAGCAGGGCGCCGGCGAAGAGGTACGGGCGGTAGCGGCCGCCGCGCCTTTCGGGGAGATGGTCGATCACGTATCCCATGAACGGGTCGCCGACCGCGTCGAGGAGCCTGGCCACCAGAAGCAGCGTGCCGACGGCCGCCGCGCCCAGCCCGACCACGTCGGTGAGGTAGATGAGGATGTAGGAGCCGATGGTCCCGCTCAGGAGGTTGATCCCGAAACCGCCGCCGAAATAGGCGAGCCGTTCGCCTCTCATCGTCTGCCCAGTTAAGACCGCCATGACGGAGCACCTCCGTTGACAGGGACCCTGTTGGCGGAAAAGATACGGTCGTCCGTACAAATTGGGAAGAGGGCGGATGACCGACATCGACTGGGCGCGGCGGCTGGCACTCGAGCCCGGCGCAGCCGTCCCTCTCTACTACCAGCTGCGCGAGCGCCTGCGCGCGGTGATCGCCGACTACGCGCCCGACACCCCCATCCCCGCCGAGAAGGACCTGATGACCTTCGCCGGGGTGAGCAGGGCGACCGCGCGGCGGGCGATCGGCGACCTCGTCCAGGAGGGGCTGCTGGTGGCCAGGCAGGGCAGCGGCACCTACACGGCGCCGCTCGGGGTCGCCTCCGAGCTGGGGGCCAGGCCCGCCGGCTTCACCGAGGCGATGGCCAGGCTGGGGCGCAGGCCCACCACGCGGGTGCTGGAGGCGAAACCGCGGCCGTGCCCCGCCGCCGTGGCACCCGCGCTCGGGCTCGAGGCGGGGGCGGAGATCGTCTTCCTGGAGCGGCTCAGGCTCCTCGACGGCGAGCCCTGCATGATCGAGAGCGCCCATCTCCCCTCGGAGCTGGTGCCCGGCATCCTCGAAGAGGACCTGACCGGCTCCCTGTACGGCCTGCTGCGGCTCAAGTACGGGCTGAGCCCCGCCTCGGGCAGGGAGACGATCGGCGCGGTCAACGCCGACTACCGGCTGGCCGGGCTGCTGCACGTCCCCATGGCCGCGGCCCTCCTGGCGACCAGCAGGACGACGGCCACCGAGGCCGGCCTGCCCCTGGAGTACACGATCCGGCACGCCAGGGGTGACCTGGCCGTCTTCTCCGTCGAGCTCAACGACGCGAAGAACGTCCTGCTCGGCCAGGCCGGGCCGTGAGCGCCTTCGGCGAGTGGACGACCCTCCACGGCCTGCCCGCCTTCTCCTACACCATGGACCAGGAGCGCGACCCGCGCGCGCTGTGGGACCCGATCCTCGACCCGCCGACGCGCAGGCACGTCGTCCACCTCGGCAACCGGCGGATCACGCTGGTCGCCGACAACTTCGGCCGCTGCGACCTGTTCGACGAGCACACCGGGCTGCGCTGGCTGACCCGCGGCACCGGCGTGAGCAGGATCGGTGACCTTTCGACCGAGGGATCCACGGCCGAGCGCCTGTTCGGGCCGACGTTCGTGGTGGTGCGGGCGGCCGACGAGCGCGTGTCGATCGAGCGCACGGTGCTCTGCCCCGAGGGTGAGCAGCCGTGGGTCCTCATCAGGCTGCGGGTGCGCAACCTGACCGGCGAGCCCTTACGGCTGGCGCTGACCGAGGAGTGGGACAGCCGCCCCGCCGACATCAGGCTGATCAGCGGCTCCGCTCCCGCTGCTGATCCCGGGCTCGAACTGGAGTCGCCGGGCGGGGAGCGGAGCGGGTCGGGACGGCTCACCGTCGCGCTCGACCTGGAAAACGAGACGGTCCTGGAGTTCCGCTACGGCCTCCTCGCCGAGGACACCTCCGGGAACGCCACGGGCACGGCTTCCGGGGACGCCGCCTCCGGAGCCGCCCCCGGAGCCGCCGCCGGCGCGGGCACCGGTTTCGGAGGCGCCGGTTTCGGAGGCGCCGGTTTCGGAGGCGCCGGTTTCGGAGGCGCCGGCTTCGGGGGTGCCGGCTTCGAGGACAGCCTGGCGAAGCTGGCCGCGCGGCTGCCGCGGGCGCGTGCCGCGCAGGCCCCCGAGGCCGAGCGGGAGATCCCGTGGCACGCGGCGCTGCTGACGGGCGGCGCGTGCGCCGACGGCGTGCTCGGCGGGCACACCCTGGACCAGGGATCGTGCTACTCGTTCAGGCACGGCTTCAACGGGGCCGCGCGCGACCCGCTGCAGCACGCGCTGCCGCTCGTGTACACCGAGCCCGACCTTGCCCTGTCCGTGCTGCGCAACACGTGCGCGTGGGGGAGTCCCGACGGGGACCTGCCGTACGCGCTGCGGCCGGACAAGTCGCCGTGGACCGAGCTGTTCCGGCCCTCCGACCAGAACCTGTGGGCGCTGTGGCTCGGAGCGGAGTACCTGGCCGCGACAGGGGACGCGTGGGCCTTCGGCGAGGCCGTGCCGTACCACCCCGCGCACGCCGCGCAGGCGGTGCCGCTCGGGGAGAACCTGCGGCGGCAGTTCCGGTTCTTCGCCGACGTCGTCGGCAGGGGCGGGCACGGGCACGTGCGCATCCTCAACGCCGACTGGAACGACCTGGCGATCTCCATGAGCGGCGTGCCGAGGCAGGAGATGATCGAGCACGGCGAGTCCGTGCTGAACTCGGCGATGGCCGCATGGGTGCTGCCCCGCTACGCGGCGCTGGCCGAGCGGCTCGGCGACCACGCCACGGGGGCCGAGGCGCGCGAGCTCGGCGAGGAACTGCGCGCCCTGGTGGTCGGCGAGTGGAACGGGCGCTGGTTCCGCCGCGCCTACGGTCCTGGAGCCGTGGTCGGCGAGGACGACCTGTGGCTGGAGGTCCAGCCGTGGGCGATCCTCTGCGGCGCCGCGCCGCCCGAGCAGGCGCGCGAGCTGCTGGAGCGGATCGAGGACACGGCCGCCGCCGGGTCCCCGCTGGGCGCCAGGGTCAGGTGGCCCGCCGCGCCGGGAGCCGACGGCGCGATCTGGTACGCGATCAACATGACGCTCGTCTGGGCCGCGGCCGCACACGCCCCCGAGCTCGGGTGGGCATGGTGGCGGCGGATGTCGCTGGCCGCGCACGCCGCGGCCTACCCGGACGTCTGGGAGGGCACCCTGTCGGGGCCGGACGCCTACCTGCCGCCCGAGTCGGCGCGCCCGGGGCGTACGTGGGACCTGGCCGACGTCGGCGTCGCCATGCAGGCCTACCCGGTGGCCAACCTGCACGCGCATGCCCAGCCCCTGCTGGCCTACCTGCGCCTGCTCGGCGTCGAACCCGGCCCGTCAGGCGAGCTCCGCGTCGGCGGCGGGGCCCGGTTCCAGAGCGCGGTGCTGACCGTCGGCGCCCCGCTCCGCGGAGAACCGTCGCCACTGCCGGGAGAGACGTCGCCACCCCGGGGAGGACCGTCGCCACACCAGGGAGAAGCGTCGGCGCTTCGAGGAGGGACGTCGGCATGAAGTGGATCAGGCGTGCGGTCGAGCTGCTCGGCGAGATCGAACGCAGCCAGGAGGAGGCGATCGAGGCCGCGGCCTCGATCGCCGCGCGGGTGATCGGCGGCGGGGGCGTGGTGCACACGTTCGGCACCGGGCACTCCCGGATGGGCGTGGAGGAGATGTTCCCCCGCTACGGCTCGTACCCGGGCTTCCATCCCATCGTGGAGCTGTCGATGACGTTCTACACGCAGGTCGGCGGGCCGAACGGGATGCGGCAGGCGATGTTCATCGAGCGGGTCGAGGGGCTGGCAGGACAGATCCTGGCCAACTACGAGCTGCGGCCGACCGACGCCGCGATCGTCTTCAGCGTCAGCGGGCTGAACGCGGTCCCGATCGAGCTGGCCATGGGGCTGCGCAAGGCCGGTGTGCCCGTGATCGCGGTGACGTCGATGCGCGAGACGACCGCGGCCGAGCCTGCCCACCCGAGCGGGACCCGGCTGGCCGACCACGCCGACGTGGTGGTCGACCTCTGCACGCCCGTCGGCGACGCGCTGTGCGGGATCGACGGGGTGGCCGAGCCGGTCGGCCCCGGCAGCACCCTGGCCGCCGTCGCGGTGGTCAACGAGATCAAGGTCCGTACGGCCGAGCGGCTTGCAGGGGACGGCCTGCTGCCGCCGGTCATCTCCAGCGCCAAGCTCGTCGGGCCGCGGCGAGCCGAGGAGCTGTTCGAGGCCGCCTACCTGGAGCACGCCCGCAGGGCGGCCGAGGTGCTGAGGAAGCCATGACCGTCCTGGTGGCCGGATCTCATGGCGGCATCGGCAGGGCCTGCGTCGAGGTCGTGCGGGCCGCCGGCGGCACGGCCTTCGGCGTCGACCTGGCCGACGGTATCGACATCACCAGGCCCGGCGGCGCCGAGCAGGCCGTCGCCAGGGCGGTGTCCGCCCATGGGAGGATCACCGGAGTCGTGCACGCGGTCGGCATGTCCGGCAGGTCGCTCGGCGACGGCGGCATCACCGAGTGCGGCGACGCGGCCTGGAGCGAGGTGCACAGGGTCAACCACGAGTCGGTGTTCCGGCTGCTGCGCGCCACCGTCCCGGTCATGGAGCAGGGCGGCTCGATCGTGGTGATCGGCTCGGCGCTGGGCACCTCGATCGACGACGACTTCCGCACGGTGGCGTACGCCTCGGCGAAGGGCGCGCTCATCCCGCTGATCAGATCGGCGGCCAGGGAGGCGGCCCCGCGCGGCGTGCGGATCAACCTGATCTCCGCCGGTCTCGTCGCCACCCCGATGAGCCGTCGCGCCCAGGCGGATCGCGCCATCCAGGCCAGGCTTCCCAGGCTCATGCCCCTGGGGGCCGCGCTGTGCGACCCCGCCGACATCGCCGCCGCCGTCCTGTGGCTGCTCTCCTCTGCCGCGCACCGCACCACGGGCGCCGTCATCCCCGTCGACGGCGGCTGGCACCTGCGGTGACGGTGGACGGCGCGGTCAGGGCAGATTCTTCTGGGCGGCGTTCTCCCACGACGGGTTGGCGCCGATCTCGGGAGCGGGGCCGGCGAAGGCGCCGCGCGCGGTGGGGTCGCCCTGCAGGGTGTACATCAGCCACGCGGTCAGGTATCCGAGGAAGCCGCCGCCCGTGCCCTGGATCGTGTTGTGGCCCGCCCCCTTGAGCATGGCCTTGGCGGCGGCGCCGGGGACGGCGTTGTAGTAGCCCTGGACGGCGGAGTGCGGGGAGATCAGCCAGTCGTTCGAGCCGCTGAGGAACAGCACGGGACAGGTCAGCAGGTCCACGGAGAACCTGTCGCCGGCGCTCACCAGTCCGGGGGCGGGCAGCGCGATCGGCACCACTGACGTGATCAGGCCGCCTGACTTGGTTGCGGTGTTGACCGAGCCGCCCGCGCCCTGCGAGTGGCCGACGGCGCCGACCCTGGTCACATCGAGCTTTCCGTGGAAGACGCTGGCCGGATCGGCGTTCCTGTCGACCAGGTACCGCGCGGCGTCGATCATCTCCGCACCGGTGCCGGTCGTCTTGTCCGTCGAGGCGACCACCGCGAAACCCCAGGAGGCGAGCCGGCCGAGCACGCCCGCGTACTGCGAAGGCACCGCGTTCGTGCCGTTGCCCCAGGTGACGATCGGGTGTTTGAAGCCTCCGGCGCCGAGGTCGGCGGGGTAGTAGAGCTTGTACGCGGTGCCGACGTCGGCGGTGGCGACCGTCCACGGTCCCGCGACCTTGTAGAGGGACTCGATCGTGGCGGTGGCGTGCGCGGGGGAGACCATGATGCCCAGTAACAGCACCACGGCGGCCAGAAGCCTCATACAGCCTCCACATGTTGTACGGATGACCGTATCTTTCGCGGAGGCGGGACCGCTGTCAATGCTCGATCAACCGGTGGCGTCCCGCCGGCCGGGCGCCAGGACGCTGACGGCGTTGGCCGCGACGATCGCGCCGATGCTGAGCCACGCGCTCCATTCCAGCGACTGGCCCAGGATCACCAGGCCCACGAGCGCGGCCAGGACGGGATTGACGCTCATGAAGACCCCGAAGAAGTGGGCGGGGAACCGGCGCAGCGCGAACAGGTCGACGAGGAAGGGCAAAGCCGAGCACAGCACCCCGGCCGCGCCCGCGCGGGCCAGGGCTTCGAAGGTCGGCGGGTGCTGGACGAGGACGACGACGCCGACGGGCACGAACATCAGCGCGGACAGGCCGGCGGCCGCTGCCGATCCTTCGGCGCCGGGCAGCCGCCGGCCGATGGTGCGGTTGAGCAGGATGTAGGAGGCCCAGCACACCGCCGCCAGCAGGCTGAGCCCGATGCCGAGATAGTCCGTCGTCGGCTGCGGGCGGGTCAGCGCGACCACGCCGAGACCCGCGACCACCGCGCAGGCGACGTCCACCCGGCGCCGCGAGGTGGACAGGGCCACGGCCAGCGGCCCGAGGAACTCCAGCGTCACCGCCAGGCCGAGGCCGACCCGGTTGATCGCGCTGTACAACGACAGGTTCATGGTCCCGAAGACGAGCGCCAGCAGCAGGACGGGCCACCACTGCCGCCAGGTGAACGTCCAGATTCTCGGCCTGCCGACGGCCAGCAGGACGATCCCGGCGACCCACTGCCGCATGGCCACGACACCGGCGGGCCCGATGACGGGAAAGGCCAGCGCCCCGATCGCCGCGCCGACCTGGTTGGACAGGCCGCTGCCGAACAGCATCGCGGCGCCCGCCCAGCGCGCCTGCTCAGGGTAGGCGCCGACGGCTGGGGACGCGTGTTCCGTCGTCTGCATGCGCCCAGCCTGCGGCAGTTCGTCCCATCCGCCACCGGTCACACCCGCCTGCGCATCGGCTACGCGTGGTCGGCCATGGGCCGCCACACGCTGGCCTTTCAACGCCGATGGGCCGCCCTGCGCCCGGACACCGAGCTGAGGCTCGTCCGCACCAACTCCGCCACCGCGGGGCTGGCCGAAGGCGCGTGCGACCTCGCCGTCGTCCGCATCCCGCCCGACCCGCGGCGCTTCGACGACGTGATCGTCGGGCTCGAGCGGCGCTTCTGCGCCGTGGCGGCCGACGATCCCTGGTCCAGGCGCCGTTCCATCCACCTGGCCGAGATCAGCGATCGCACGCTCCTCATCGACCGGCGCACAGGGACGACCACGCTCGACCTGTGGCCCGCGCAGGCTCGCCCGCAGGTCGAGTACACCAACGACATCGACGACTGGCTCGCCGTCATCGCGACGGGACGCTGCGTCGGGGTCACCGCCGAGGGGTCCGTCGCCCAGTACCCCAGGCCGGGCATCGTCTACCGGCCGCTGCGCGATGCCGCGCCCATCCCCGTACGGCTGGCCTGGTGGCGCGACGACCCGCACCCGGCCACGCCGGCGGCCGTCGAACTGCTCACCGAGCTCTACCGTGAGGGGGCCGACGCCGGCCTGTGATCAGGAGGCGCTGTGCAGCCCCGCGCCGATGGTCTCGGTGATCCAGGCGCGGTAGTGGGTCACGTCGGTCCAGATCCCGACCCCGGGACCGCCGTCGGGGTTGGTGGAGCAGCCGGCGCCGCCGTCCATGGGGTCTTCGACGTCGTCGCCGTCACGCGAGGTGGCTCCGATGAGCTCCCACCTGCCGGCCACCTGCCGGATCTGCGGGCCGCCGGAATCGCCGTTGCAGGCGCTGGCCGCACGGCCCTGGCGCTCGCCGGTGCACAGCTCGGCGCCGCGGTGGAGGAAGACGCACCTGTCGTCGGGCACGCGCACGGTGTCGAGCTCGTGGAGCCGCTGCGTCTTGCAGGCGGGATCGTTCTTGTCCTCGCACACCAGGCCCCAGCCGATGACGCGGGTCGGCTCGCCCACCGCGCCGGGCTCGTCGGCGACGCGGATGGGCTCAAGGGGTACCTTCCGGTCGAGCTGGACCAGCAGGATGTCGGCCTTCGGCCCTCTCCTGCCGCTGTGGCCCTGTCCGGGATAGGTGACGAAGCGCTTGACGCCTGCTACCACTCCGCCCTTGTCGCGGTCGAGGGAGCCGACCCGTACCTGCGTCTTGCCGGGCTTGATGAGGCCCTTGCAGTGCGCGGCGGTGACGACCCAGTCCGCGGCGACCAGGGCGCCGCCGCAGTGGTGCTCGGGCAGGTCACGCAGTTGGAAGGAGACCATGAACGAGTACGGCTGCGCCGACGCCTGCCCGCCGATGATGGCGGGACGGCCGGAGCCGGCGGACGCGACGGCCGCGGCGGCGGGGATCAGCGCCAGCCCGGCGGCCATGAGGGCTGCGAGCACCGCCGCTCGTCTGCGGGTTGCCTTGAACACACACATCTCCATCATTTGAGTGGCGTGGCGGGGGAGACACCTGGAACGTTCCGCGATTCACTTACGGTTCTCCGGCGGCAGGCTCGACTGCTCAACTGATGGCGGCCGCACACTTGTCCGCTACCCACCGGTTTGCACCGCTAACGTCCGGCGGACGCCCACCGGCTCGGCATGCAAGGCTACCTGCGACTTTGGGTGGAATTGACCCGCCGTGAGCCCGAACCGGCTTGACCAGTCGATGACTGTGCGTTGCGACCGGTTTGCGAGCTGATTCACCAAATCGGGGAATGTCCTTCATAACGTCGAGTGTGTGCCGAAGATGACAGCAATCGCCGTGCCCCTCGCGCTGGCGTCCCTCGTGTTGACCTCGTGCGTCAACGACTCGCCCGACACCGTCGTCGTGGCCGGTGAGACCGCCACGATCCAAGGCTCCGGCTCGTCGGCGCAGCTCGGCGCGATGGACGCATGGCGCGCGGACTTCCACAAGATCTATCCCGGTCTGCGGATCGACTACCGGGCCAACGGCTCGGGAGCCGGGGTGCGGGACTTCATCGCGGGGGTGACCTCCTTCGCCGGCACCGACGTCCCGCTGAAGCCGAACGAGCAGGCGCTGGCGGACAAACGCTGCCGCGGCCGCGCGCTTCACCTGCCGATGGTGGTGGGCCCCATCGCAGTGGCCTACAACCTGCCGTCGGTGCGCGGCCTCAAGCTCTCGCCGACCACCATGTCCGGCATCTTCAGCGGGAGGATCACCCAGTGGGACGCCGCCGAGATCGCCGCCGACAACCGCGGAGCCCGCCTGCCTCGCGCACGTATCCAGGCCCTGCACCGCTCCGACGACTCGGGCACCAGCCACAACTTCACCACCTACCTGAAGGCGGCGGGCGGCTGGCCGTACCAGCCGTCCAGGGCGTGGCCCGCGCGAGGCCGCGGTGTGGCAGGCTCCCGAGGCATCACCGACGCCGTCCAGGACACCCCAGGCTCGATCGGCTACATGGAGTACGGCTTCGCCAGCAGCGCCGAGCTGCAGATCGCGAAGGTGAAGAACGCCGCGGGCGAGTTCGTCGCGCTGTCGCCGGAGAGCGCGACCAGGAGCCTCACCGGTGCGGAGATGGTCGACAAGAACGGCGATCTGACCATCAAGCTGGACTACACGACCAAGGAGAAGGGCGCCTATCCGATCGTCCTGGTGACCTACGAGGTCGCCTGCCGCAAGGGCTCCGACCCGCTGGTGCGCAGCTTCCTCCGCTACACCGCCGGCAACGCGGGCCAGTCGTACCTGTCTCTGTTCGGCTACGCCCCGCTGCCGCCGGAAGTGATCGCGAAGGTGCGCGCCCAGGTCGAGGCCATGACGTAGCCCGCAGCGACGGGCAGGACACGCGCCTTCCGCCCGGTGAGCGGACGGTGAGCGGGTGGTGAGCCGTGCCGCGCAACCTCGAGTGACGCGCTCACAACCCCCGAAGGAGCTCCCCGTGAACATCCTCATCTCCGGCGCCGGTGTCGCAGGCCCCGCCCTGGCCCACTGGCTGCGTCGCCACGGCTTCAACCCGACGATCGTCGAAACAGCCCCCGCGCTGCGTGACGGCGGCCACGCCGTGGACTTTCGCGGCAAGGCCCACCTGTCCGTCCTGCGCCAGATGGGAGTGCTCGACGAGATCCGGCGCAACCAGACGGGCATGGGCGCCATGTCGTACGTCAGCGCCACCGGCAAGAAGATCAGCAGCATGCCCGCCGACCTGTTCGCCGGTGACGTGGAGATCCTGCGAGGCGACCTGTCACGCGTGCTGTTCGACGCCACCGACGCCGAGTACCTGTTCGGCGACACCATCACCGGCCTGGCCGAGGACGCCCACGGTGTCACGGTCACCTTCGAGCGCGCCCCGGTCCGGCGGTTCGACCTGGTGATCGGGGCCGACGGGCTGCACTCCACCGTCAGGGCGCTGGCCTTCGGCCCGGAAACCGACTACGTGCGCCATCTCGGCGTGCACTGCGCCGCCTTCCCTCTCGACAACTACCTCGGCCTCGACCACACCGGCCTGGCGTACCGCCCGCCGGGCAAGCTGGTCGCCATCTACAGCGCGCGGCACAACACCGAGGCCAGGGCCATGTTCCTGTTCGGGTCACCCCCGCTGGCCTACGACAGGCGCGACGTCATGCAGCAGAAGAAGATCCTCGCCGAAGCGTTCGAAGGCGTCGGCTGGGAGACCTCGCGCGCGCTCGCGGCCATGTGGGACGCGCCCGATTTCTACTTCGACTCGGTCGCGCAGGTTCGCATGGATCGCTGGTCCAGGGGCAGGGTCGCCCTGCTCGGCGACGCCGCGTACTCGCCCTGCCTGCTGTCGGGCATGGGATCAGGCCTAGCCGTGGTCGGCGCGTACGTGCTGGCGGGCGAGCTGGCGGCGGCCGGAGGCGACCATCGTGTGGCGTTCCCCCGCTACGAGGAGGCGATGCGCGAGTACGCCGGGGGCGCCCAGAAGTCCGGTGAGGGAGTGAGCAGGATGGTGGTCCCGCAGGGTCGCCTGATGACCGCCTTCCTGAACCAGTACATGCGGCTCATGCCGTACCTGCCGGGCAAGCAGATGATCGCCGACTCCGCCCGCCGTACGGCCGAGGCCATCACCCTGAAGGAGTACCGCTAGCGGGCAGCCGAGGCAGGTCGGGACGGCCGAACGGCCCCGCGTCGTTCAGCCCGGACGGACGGCCTGGATCGCGGCGTCGCGCGTGAGCGCGGCACCGCTGTCGTAGGCCGCCGTGTACGGCTCGTCTCCGAGCAGGGCACGGGCCCGCTCCGCCGGCCGCACCAGGTTGTCGAACCCGCTCAGATCCGGCATCCCGCACAGCGCGGCCCAGGGCGTTGGCGCTGCCCGCCGGGGGCTCGTCGCCCCAGATGGCCGTCGTCAGCACCTCGACCGGCACGACGCGTCCCGGCTCGAGCGCGAGCCTGGCCAGCAGTGTCCGCACCCTGATGCCGGGGATCTCGACCGGGCGGCCGTCGTCGTCGCGTACCTCGAACGGGCCAAGCAACATCACACGCACGGCCCAAGCTTGCCATCTGCCCGCCTACCGCTCTAATCGCCGCAGGTCATTCGCGACCAGGATCTTTCTGACGGATCGGCGGCCTGGCGGCCGGCCTCGGATCAGCGGCGAGGCCACATCGCGTCGAGCCGCATGGCTGTGGCCTGGTAGGCCGCCTCCTGGGCCGGCGTGAGGACGACGTCGGCGCCGGGTCCCGCGGCGGCGAGGCGCTCGCGCAGCAGGATGGACTCGGCCGTGTCGGCCAGGTCCAGCAGACCGCTGATGCGGGCGGCGGCGACGACGAGCTCGGCCCCGGACAGGTACCCGCGGTCGGACTCCAGGGCCTCGCGCACCGCGCCGACGCCGCCCGCGCCGATGCCGATCACCCGGGCGGTCGCCGACAGGGTCGCCACGTCGATCGGGTCGACGTCGACCAGGCGCAAGGGGACGTGCTCGACCAGACCAGGGCCGTACAGCCGCCCCGCGAGCCAGGACTCGGCGGCGCGCCGCCCCTGGGTGGGCGCGACCGCCCGCCACAGCCGCCGCAGCGCGGCCAGCGCGGCCCCGCCCGCCAGCGGGCTCGGCAGCGCCGCCCCCTCGTCCTCGGCGCCCTGCAGGATCAGCAGTAAGTCCTCCAGCTCCTCCATCGCGCGTGCCAGGTTCTCGCCCAGATCGGGCACCAGGACCACGCGGGGGCCGAAGCCGGTCATACGCCGCCCCCGGCGAGCGGGATCGGCCACGCGCGGTCGTGGCCGGTGACGACGGGTGTGCGGGGAGCCGGCGGTGGTGGATCAAGCGGGGGCGTCACAACCGTGACGGTACGCCACTCTCTCCCCTCACGCCCGGCTCTCCGCCGTCTCCGCCGAGCGCTCCTGGCCCCCTGCTCCACGATCCGGCCGCGCTCGATCACGGCGGTCTCCTGGCACAGGGCGGCGGCCACGGTCAGATCGTGCCATCCACGTTGACAGCTAACCCGCTATTACCTACCTTGTAAATAGGTTTTGCTCGCCGGGAGGGGGCCGATGGGCGCGATCGCCGTGATCGGGGCGGGACCGACCGGGACGTGCCTGGTCGAGCGCATCCTGGCCAACGCCCCCGAACTCCTGGGGCACACCGTGCTCGATCTCCACGTGGTGGATCCGCATCCCCACGGCCCCGGTGCCGTCCGGCAGGCGGAACGGCTCGACCTCCTGTGGGCCGAATCGGCGGCCGCCGACATCACCCTCTACACCGACGGGTCGGTTCGCTGCGAGGGACCGATCCGGCCCGGCCCCTCGCTCGCGGAATGGCTGGGCTGCGATCCCGGCCACTTCGCTCCGCGCCCCGCGCTGAGCCGGTACCTGTCCGACGTGTTCGAGCGTGCCGTACGCGCGGCTCCCGGCAACGTGCGGGTGCACGTGCACAGGGAGGAGGCGACAGGGCTGGCCGAACTCCCCGGTCGCCAGCGGGTGGAGCTGGCGGGCGGGAGGTGGCTCGAAGCGGACGCGGTGATCCTGGCTCAGGGGCGGCAGGGCGTGCTGCCCACTCCTGAGGAGGACGCCCAGCTCGCGTTCGCCGTCCGCCACAACCTGCTCTACCTGCCCACAGGACACCCCGCCGACCTCTCGCTGGATGAGCTCCCGGCGGGCCGGCCGGTGCTCATGCGCGGCGCGGGCCTGGCGTTCTTCGACCTGATGGTCCTGCTCACCACCGGCCGCGGTGGCCGCTTCACCCGGTCGCAGGACGGAGAACCCGTCTACCGGCCCAGCGGTGCCGAGCCCTTGCTGCACGTGGGATCGCGCCGAGGGGTGCCGTTCCACGCCAGGACCGGCTACCGCCTGGCGGGCCCCACGCCCGGCCCCCCGCGGTTCCTCACTCCCGGCGCGCTGCCGGCGGAGACGGCCGAGCTCAGAGAGCTGATCGCCAAGGAGCTCGCCTACGCGTACTACCGCGAGCTGTTCACCGCCCACCCGTCGAGGACCAGGCTGGAGCCTGCCGCGTTCCTGGACGCCTTCGCGGCGGCCGCGTGGGGCGGCAGACAGATGCGCGCGCTGGTCACCAAGGCCGTGCCCCGCTTCGCCGACCGGTTACACCTGGACAGGCTGGAGCGGCCGCTGCGCGGCATGCGCTTCGGCGACTCGGCGGGGTTGCAGCGGTGGATGCACGGCTACCTGGCGGCCGACCTGGAGCGGCGCGCCGACGCCGCGTACAGCGCCGACCTGGCGATGATCCACGGGCTGTTCGCCGTGCACGACGCCCTGCCGGAGGCGGCGCGGGATCCCTGGTTCCAGAGGCTGTCCGGTTTCCTGGCCGGTGGCCCGCCCGGGCCGCGGCTGGCCGAGCTGCGGGCGCTGGCCAGGGCGGGCGTGGTCACCTTCCTGGGAGCCGATCTGCGGATCGAGCAGGAGGAGCGGGCGGGGGCCTGGCGGGCCACGAGCCCGACCGTCCCCGGCTCGGTGGAGGCTCGGGCGCTGGTCGAGGCGCGACTGCCCGCGCCGAGCGTCGACCGCAGCACCGATCCGCTCATCGCAGGGCTCTACGCCAGGGGCGAGATCCGCGACGCGTCGGGCCTGCCGGACGTGTGGCCGGCCGATGGGCGCCTGCTCGGGCAGGACGGTGTCCCCCATCCCCGGCGCTTCGCCATGGGCAGGTGGGCGGTGTCCGGCTTCGCCCGTCCTCACGCCGACGCGCCGCTGCTCCGGCACGCCGACATGCTGGCGAGGACCGTGCTGGCCCAGACGGCCGCGGCCGGTCGGCGCGCCGCCGCGTGAGCTCGGCGGCCCGGCCGTCTCGCCACGAGCGACAGGGCGGGACCCGGAAGGCCACGGCGTCCGGGGCGGGGCGTACCCGGCTTGACCTGGTACGTCAACGGGGGCGCTGCCCCGAGGGCGCCTATAGTGAAACATGGTCGTGGAGCGGCGGAAGCAGGTGGACGGCAACCTTCCGCTCGAGTTGACGAGTTTCGTCGGTCGCCGCCGGGAGCTCGCGCAAGCCCGGCGGTTTCTGGCGGAGACCCGCATGCTGACGCTGACCGGTGTCGGAGGAGTGGGCAAGACCCGGCTCGCGTTGCGGCTGGCGGCCGAGGCCGGGCGGGCCTTCCGCGACGGTGTGCGGCTGGTCGACCTGACGACGCTGCGGAACGGGGAGGCGCTCCCGCATGCCGTGTCGGAGGCGCTGGGGCTGCGTGACGAGTCACCCCAGCGGCCGATGTCCAGCCTGATGGAGCTCCTGGAGGGCAGGCAACTGCTCCTGGTGCTGGACGGATGCGAGCACCTGCCCCAAGCGGTGGCGATGCTGGCCGGCAAGCTGCTGGGCGCGGCTCCCGAGGTGCGGATCCTGGCGACGAGCCGGGAGATCCTCGGCGCGGAGGGCGAATACGTTCTCACGGTGCCGCCGCTGTCGTTCCCCGAGCCTGGCCGGCCGGCGACGGCTCCGGCCCAGTACGACGCGGTGGACCTGTTCGCGGAACGGGCCGCGGCCGTCCAGCCGGCCTTCTCCGTGGCCGGCAACATCGAGGCGGTGTCCGCGCTGTGCGCGCGGCTGGACGGCATTCCGCTGGCCATCGAGCTGGCCGTGGCGCGGCTGAGAGCGCTCTCGGTGACGCAGATCCTGGACCGGCTGGACGACCGCTTCGAGCTCCTGACCTCCCAGAGGCGGACCCTCGTCCCCCGCCACCAGACGTTGCGCGCGGCGATCGACTGGAGCTTCGAGCTGTGCTCCGCCGACGAGCGGACACTGGCGGCACGGCTGTCGGTGTTCTCGGGCGACTTCGACCTCGAGGCCGCCGAGCAGGTGTGCTCCGGCGACGGCATCCCGGCGCAGGACGTGTTCGACCTCATCGTCGGGCTGCTGGACAAGTCGATTCTGGTGCGCACGGAGACCACCGGCACCGCGCGATACCGCTTTCTCGAGACCATCAGGGAGTACGCCCAGTCCATCCTCGCGAGCTCCGGTGAGGAGCCGGCCCTGCGGCGCCGCCACCGCGACCACTACCGGCGCCTGGCCGGCCGGGCTCTCCAGGAGTGGTTCGGCCCCCACCAGCTGGAGTGGGTGCACCGGCTGCGGGACGACAGGGCCAACCTCAGGGCCGCGCTGGAGTTCAGTCTCGGCGAGCCTGGCGAGGCGGGCGCGGCGCTCGAGATCGTGGCTTCGCTGTGGCACTACTGGATCTCCCTCGCCGGCTCCTTCAACGAGGGCCGCCACTGGCTCGAACGGGCGTTGGAGCTGGCTCCCGAGGCCACCCCGGCCAGGGCCGACGCCCTGTGGGTGGCCGCCTGGTTCGCGCTGCGGCAGGGCGACGTGGACGCGGCCCCGCCCCTCCTGCGCGAGTGCCGTGACCTGGCCCAGCGGCTGGGGTATCCGACCGCCATGGCGGCCGCCGCGCACTTCTCAGGGCTGACCGCCTACTTCCGGAGCGACTTCCAGAGCGCGCTCACCCTCCTGGAGGAGGCGCGCGAGCGCTACCACGCCAACGGTGACGAGGCCGGGGTGTGGATGGCCCTGTTCCATCTGGTCATCGTCCACTCGGCACTGGGCGACGACGTTCTCGCCGAATCGCTCGCCGCCCAGTGCCTGGCGATGTGCGAGGACCGCAGCGCGTACCTGTCGAGGTCCAACGCGTTGTGGGTGGTGGGTCTGGCGCGCTGGTTCCAGGGCGAGCAGGCGCAGGCGGCAGAGCTGGTGGAGAAGGGGCTGGGCGTCATGCGGTCCCACGACGACCGGTGGGGCGTCGCCGAGTGTCTGGAGGTGCTGGCCTGGGTGGCGGCGGCGGGAGGCAAGGGGGAGCGCGCCGCCCGGCTGTTCGGCGCCGCCGGCACGGTCTGGCAGTCGATCGGTACGGCCCTGCCCGGCCTGCTGCCTTTCGCCGACTTCCACAACATCTGCGAGGCACGCGTGCGCAGGGCCCTGGGAGCTCGCGCGTACACGACCGCCTTCCAGCAAGGCGCGGGCCTGTCTCTCGAGCAGGCCGTCGACTACGCGCTGGACGTCGACAGGCGTGACGGCACACCCGGCGGGCGGTCCGGGCGGGTCTCCGCGCTCACTCCCAGGGAGCTGGAGGTCGCCGAACTCGTCGCCCAGGGCATGAGCAACAAGGAGATCGCCGCCAAGCTGGTCATCGCGCAACGCACCGCTGAAGGGCACGTCGAACACATCCTGGCCAAGCTCGGGCTCTCCTCCAGGGTGCAGATCGCGACATGGGTCACCGGCCGGCGATGAGGGGCCGGATCCGCCGCCTGTGACCCGGACGGCACGGCGGTGCGCGGCGCGTCACTTCCGCAGGGCCTGCCAGATCCGCTCGGGTAGCACCCTCGCGGACTCGTCCAGGTCGATCTCCGGAGCGCCGGCCAGCCAGCGCCTGGTCACCTCGGCGACCGGCCCGATCAGGAGCATCTCCACCTGTGCCATCGGCAGGCGGGCGACCGTGCCCGCGTCCATGTGCGGGCGGATCCAGGCGATGAGCCTGTTCAGGCGGGGCGCCTTGTCGGCCGCGATCCGTTCGGCGTGCGGGCCGAGGTCGATCGCGTACGGCGCGGCGTGGATGAAGCGCGCCTTGTCCGGGTGGTCGGCGGTGAAGCCGAGATAGGCCACCACGGCCCGCCGTACGCCGTCGCGAGCGCTCGCGGAGTCCTCGACGGCGGCGACCAGCGTGTCGAGCAGGTCGCCCATGCACCGGCTGTAGAGTGCCGCGGCCAGCCCTTCCAAGCTGCCGAAGTGGTGGTACAGGCTGCCCATGCTGACGCCGCTGAGCGTGGTCACGGCTCGCAGGGTGAAATCGCCGGGATGGACGTCCAGCGCGGTGTCGAGCAGCCGCCTGGTCGTCTCCTCGCTGCGCTTGTGCCTGGTCACCCCGCCGACGTTAGCGTCTCGGCCTCCTTCCAGATGCGCCCGGCCAGCTCGCCGTCCAGCGCCGGTCCCTCAAGGGGGACCTCCTCGGTCAGATGGAAGTAGCGGCCCGTGCCGGTGCCGTGCGCCAGTCCCACGACGGGACCGGCGCCCTCCTTGGGCGTGGCCCACTTGCGTTTGACCATCGTGAGCAGCCATCCGACGGGCCCGCGACGATCACCCAGCCCCGTGCGGATCACTCCAGGGTGCACGGCGTCGATCGTGACGCCGGACGCCCGCCAGCGCTCGGCGAACAGCGGCACGGTCAGCAGGTTGCACAGTTTGGTGTCGGCATACGTCCGCATCTGGTGGAAGTCCGCGCCCACGGAGGTCCTGCCCACCTCGGCCCTGCCCTTGACGTAGAGGCCGGCGCTGACCTGCACCACCCGGCCGAGCCTGTCCTCCAGCAGGTGGTTGAGCAGGAACGGCGCCAGGTGGTTGACCGCGAAGGACTCCTCGAGGCCGTCCTCGGTCAACGTGCGGCGGCTGGGCCAGACCCCGGCGTTGTGGACGAGCACGTCGATGCGCGGGCATCCGCCGCGGAGCTCGTCGGCCAGCCGCCGGACCGACGCGATCGTCGTGAGGTCGCCCGCCACGAACTCGACGTCGCCGCTGATGCTCGCCGCGGCCCTGGCGCCGCGCTCCTGATCCCTCGCGACGAGAAGCACCCTGAAACCTTCGCCGGCCAGCCGCTCGCACACCGCGTATCCGATGCCGCGGTTGCCGCCGGTCACCACCACTGTGGACCCCATGCCAGAGCATTTTTCTGGAGAATTGCTCTAATTTCAATGGGCACGGGACAGGTGGGGCGTTAAGCGAATGTTGATTGGTGTTCGCTAGGTTACGCCGGTATGACCCGCAAGAGTCCGAGCCTGGGGCGGCTCACCCCGCGCCAGCGATGGCGCAGGGCCAGGCTGCAGTCCTTCTCATGGCTGCTCACCGGCGTCTACCACCTGGGCACCATGCATCCCGCCCTGTGGCGGTTCGTGGCCCGCACCTATCACCCCGTCCTCGACCGGCTCGCCCGCACACATGCCCGCGTGGCCTGCCAGTTCGCCGCCGTGGACGTGCCCGCCTACCGGGACTTCCTGCGCGACCACGGCGCCGAGCACGCGAAGCGGCTGGCGGACTTCCCCGAGACGACCAAGCAGAACTACGCCTCCGTCTACGACGAGCAGAGCCGCTGCCAGGAAGGCAGGCTGCACCGGCCGGGCGTGATCGTGGACGAGTCGTCGGGTTCGAGCGGCAAGCCGTACAACTGGGTGCGTGGGCCCCGGGAGCTGCAGGGCATCTACCGTAACGCCGCCGGATACATCGAGCTGGTCTTCCCCGGCGAGAGGCTGTTCGTGATCAACGCGTACTCGATGGGCGCCTGGGCGACAGGCACCACCACCGGCGCCGCCATGGCCCGCATCGCGATGGTCAAGAACACCGGCCCCGACCTCGAGAAGATCGCCGACACGCTGGAGCACTTCGGCCCCGGCTACGACTACGTGGTGGCCGCCTACCCGCCGTTCCTCAAGCACCTGCGCGACCGCCTCGACGCGGCAGGCTTCCCCTGGCAGGACTACCGCATCCGCGGCATGGTCGGCGGCGAGGGCATGACCGAGGCGCTCCGCGACTACCTGGAGGAGCGCTTCGAGGAGGTCCGCTCGGGATACGGCGCCAGCGACCTGACCATCGGTATGGGCGCGGAGAGCGGGTTCACCGTACGGCTGCGCAAGCGGCTGGCCACCGACCAGCGGCTGCGCGACGCCCTGCTCGGCCCGGACGAGCAGCGCCTGCCGATGATCTTCCACTACAACCCGCTGGAGACGTTCCTGGAGGTCAACGCCTCCGGCGAACTGCTGTGCACGATCAACACCAAGAGCTGCCTGCAGCCGAAGCTGCGCTACAACGTCGGCGACGAGGCCAGGCTGCACACGCTGGCCGAGGTCAGGCGCGCGCTGGGCACCGACTACGCCGCCACCTGGACGGACGAGCGGATGAACCTGCCGCTGCTGTTCCTGTTCGGCCGCAAGGACTCGACGATCTCCTACATGGGCGCCAACCTCTACCCGCAGGACATCGAGTACGGCCTCTACCAGGGCAACCCGTACGCCGCCCGCATCGCCAGGTTCTGCCTGTCGCTGGAGGAACTGCCGGGACTGGAGTACCGCCCGGTGATCAACGTCGAGCTGCGTGAAGGCTCCGGCCTCGCGGACAACGACCGCGACGAGCCCGCAGCCCGGCATCAGGTCGTCCAGACGAGAAATTTACCTGGTCGGCCTGGGAACGGAGAGACGCTGGATGCATGGCTCTCTGGACACCTGACCCGACCTTCTATCCGTCGCCTCGCGACGCGGCGGACGCCCCGCCCGAGCGGTTCGCCTACGTCGCGACCTTGGACCGCTCGGCCGCCAGGCCGGACGCGATGGCCGTCCTGGACACCGATCCGGGCTCCGCCGACTACGGCACGGTCGCCGGCTGGACGGACATGGCCTACACCGGTGACGAACTGCACCACTTCGGGTGGAACGCGTGCAGCAGCGCGCTGTGCCCCTACGCGCCGCACCCGCACATCGAACGCCGCTTCCTGGTCGTCCCCGGGCTGCGCTCGTCGCGGATCTACATCCTCGACACCAAGGACCGGGTGAGCCCGGAGATCGTGAAGGTGATCGAACCGGCCGAGCTGGCCAGGCGCGCCGGCTACTCGCGCCCGCACACCGTGCACTGCGGCCCCGAAGGAATCTACGTCTCCGCGCTGGGCGGGGCCAACGGGGAGGACGGCCCGGGCGGCATCGCGATCCTCGACCACAACTCCTTCGAGGTGCTCGGCCGATGGGAGGTCGATCGCGGGCCGCAGTACCTCGCCTACGACTTCTGGTGGCACATCACCCACGACGTGGTGGTGACCTCGGAGTGGGGGACACCCTCGATGATCGAGGACGGGCTGGTGGGGGAGCTGCTGCTCGGCCGGAAATACGGTCACAAGTTGCACTTCTGGGATCTCCGCAAGCGCCGCCACGTGCAGGAGATCGATCTCGGCGACCAGTACCAGATGGTGCTGGAACTGCGCCCCGCCCACGATCCGACCAGGACGTACGGCTTCGCCGGCGTCGTCATCAGCGTCGAGGACCTGTCGGCCTCCGTCTGGCTCTGGTTCGACGAGGGCGGCCGCCGGCAGGTGCGCAAGGTGATCGACATCCCCGCCCAGCCCGCCTCGCCGGAGGACCTGCCGCCGCTGCTGAAGCCGTTCGGCGCGGTGCCTCCGCTGGTCACCGACATCGACCTGTCGGTCGACGACCAACGGCTCTACGTCTCCTGCTGGGGCACGGGCGAGCTCAAGCAGTTCGACGTCTCCGACCCCTTCAAGCCCGTCGAGACCGGCTCGCTCACGATCGGCGGGATCGTCCGGCAGGCGGCCCATCCGGCCGAGCCGGGGCTGCCCCTGCGCGGCGGCCCGCAGATGGTCGAGATCAGCCGCGACGGGCAGCGCGTCTACGTCAGCAACTCCCTTTACGGCGCGTGGGACGACCAGTTCTACCCCGAGGGGGTGGGGGCCTGGCTGGCCAAGATCGACACCGGCTCGTTCACCTTCGACGAGCGCTTCTTCCCGCACGGCGACGACTTCCGCGGCCTGCGACCCCACCAGGTACGGCTGCAGGGCGGCGACGCCTCCTCCGACTCCTACTGCTATCCATGACGATCGCGGCGGTGATCCTGCTGGGCGCCTTTCACGGCCTCAACCCGGCCATGGGCTGGCTCTTCGCCGTGGCGCGCGGGCTTCAGGAGCACAGCAGGGACAAACTGCTCCAGTCGCTTCCGGTGATCGCCGCAGGACACCTCGCGTCGGTGGCGCTGGTCGCGCTCGTCGTCGGCGCCACCGGCTCGCTGGTCACCGGCACTGTGCTGTCGGTCGCGGGGGGAGTGCTGCTGGTCGGCTTCGGGCTGTGGCGGCTGCTGTCCAAGAGGCACTTCCGCTGGGTGGGCATGCGCCTGTCGCTGCCGCAGCTCGCCGCCTGGTCGTTCCTGATGTCGTCCGCCCACGGCGCCGGGCTGATGCTGATGCCGGTCTTCACGAGCCTGCACAGGGGCCACGCGATCACGGGCGGTTTGGGCGTGGCCGCCCTTCACACGCTGGCCATGTTCACGGTCGCGGGCACCGTCGCGGTGTTCGCCTACGAGGTGGCCGGACTCACCTTCCTGCGCAGGGCCTGGTTCAACGTGGACCGGATGTGGGCCGCGGCCCTCATGGCGGCGGGGATCATCACGCTCGCCCAGGCCGCGGTCTGACGGCCGCTGGACGCACGTGGCGGCCTGGTCCAGCCGCCGGCAGCCGGCTGGTAACCGCCTGGCAGCCCGGGTGGCACGCGGCGGCGGACTGGTAACCGCCCGGCAGCCCGGGTGGCATGCGGCGGCCGCCGGTTTCGGCTAGGGCCGGAAATATCTGGTAAGCCAACGTTCCATAGTGACCGAAGGCGAAGGAAAGTTTCAAGAGGGTAGCGGCAAGGGAAATTTTCTTCCCCGATCTTCTTGACCTGGAGCCTTACCAGTCGGAAAGCTCTTGGGTATGACGGTCATGGTCCGTGCCTTCGCCCCTGGGGACGAGCACTCGCTGATCGAATCCTGGAACCGGAGCCTGCCGGGAGACCCGACGACCGCGACATGGTTTCGCGACTGCGTCCTTCTCGACCCGAACTTCGACCCTGAAGGCCTGCGGGTGGCCGTGAGCGACGGGCGCGTCGTGGGCAGCGCCTACGGCGTCCGCCGGTTGACACCCCTCGCGCCGGGCACGGACCTCGAGCCTGAGACAGGCTGGATCCCGTTCTTCTTCGTCGCGCCCGGACACCGGGGCGCCGGGCTCGGGCGGCGCCTGCTCACCGAGGCGCTCGACTTCCTGCGAGCCAGAGGAAGGACGCGGGTGGACTTCGCCTCCTACACGCCCAACTACGTGCTGCCCGGCGCCGACCCCGAGCTCTACCCCGAGGGGCTCGCCCTGCTGACCAGCCTGGGATTCGGCACGCTCTACTCGCCGGTCGCGATGGACCGGACGCTGGTCGGCTATCAGACGCCGGAGGACGTGCACGAGCTGCGGGCCGAACGCGAGCGCGAGGGGTACGCCTTCCGCGGTCCGACCGACGGAGAACTGCCCGAGCTGATCAGGTTCGCGGCCGACGAGTTCAACCCCGACTGGGGCGAGGCGATCCGCCACCACAAGGACACCACGCGCATGGTCGTCGCCAGGAAGCGGGACCGCATCGCCGGGTTCGCGCTCTACGCCGCATACCGCGGCATCCCCGAGCGGTTCGGGCCCTTCGGCGTGGACGCCGACGAGCGGGGCACCGGGCTCGGCAAGATCCTTCTCCACCTCACGATGACCAGGATGCGAGCCGAGGGCCTGCACTCCTCGTGGTTCCTCTGGACCGGAGAGGCCAGCCCGGCAGGACACCTGTACACCAAGGCGGGATACCAGGTCACCCGCCGCTTCCACGTCATGAGGTGGGCCAGTGAGTGAGCCTGGCGAGGTGTCAGGGCCGGACACCGCGACCGCCGAAGCGAGCCGTGCCATCCACGTCCTGGCCATCGGGGCCCACGCCGGGGACATGGACCTGACAGCGGGAGCCGTACTCGCGCAGCACGTCCTCGAAGGACACCGCGCCACGCTCCTGCACCTCACGCTCGGCGAGCGCGGCCACCCGCGGCTGCCCGTCCCCGAATACGCCAAGCAGAAGCACGACGAGGCCGAGGCGTTCGCGCGGGCGATCGGCGCCGAGGCCAGGTTCCTCGACTACGAGGACGGCCTGCTGCCCGACGACGAGGACGTCAAGATGCGCGTCGGCGACCTGATCAGGGAACTGCGCCCCGACGTCGTCCTGACCCACTGGAGCCGGTCGATCCACAAGGATCACGCCCGCACGCACCGCATCGTCGAGGACGCCCGCTTCTACGGCGGGCTGAAGACGCTGGAGCGAGAGCGCCCCGCGCACTGGGCGGGACAGCTGTTCTATGCGGACAACTGGGAGGACGCCGAAGGCTACCGGCCCGACGTCTTCTTCGAGTTGACCGACGAGGCCTACCAGGTCTGGTCGGAGGCGATCACGGGCTACGCGTTCGCCCGCGGGGAGACCTACGGCTTCCCGTACGTCGACTACTACCGCGCCCTCACCACCGTGCGCGGCGCTCCTGCCGGATTCCGCCGGGCCCAGGCCTTCGCGGCGCCGGTCGGCTCCCGTGACCTCCGCGTGAGAGGAACCTTCTGATGAGACGTTTGACGGCAGTCGTCTTAGCACTCGCCCTGGCCGCCGGCTGCTCGAGCGGCGGGGGACCCGGATCCACCTCCAAGAGCGAGGCGCCGCCCCTGGTGATCCATGCCATCGACTCCGGCACCTTCCAGGAGAACTTCAACCCGTTCCACCTCGAAGGCGTGAACTTCGGCACGACCGGGATGATCTACGAGACGCTCGAGTACTTCAACAAACTCAAACCCGGCGAGATCAAGCCGTGGCTGGCGCTGAGCCACGAGTGGGGCAACGACGGCAAGACGCTCACCTTCACCCTGCGCAAGGACGTGAAGTGGACCGACGGCAAGCCGTTCACCGCCGACGACGTCGCCTTCACCTTCGACACGATGATCAAGCACCCCGAGCTCAACAAGGGGGCGCTGGAGATCTCCGGAACCAAGGTCCTCGCGCCGGACAAGGTGCAGATCGACTTCAAGGGCACGTCGTACGCCAAGCTCTTCAACATCTCCGGAAGCACGGGCATCGTGCCGAAGCACCTGTTCGAGAAGGAGAACCCGGTCACCTTCACCAACCCCAAGCCGGTCGGCACCGGGCCCTACAAGCTCTCCACGTTCTCCGCCCAGCTCTACGAGATGACGAAGAACCCGGCGTACTGGCAGCCGGGCAAGCCCGTCGTCCCCACGATCAGGTTCCCCGCCTACACCGCCAACGCCGTGCAGACAGGACTCCAGCAGGGCGAGATCGACTGGGCGGGCGCGTTCGTTCCTGACATCGACAAGATCTACGTCCAGGGCAAGCCAGAGACCAACAAGTACTACTTCCCGCCCGAGGGCGTCGTCTCGCTCCTGCCCAACCTGACCCACCCCGTCCTGTCCAAGCCGGAGGTACGGCAGGCCATCAGCCTGGCCATCGACCGCGACAAGATCGTCAAGGTGGCCGAGCGCGGCTACACCAAGGTCGCGCACCCGACCAGCATCCCGATGCCGGGCGGCGAGGCCTTCCTGCCGCCGGAGTACAAGGACGCCGCCTACAAGGTCGACGTGGAGAAGGCCAAGGAACTGTTGAAGGGCGTCGACCCCGGCCTCCTCACGTTCACCCTGCTGGTGCCCTCGCCCTTCACCGACTGGGTGAACGCCGCCCAGCTCATCAGAGAGGACCTGGCCAAGATCGGCATCACGCTCGAGACCAGGGGCGTGGCGTTCCAGGACTGGGTCTCCAAGGTCGGCAAGGGCGACTACGACCTGTCGATCAGGGCCACGCCCACCGGCGCCTCGCCGTACTTCCAGATGAGGGCGTTGCTCTTCAGCGAGCTGGCCAAGCCCGTCGGCACCTCCGCCACCGGCAACTACCAGCGGTGGAAGGACCCGGAGACGGACAAGCTGATCAACGCCTACGCCGCCACCGAGGATCTGGCCGAGCAGCAGCGGGCCACCCAGGGGCTCGGCAAGATCATGGTGGAGAAGCTGCCGGTGCTGCCGCTGTTCTACAGCCCTTCGTGGGCGCAGTTCAGGACGAACAAGTACGTGGGCTGGCCGTCCGAGCAGGACCCGTACGCGATGCCCTCGCCGTACACCTCGCCCGACGCCGCCGTGGTGCTGCTCAACCTGAGGCCCGCGGGCACGTGAGGTTCCTGACCAGGCGGCTCGGGTTCTACCTCCTCACGGCCTGGGCCGCCGTCACCCTCAACTTCCTGATCCCCCGGATGATGCCGGGGGATCCGGTGGACCTGCTGGTGGCCAGGCTCAAGGGCAACGTGGACCCGGCCGCCATCGACGCGATGAAGAAGGCGTTCGGGATCAGCGACGCCGACCTGTGGACGCAGTACCTCGACTACCTGGGCAACCTGTTCCACGGCGAGCTGGGCCGCTCGATCACCTTCTTCCCGACGGAGGTGTCCACGGTCATCGCCGACAGCCTGCCGTGGACGATCGGCCTGGTCGGTGTCGCCACGCTGATCAGCTACCTGGTCGGCACCTCGCTCGGGGTCGTGATGGCCTGGAAACGCGGCACCTGGCTCGACGGGGTGCTGCCCGCCGCGACCTTCCTGCACGCGGTGCCGTACTTCTGGGTGGCGCTCGTGCTGGTCTTCGTCTTCGGCTCGACGCTGCAGTGGTTCCCCGGCTCGCGAGCGTACGGGCTGGAGGTGACGCCCGGCCTCGACGGCGAGTTCCTGGCCAGCATGGCCTACCACGCGACGCTGCCCGCGATCACGATCGTGCTGGCCTCGATGGCCGACCGGATCCTCGGCATGCGCAACGTCATGGTCACCACGCTCGGCGAGGACTACGTGGTCATGGCCGAGGCCAAGGGGCTGACCAGCCGCCGCGTCATGTGGGCCTACGCCGCCAGGAACGCGATCCTGCCCAACATCACGAGCTTCGCGCTCAGCCTCGGCTTCGTGGTCGGCGGCTCGGTCCTCACCGAGATCGTCTTCTCCTATCCGGGCATCGGCTCGATGCTGCTCAAGGGAGTCGAGAACGAGGACTTCCCGCTCATGCAGGGCATCTTCCTGGTGATCTCCCTCGCCGTTCTCGTCGCGAACCTGCTGGCCGACCTCGCCTACGTGATCCTCGACCCAAGGACGCGCCAATGAAGATCCGCATAGGCATCGGCATCCTGGCGTTCTTCACGCTGATGGCGCTCGTCGGGCCGCTGCTGCTGTCCGCCGACCCGTCCGCGACCAGCGACGCGGGACTCCAGGGCCCCTCCGCGGAGCACTGGCTCGGCACCACGCAGACCGGCCAGGACGTGCTCACCCAGATCGTGTACGGCTCGCGGGTCTCGATGGGCGTCGGCCTGCTCTCGGCCGTCATCGCCACCATCGTCGCCATCGCCGTGGGCCTGGTCGGCGGGTACTTCGGCGGCGCGGTCGACGAGGTCCTCTCGGTGCTCACCAACATCTTCCTGGTGCTGCCCGCGCTGCCGCTGATCATCGTGCTGGCCGGCTACCTGCCCCAGCGCGGCGTCGCCTCCGTCGCGGTGGTGATCGCCGTGACCGGCTGGGCATGGGGCGCGCGCGTGCTGCGCGCCCAGACCCTGTCCGTACGGCGGCGCGACTTCGTTGAGGCGGCCAGAGCCGGCGGCGAGGGCCCGTTCCGCATCGTCTTCTTCGAGATCATGCCCGTGCTGCTGCCCGTGATCGCCACCAGCTTCCTGGCCACCGTGGTCGGCGCCATCCTGGCCGAGGCAGGACTCTCCTTCCTCGGCCTGGCCGACCTGTCCACGGTGAGCTGGGGCAGCATGCTCTACTTCGCGCAGAACGGCCAGGCGCTGCTGATCGGCGCCTGGTGGTGGTTCGTGCCGCCAGGGCTCTGCATCGCGCTCATCGGCACCGGCCTGGCACTGGTCAACTTCGGCCTGGACGAGATCGCCAACCCCCGGCTGCGCACGATCAAGGTTCGAAAGGCTCGCGCATGAACGTCCTGGAAGTCCGCGGGCTCGGCGTCGACTACCTCTCCTCGAGCGGCGCCGTCCACGCGGTCGCCGACGTCTCGCTCGACCTGCGACAGGGCGAGATCCTCGGGCTGGCAGGGGAGAGCGGCAGCGGCAAGTCGACCCTCGCGCACGCGATCGGACGGCTGCTGCGGCCGCCGGCCACGATCACCGGCGGGTCGGTGACCTACCGCAGGCCCGACGGTTCAGCCGTGGACGTGCTCGAGCTGAAACGCGAGGAACTGCGCGCCTTCCGATGGAAGGAACTGGCGGTCGTCTTCCAGAGCGCCATGAACTCCCTCAACCCGGTCAGCACCGTCGGCGCGCAGATCGACGACGTGCTCCGCATCCACGTCCCCGACATGCCGCGCAAAGCGCGCATCGAACGCTCGGTGGATCTGCTGCAGCGGGTCGGCATCAGCGCCGACCGCCGGCGCAGCTACCCGCACGAGCTGTCCGGCGGCATGCGGCAACGCGCGGCCATCGCCATCGCGCTGGCGCTCAACCCCGAGATCATCATCATGGACGAGCCCACCACGGCGCTCGACGTGGTCGTCCAGCGCGACATCCTCCACGAGATCAGGGCCCTGCGCGAGGAGTACGGCTTCGCGGTCCTGTTCATCACCCACGACCTGTCACTCCTGATGGAGATCTCCGACCGCATCGCCATCATGTACGCCGGACGGGTCGTCGAAACCGGCACCGCCAGAGTCCTGCACAAGGCACCGCGCCACCCGTACACGCTCGGCCTGCTCCGCTCGTTCCCCCGCCTGCACGGGCCCCGCGAGGAGCTGCTCGGCATCCCCGGCACCCCGCCCGACCTGCGCTCCCTGCCACCCGGCTGCGCCTTCCACCCGCGCTGCCGCTTCGCCTTCGACGACTGCGGCTCGACCCTGCCACGGCTCGATCCCGAGGTGGCCTGCCTGCTCAATGACGGGAGGGGGGTCGAATGAGTGAGATCGTGCTCGAAGGAAGGAACCTCACCAAGCACTTCAAGGCCGCCCGCGGCCGTGGCACCGTGCGCGCCGTCGAAGACGTGTCCCTGGCCCTCCGGTCCGGGACCGTGACGGCGCTGGTGGGGGAGAGCGGCTGCGGCAAGAGCACCGTGGCCAGGCTGCTCGCCCAGGTGTACCCGCCGACGTCGGGCGAGGTGCTCCTGCGCGGAGAGAAAGTGAAAGGCTTCCGCGAGTACCGGCGGCAGGTGCAGCTGATCTTCCAGGACCCGTTCGCCTCCCTGAACCCCTTCCACCGCGTCCGCTACCACCTGGCCAGGCCGATGCGCGTCCACGGCCACGTGCGCTCCGCCGCGCACGAACGTGAACGGGTGGCCGACCTGTTGGAACGGGTCAGCCTCACACCAGTCGAACAGTTCATGGACAAACTCCCGCACGAACTGTCCGGCGGGCAGCGGCAGCGCGTGGCGATCGCCAGGGCGCTCGCCGTCCAACCGATCGCGCTGATCGCCGACGAGCCCGTCTCCATGCTCGACGTGTCGATCAGGCTCGGGGTGCTGCGGCTGCTGGAGAAGCTGGCCGCCGACAACGGGCTGGCGCTGCTGTACATCACGCACGACATCGCCAGCGCCCGCTACTTCGCCGAGGACATCACGGTCATGTACGCGGGACGGCTCATCGAGAGCGGCCCCAGCGAGGCGCTCACCCAGGCCGCTCGCCACCCCTACACCCAGTTGCTGCTGGACTCGGCCCCCGACCCCGACCGCGTGACGCCGCCCGAGGGCACCAGGCACGGCGAGCCGCCCAGCCTGATCGCGCCGCCGAGCGGATGCCGCTTCCATCCGCGCTGCCCCGTCGCGCTGCCGATCTGCTCCTCCGAGGTGCCGGGCCGTACCGACTTCGGCAACGACCGGTGGACGCACTGCTGGCACGCCGAGGCCGCCCTCACCCCGTGAACCGAACGCCCCCGCTCCACACCCGTCGCCTCCCTCCCGGTCACCTACGCCAGGCAGGGCGGACGGTCGCGATCGGCGGAGGGTTGAGCCGCTTGTCTGGGCAGGCTGGGCGGTGGGTGTGGCGGGGGTGCGTGGGCGGGATTCGTTCTCGGGCCGGGTTGGACGGTGGGGTGGAGGGGTGGGCTGCTTGTGGGCTGGGCGGTGGGTGTGGCGGGGGTGCGTGGGCGGGATTCGTTCTCGGGCCGGGTTGGACGGTGGGGTGGAGGGGTGCGCTGCTTGTGGGCCGGACGGTGGGTGTGGCGGGGGTGCATGGGGCGGGATCCCGGCCCCGCTGGTGCGCGGCAGGGATCACTTGTGACGGTCACGCGGCGGCCGGCGGTTCGCACGTGGTCCCGCGCGGAGGAAGGCGGAGGAACGTGAGGTAGCGGTTGGCGTGCGAGATCGTGCACTTGTTGCCGGATAGGTAGAGCCCGTGCCCGGAGCCGTTGTAGCGGACCGTGGACGAGCCGGGCACACGCGTCACGATGTCGGCGGTATCGTCATGGTCGGTCCACGAGCCGGCGCCGAGGAAGGGCGGGAGCCTGTCGGCGGGAAGCGGGCCGGCGGGGTTGGTGACAGGGGTCGGCCAGCCGACGCAGGCGAGTGGATGCCACAGCGCGTTTCCCGCGAAGTTCGGGGAGATCCGTTCGCTGAGTGCCTTCATACGCTGGAACTCTTCGTAGCTCCTGAAGCCCAGCCCATCCGGGCAGTGGGTCACGTTCATCCCGGCGAAGCTTGGAACCTTCAAGCTGTTCGTGGCCTGCGCGACATAGTCGGAGAAGCCGGAGGCATCCCCGGTCAGGGCCTTGTCGACGACCCTGGCGAATCGTTGCCAGTTGGGGAAATCGGGTGCGGGACCTGGGCTGATCAGATCGGGCGCGGCGGCCACGATGAAGTCGAAGCCGCTGTAGGCGGCCCGTCCTCCCTTCACGGGAACAGGGGAACGGTCGGCCCTCGAGAGGAGGCCACGCCAGACGGTGCCCGCGTCTCGTCCGTGCAGGGCGCAGGTGGGCGCGGATTCGCACCAGGCGCTGAACCGGGTGAACTGACCTTCAATGCTCTTGTATCTCTCCTTCGCGTGGGCGGCCTGGTCGGCGAGGTGGTTGACGCTGCCGTCGATGTACATGGCGCGGATGGAACCGGGGAACAGGCGGGCGTAGGTGGTGGCGACCACTCCGCCGTAGGAGGTGGCGATGAAGCTCAGCCGCTGCTCACCCAGGGCGACGCGGATCGCCTCGATGTCCCTGGCGACGGATCCGGAGTCGAGGTTGTCGAAGTATTCGGGATCGGAGCTGCGGCAGCGTTCGGCCGACTCCCTGTTGCGCTCGGCCAGCCTGTCGTATTCGGCGCGATCACGCGGCACGGTGATCCAGGGGCCGGTGGCGAGGCAGTCGTAGGGGATGACGCCCAGGTCGGTGGTGTTGCGCGGGGCGTGGCTGACCACGTCGAACCGCTGGCGCAGGTCGGTGAAGCTGCCGCCCTTCGTCTTCAGGTCCTCGATACCCGAGCCGCCCGGCCCGCCGGGAATGGCGAAGACCGTGCCGATCCGGCGGTGAGTGCCCATGGCCGGCAGCTTGGCGATCTGGATGGAGACCTTCCGGCCCGACGGTTTCGACCAGTTCACGGGCACCTGGACGGAGGCGCACTCGAGGTCGCCGCCACACGGCTTCCACGACAGCGTCGATGCCGAAGCCGAGGCGCTGGAGGGGATCGTCATCGTCGCGGCGAGCAGAGTGGTGAGCAGCCCTCCCACGACCAGGGGCCTGCTTCCGCGGCCGCGGACGGCGATCGCGACCGCCCCCGCGGTGAGCGCCAGCACGGGATACGCGATCAGCAGAGCGAGGGCCGCGAGCGGAGGCAGGATGCCGGGGCCTTCTCCGGCGATGATCTGGTCGGGCAAGCTTCCGAGCATGAAGGAGCCGGCCTGGGCGCTCAACGGTCGGGGCAGCGTCTGCGCGACCACCGGCAGGACGAAGAGGATCACGATCAAGGCGACCAGCGTGCCCGCGGTCGAGCGGATGACGGCGCCAAGGCCGAGTCCCATCATGGCGAGCGGCATGGCCGCTCCGGTCACCAGCAGCTCCGCCATCACGCCCTGGTCGGCCAGGGATGCGCCGAGAGTCCGGCCGTCGATCAGGACCTGCCCGGCGCGCTCCGCGAGGACGGCCTGCGTGACGGCGTGCATGCCGAACACCAGCGCCTGTCCCGCGACCAGGGTGACGGCCGCCAGCGCCGGGATCTTGGCGAACAGGAAGAGCTGCCGTCTGGGCACGGCCACCAGGCTCGTGCTGATCAGGCCGGTGGCATGCTCGGAGGTGATCGACAGCGCGCCGAGCGCGGCCATGACGAAGAAGGCGACGGGCAGCCCGGTACCGAGCCCCGCGCCGAGACCGTCGAAGGCCAGCCGTTCGTCTCCCGTCTGGTTGTCGAAGCCTCGGATGACCATGAAGGTCACGCCGACGCAGAGCAGCACCGAAAGCGCGGAGAAAGCCAGAAGGTAGAGATTGGACCTCAGCGAGTACAACTTGAGCCACTCGGAGGCGATGGCGTCGATCATCCGGCTGCTCTCCCCGCGCCGAACTCGACGCTCTCCTCGGTCAGTTCCATGAAGGCCTCCTCCAGCGAGGCGTTGCGCGGCGTCAGCTCCCGCAGTGCGATCCCGCGCGCAAGAGCCAGCTCGCCGATCCGCGTCGCGTCGAGGCCGCTCACCGAAAGCCCGCCGTCCTCTTCCCGCACATTCGCGCCGACGGACACCAGCAGCCCGGCCAGCGCGGGCTGATCGGCTGCCCGGACCAGCACCCCTCGCTGGAACCGCGCGACCAGCTCCGACATGGTGGTGTCGGCGATCAACCTGCCCCGCCCGATGACCACCACATGGTCGGCGGTGAGCGCCATCTCTCCCATCAGGTGACTCGACACCAGGACGGTGCGACCCTCGTCGGCCAGCAGCCGCATCAGCTCCCTGATCCAGCGGATGCCCTCGGGGTCCAGTCCGTTGACCGGCTCGTCGAACATCAACACGCCGGGGTCGCCGAGCAGCGCGGCCGCGATGCCGAGCCTTTGGCGCATGCCGAGCGAGAAGCCGGCGATCCGCCGGCTCGCCACCTCGGCCAGCCCTACCTGATCCAGCACATGGCTCACCCGTGCCTGGCCGATGCCGTTGCTGCGGGCCAGGCACCACAGGTGCGCGGCGGCGCTGCGCCCGCCGTGCACCGCCCCCGCGTCGAGTAGCGCGCCCACCTCCCGCATGGGCTCTCGCATCGAGCCGTACGGCCTGCCACCCACCAGCGCCGTCCCGGCGTCAGCCGCCTGCAGGCCGAGGATGACGCGCATGGTGGTGGACTTGCCCGCGCCGTTGGGACCGAGGAAGCCGGTCACCAGGCCGGGTTTCACCACGAAGGTCAGGTCGTCGACCGCGAGCGCGTCGCCGTACCGCATCGTCAGGCCAGTTACTTCGATCATGTGATCCCCATCGTTGCGCTGGTTGCGGCCTCCAGCTTTGATGTGCGGCGCCGAATCATCCATCGGCCTCCACCCACCTTCCGGGTGGGATTTCACCCCCGCCGGGGTAGGCCTGGGCCTACCGTCATCGCACCGCCGATCCGGCAGACTCTTCATGTGCGCACGATCCGCCACCTCCTCCAGCCCCCTGCGGGTCTGCTGCTGAACGCCGTCACCGGGGCGGCGGCCTGGCCGCTGCTCGTCCTGGTAGGGATGTGCGCGGCGTTGGTCCCCTTCGGCGGTCTCGGCAGACCGTTGCTGGCACGTCTGCTCGTCGTGGTCCGCGCGTTGACCCGCCTCCAGCGCGCGCGGGCGGCCGGTGTCCTCGGTCATCGGATCACCGAGCCGTCGCCGCGAGGCCGCACTGTCCGCGACCTGGCCTGGCTGGCCGTCCACGCCGTCGTCGGGCCCGCCTGCCTCATGTCCGTCGGGGCACTGCTGGCCTCCGCCTGGAAGATCGTGCGCCTGCGTACGGCGGAGGCCGGCATGTCGGCGACGCTCACTCTGTCACTGGCGATCGTGACCTTCGTGGTGATCGCACTGGCGGCGATTCCGCTTTTGCACACGCTGCAGGCACGCCTCGCGGAGCGGATGCTGAGGCCCGAGCCCTCCCTCGCCTCGCGGGTCAGGCAACTGACCGAGTCGAGGGCGGCGGCCGTCGACGCGCAGGCGGCCGAGCTGCGCAGGATCGAGAGGGATCTGCACGACGGCGCGCAGGCCAGACTGATCTCGGTCCGGATGAACCTCGGGCTGGTCAGGGGCGCGAGCGACCCCGACCAGATCAGAGACCTGGTGCAGGAGGCGTGGGAGTCCGCAGGTCAGGCCCTGGTCGACCTGCGCGACCTGGTGCGCGGCATCCACCCGCCCGTGCTCGCCGACAGGGGGCTCGCAGGGGCGATCCAGGCCGCTTCGCTGCTGTGCCCCATCCCGGTGGAGGTCGACATCGACCTGCCCGCCCGCCCCGATGCGCCCGTCGAGTCCGCGCTCTACTTCGCGGCCGCCGAGGCCCTGACCAACGTGGCCAAGCACAGCTTGGCCACCAGAGCGTGGGTACGGCTGAGCCACTCGGGCGGCGTTCTGCGCCTGACCGTGGGCGATGACGGCCGGGGCGGCGCCGACCTCGCGGCGGGCACCGGTCTGGCCGGGATCCGCCGTCGCCTCTCAGCCTTCGACGGCACGCTCGCCGTCCACAGTCCTGTCGGCGGACCAAGCGAACTCACCATGGAGCTACCGTGCGCGTTGTCATCGCCGAAGATCTCGCACTTCTGAGAGACGGCTTGGTCCGCCTCCTGTCGGCGCACGGCTTCGAGGTGGTCGAGGCCGTCGACAACGCGCCTATGCTGCTCGACGCGCTGATCCGACACCGTCCCGACGTGGCCGTGATCGACGTGCGGCTTCCGCCGACCCTGACGGACGAGGGTTTGCGAGTCGCGCTCGAGGCACGCAAGCGGCATCCGGAGCTGCCCGTGCTGATCCTCTCGCAGTACGTCGAGCAGCTGTATGCCCGTGAGCTGCTGTCCGACCGTTCCGGCGGAGTGGGCTACCTGCTGAAGGATCGGATCGGCGACGTCGAGCAGTTCGTCGACTCGGTGCGCAGGGTCGCGGCGGGCGGCACGGCGATGGACTCCGAGGTGATCTCCCAGCTCCTCATCCGGCGCGAGCGCGACGAGCCGCTGGGCGAGCTGACCCCGAAGGAGCGAGAGGTGCTCGCGATGATGGCGGAGGGCATGTCCAACGCCGCGATCGCCACCCGGCTGTTCGTCACCGACAAGGCGATCGGCAAGCACACCAACAACATCTTCACCAAGCTGGGCTTGCCACCCTCCGACGATCACAACCGGCGGGTGATGGCGGTGCTGGCCTACCTGGAAGCCGAGCCGGGCTGACGCGTGCCGCCCGAGCCCGCATGAGGCCAGCGTGCGTGGGCCGTGTCTGCGGTTGCCGTGGTCGTGCCGCCCTGTGGTTGGTGAAGGTGCTCGGCGAAGGCTCCCCGAGCGACCATGCTGCGGCGCGCAGGGGTGGTGTGGGGCCCGGGCTGGCTATGCGGCGCGCAGGGGGGTGGGGTGAGGGGTCCTGGGTCACCCATGCGGTGGCGCAGAGGCTCCAGCGCGATGACAGTCTCCCGGCTCGCGACCCCGGTTGCCCTGGCAGCTTGGCCACACCAACGGTGTCCGTCAAAGCGCAACAATCTCAACCGTCTCAGTGACGCCGCCTGCGACAGCGGCTTCGAGGAGCACGCGGCGGAAGCACTCCAGAGCAGTGGAGCGTGGGCCGCGTCCGTGGGCGTTGTGGTGAGACCGGCGCCGCGTGACCGGAGAAGTCGTACCACGCGAGCGTCGTGCCGACCGTCATCGCGGCGATCGGGCGGGCTCTGTGGGTGCCGGTGTGCTGGGGAGCTGGGGTGCCGGTGTGCTGGGGTGCTCGGGAGCTGGTGTGCTGGTGTGCTGGTGTGCTGGTGTGCTGGGGTGCTCGGGAGCTGGTGTGCTGGTGTGCTGGTGTGCTGGGGTGCTCGGGAGCTGGTGTGCTGGTGTGCTGGTGTGCTGGTGTGCTGGGGTGCTCGGGAGCTGGTGTGCTGGTGTGCTGGTGTGCTGGTGTGCTGGGGTGCTGGGGTGCCGGGCGTTTCGTGAGCAGGTGCTCCCCTTGGGTCAAGGAGTACGGCCGGTGTCGGGTCTGGCGGCCCATCCTCCATACTCGTAGTGCGTGTACTGACCCCCCTGGTGAACTTCGGTGTACGGCGGGAGCCGGTCGGCGAACTTCTCGGCGTCGTCCCTCGGCGCGTATCCGAGCGCACTCGCCGCCGCGTTTTGTGACCACCACGAGCGCGTGTTGCGCGAGACGCCGTAGATCGTGACGTGGCCCAGCCCTGCCGGAGCCTTCAGGCAGGCCTCGTACAGCCGTGCCGCGTCGGACGGGCTCAGCCACGTGTGCAGGTGACGCGACTCGGACGGGCGTTCCTCGAAGGACCCGACGCGCACCGAGACGACGTCGAGACCGAAGCGGTCCGCGTACAGGCTGGCGAGCGCTTCGCCGAAGGCCTTGGCGGCGCCGTACAGGCCGTCGGGCCGGACGGCTTCCTGCCCGTCGAGCGTCCGGCCCGCGGGATAGAAGCCGGTGATGCGGTTGGAGCTGGTGTTGACGACTCGCGATACTCCTTCGAGTCGGCAGGCCTCGAACACGTTGTAGACGCCCTCGAGGTTGGGGCCCTTGATCGAGGCGAAGTCAGCCTCGTCGGCGACGCCGCCGAGGTGGATCACCGCGTCCATGCCGTGCACGGCGGCTCTGACCTGGTCGAGGTCGGTGAGCTCGGCCGGGACGTACTCCTCGTGGCCGGCGGTCTCGCCGACGGCGCGGATGTCGGAGAGGCGGACGTGCGCGACCTTCCGCAGGAGGGTGCCTCGCAGGGATCGGCCGATGGCGCCCGCGGCTCCGGTGACGAGAACGCGGCCAGGCAGCTCGTTCACGGCGACCACGCCCGTGGGCCGGAGGTGAGGAGCGGGGCGCCGCCGGGGACGACGACAGTGGCTTCAGCGTTGATCAGGTGCGTGGACGCCTCCGCGAGGATCTCGTCGTGTCTGTAGCCCACGTGCGACCGCACCGCGACTTCATCGCGCATGATGCCCGCTGGCGGGAGGGGTGCTGCCTGATGTTCGTGCAGGTCCGCGTCCCGCTCCTCGAGCGCCTGCGTGGTCGGTTCGGTGTGGGTTCGCGCGTCGGGTGGGAGGGGTGCCGTCTGATGTTCGCGTAGGTCTGCGATCCGCTCCTCGAGCGCCAGGATGGTCGGATCTGCGCGGGTCTGCGCGTCTCCGGCGGTGGGTCGTGCGACGGTCTCGCGCATCGTGTCTGTCGGTCTGGCCTGGGTGTCGGGGGACAGGTTGACAGCGTCGGGGTCGGTGCGCGGGTCTCCCCGCATGGGCTCGACGACCTGGGCAGCCGACCGGACCGTCATGTGTCCTCCCCGTCCAGGCTGAGCCCTCGCAGGTAGTTGCCGCGCGTGGCCCTTGCCGCGCCGGCGCCGTCGTGGTCGACGACGGCTTGGATGATCTCGTCGTGTTCGCGGGCGGACTGCCCGTCGGGCCCCCGGTTGTGGAAGTACAGGGAGACGACGCGACTGGTGTGCATCTCCAGCGACTCGATGGAGGAGGTGAGGAACCTGTTGCCCGCCCTCCGCACCAGCACGCGGTGGAAGGCCATGTCGGCCAGGCGGGCCCTGCCGAAGTCGTCGTCCCGCACCGCCTGGAGAAGTTCGGCGTTGTGGGCGCGCATGGCGGCCACGTCGTCGCTGGTCGCGGACGGCGCGGCGAGCTGGGCGGCCAGGGCGTGGAGCGTCCCCAGCGGCGCGATGATCAGCGCCAGGTCGTCGGGCTGCGCCTCGGCCACCTTGGGCCTGCGGCGGGGCGGGGTGGTCACCATGCCCTCGCGCTCCAGCTGGATGAGCGCCTCACGGACCGGCGTCCGGCTGACGGAGATCTCCTGGGCGATCGTGGCGTCGTCGAGGATCTCCCCGGGCCGGCGGTACCCCTCCATCAGGCCGTTGCGCAGGTACGCGTATGCCACATCGCGCGCTGACGTGACCGAGCGCTCCGAATCCATACACAATATATAGTATGAAGTACATCAGAAGGTCAAGATCGCCGGCGCAGCGCGGGCACTCTGCTGGTCAGGCCGGCATACGTGCGGGCCGCCGCGAAGGGCTCTCCGCGGCGAGGGCCAGGACGGCCGCCACCGCCAGGGCGACGGCGGGGAGCGTGTAGGCGAAGGCCACCGCGTGGCTGACCTCGGCGCTGATCGACCGTCCTGCCAGGGCGTCCGCAGGGAGCAGATGCTTGAGCACGGCTCCCACGACCGCGGTGCCGACGACCCCGCCGATCCTGCCGCTGAGGGTGAAGACGCCGGAGGCGGCACCGGCCATCCCTGGCTCGATGTCACGCATGGCCAGCACCCCCGGAGGCGCGAACACCACCCCCATGCCGATCCCGAAGACGACCAGCCCGGACAGCAGGCCGTTCCCGCTCCACACGGCGTGGCCGAGGACGGCGCAGCCCACGGTCATGAGGCCCAGCCCCGACAGGAGCACGTACCCGCCGCCGAAGCGGTCGGTGAGCCTGCCCGACAGCGGCGCGAACAGGATCGACACCGTGGGGGCGACCCCGGACAGCAGACCGGCCCGCAGGGGTGACAGCCCTGCGCCCGCCTGCAGGTGCAGCAGGGTCAGCAGGACCGTCGAGGAGACGCCGAACGGCAACGCCGTCTGGCCCAGGGTGATCAGCCGGAACGTGCGTGAGGAGAAGACGGCGAACGGCACCAGCGGGTCGGTGTGCTGACGTGCGCGCTGTACCAGGAGGAACGCGCCGAGGGTGAGCGCGCCGCCGGCCAGCCACCACGGCGCGGCCTCGATGAGCGCGAAGACGATCTGGAACAGCGCCAGCCCCAGTAACACCGTGCCGAGCAGGTCGAACCTGCGCAGCCGGTCGACGGGCCTGCGCGGCAACAGCCTGACCGCCAGGACGGTCAGCAGCAGACCGGCGGGGACGTTGACGAGGAAGATGCCGCGCCAGCCCATCGGCTCGACCAGGAAACCGCCGATCGCCGGTCCTGCGGCGACCGCGGCGCCGGAGACCGCACCCCACACTCCCCAGGCGGCGCCACGCCTGGCCGGGGGGAAGAGCTGGGTGACCAACGTTGTGCCCTGCGGCAGGAACAGCGCGCATCCCAGCCCCTGTACGGCCCGCGCCGCGATGAGCCACCCGGGGGTGGTGGCCAGCCCGCAGGCCAGCGAGGCGAGGGTGAAGGTGACGATTCCGGCCAGGAACAGCGGTTTGGGGCCGAAGAGGTCGCCGAGCCGTCCGGAGGTGACCAGCGGCACGGTGGCCGTCAACAGGTAGGAGTTGAGCGCCCAGAACAGCTCGTCGATCCCGGCTCCCAGGTCCGCGCTGACCGCGGGCAGTGCGACGTTCATCATCGTGGAATCCAGCAGCCCGAGCGCGCTGCCCGAGCACAGGACCGCCAAGGAGATCCATGCTTGTCTCATGGCAGCACCTTGAGCCCAGGGTGGCCCATATATAAGGTCCACACCTGTGTCGAGTGACTGGTCCACTTCGCGAGCGCTGCTGCTGCCCGCGATCTCCTCCGCGCCCCACGGGGCCCGCGGTCGCGCCCTGGAACAGGCACTGAAGGAGGCGGTCAGGACCGGCCGCCTGGCCGGCGGCGTCCGCCTGCCTTCGACCCGCGACCTGGCCGCCCAGCTCGGAGTGGCGAGAGGCACCGTGACCGCCGCCTACGACCAGCTCACCGCCGAGGGCTACCTGGTGGCCAGGCGCGGCTCAGGGACCAGGGTCGCCGAGGGGGTCGCGCTGGCCGAGCAGGGCGAGGGGCCGCCTACGCGGCCCCGCCGCGAGCTCATCCCGCTGAGACCGGGCCTGCCCTCCATGGCCGCCTTTCCCCGCACCGCGTGGCTGGCCGCCACCCGCGCGGGGCTCGCGGGGCTGGCCGACGCCGAGCTGAGCTATCCCGATCCGGCCGGCCTGGCCGGGCTGCGCGCGGAGCTCGCCGCCTACCTGGGTCGGGTGCGCGGGGTCAGCGCGGGGCCGGAAGAGGTGGTGGTGACCCACGGCACCTTCGAGTCGATCGGCCTGCTGGCCGCCGTCCTCAGGGATCGGGGTCACACCACGGTCGCGGTCGAGGAACTGTGCAACAGGGACCTGCACGACCTCCTGGAACTGCACGGATTCGGCGTCGAGCCGGTCACGCTCGACGAGCACGGTCTCGACGTGGAGGCGCTGGAACGCACCGGCAGCCGCGCGGTCGTGGTGACCGCCGCCCACCAGTACCCGCTGGGCGTCGCCCTGCATCCGGCCCGCCGCCGTGCGCTGGCCGACTGGGCCAGGCGCGCCGGAGGGCTGGTGATCGAGGACGACTACGACGCCGAGTACCGCTACGACCGCGCGCCCCTGTCGGCCGTCCAGGGGCTCGCCCCCTCCCATGTCGCCTACCTCGGCACGCTCAGCAAGACGCTCGCGCCCGCCGTACGGCTGGGCTGGATGGTCGTGCCCGCGGCTCTCAGGCACGAGGTCGTCAGGCGCAAGGAGCTGCACGACCGTGGCGTCAGCACCCTGCAGCAGGCGGCCTTCGCCCACTTTCTCCGCGAAGGCGGCTACGACCGGCATCTGCGCAGGACCACGTCGACCTATCGGCGGCGGCGCGACGCGCTGCTCGCCGCGCTGGCCGAGCAGTTGCCCTCATGGCGTCCGTACGGCATCGCCGCCGGGCTGCACGTCGTGCTCCGGCTGCCCGAGGGGACCGACGACGCCGCGCTCGCCGCCCACCTGAGCGACCACGGCATCGCCACCACCCCGTTGTCGGCGTACGGCAGGGCCGCGTTCCCCGCGATCGTGGTCGGCTACGCCAGGCTCAGCCCGGAGCGACTTCACGAGGCGGTGGCCCGGCTGCGCGCCGCCGTCGGTCCGCCCACCGTGGGGGAGGCGTCCGGCCCGCCCTCGATATGAGGGAGCGCGCCTCAAGGGCTCTGACCGTCGAGACGCGCCACCGCCCCGACCAGGTCGGGGAACGCGTCGATGAAGGCGTCGACGTGGTGGGCGTCGAAGTCGGCCCGCCGCCTGACCCCGCTCTGCAGGGAGGCGATGAAGCGCAGGCCCGTGCCGTTGGCGGCCTGCGCGTCGCCGGGGGAGTCGCCGACGTACAGGCATTGGCGGGGGCGCAGTCCCGTGGCCGCGAGGAGTTCGTCGAAGGCGCGGGCATCGGGCTTGCCGAAGCGCGTGTTGCCCGCGTGGTAGACCGCGCTGAGCCGTCCGGCGAGCACGTGGTCGGGAGCGAGCAGGTGCTCCACCTCCCCTTCGGTGCGCGAGGTCAGGAGCATGACGCTGCGGCCCTCGGCGGCGAGCTCGTCGAGCGCCCGGAGGTTCTCGGGCGCGACGACGTCCAGCCGGCCGTCCCCCACGTACTCGCGCAGCACGACCTGATAGGCGGCGGCGAAGGCCGTGAGGTCCACGCCCGGCGAGCGCCGTGTCATCGCGTCGAGCAGGGGCTGTCCCCACGTCGACATGTGCACGCCGCGTGACATCGGCTCGCGGCCGATGCGCGTCAGCACCTCGTTCTCCAGCTCGAAACACACCGCCTCGGTGAGGCAGAGAGTGTCGTCCATGTCGACCACCACGGCGCGGATCACAGCGCAACGGTAACGCGATTCCGGCGGGCGGCCTCGCCTGGGTGACCATGAGCGGGCACGCGCGGTCGCCGCCTCGTTACTGCCCCATCAACACTATTGACGCTCCCGAGTCAGGCAATGTAGAAAGCTCACGAAGATCACAAAAGGGGTGGGACAGCGAACAGGTTCTGACGATTCAGAGGAGATGTCCGATGACGGGCGACCGCAATCTCGCCGAACGCCTTGCACGAACCGCTCGTGATCAGGGGTGGCTCGACCGCCCGGCCTATCTCACCGAAAGCACCGTCCACCGGTACGCCGACGTCTTCGCCGGGGCCGAGCGGGTGGCCGGGTTCCTGTCCGCCTCAGGCGTCGGCAGGGGAGACCGGGTGCTGGCGTCGCTGCCGGACGGCATCGACCTGGTCTGGACCGTCCTCGGCACGCTCCGTCTCGGAGCGATCGTCGCTCTGGTCAACGCCGACCTCCACCCCGATGAGCTGCGGCAGACGGCCGAGCTCGCGCGGCCGAAGCTCACCGTCGCCGACCCGCGGATCGCCGGCGTCTTCGACGGTGCCACGGTCACCCCGGCTCTGATCCCGTCGGAGCCCGGACGGTTTCCGGTTCCCGCGGCGGCCGAATGCGACATGGACACCCCCGGCATCGCCCTCCTCACCTCGGGAACGACCACGGGCCGTCCCCGTCTGTGCTTCCACACGCACGGCGACCCCTACGTCTTCGACTCCGCGTTCGGCCGGGTCCTCGACCTGAAGCCCGACGACGTGAGTCTCTCCGTGTCCCGCATGTACTTCTCCTACGGGCTCGGAAACACGCTCCTGTATCCGCTGCTCAGCGGGAGCGCAGCCGTACTCGCGCCGGAGCGGCCCGCGCCCGTGGCCGCGCTCGCCGCGATCCGCGACCTCGGCGTCACCGTGTTCTACGCCCAGCCCAGCTTCTACGCCAGGCTCCTCGCCGAGCCCGACCCCTCGCCGCTCGACGGCCTGCGGCTGGCCGTCACCGCCGGCGAGGTGCTCGCCCCCGCCCTGGAGGCCGACCTGCGGGAGGTGCTGGGCGGGCGGCTGCTCAACGTCCTCGGCACCACGGAGGTGGGGCAGGTCTTCGCCGCCAACAGCCCGGCGGAAGCGAGGGAGGGCACGGTGGGCCGCTGCCTGTCCCCTTTCCGGGTGCGGCTGGTCGACGACGAGGGCGAGCCCCTGCCGGCGGGCGGCGAGGGCAACCTCCAGGTCGCCGGGCCCACCATCGCTCCCGGCATCGGCTCCCCGTCGGAGGTCCCGCGGCACGGCGAGAGCACGTGGTGGCCCACGGGTGACACGGCCACCGTGGACGACGACGGCTACATCCGGATCCACGGCAGGGCGGACGACATCGAGATCGTCGGCGGGCAGAACGTGCACCCCGCGGAGATCGAGGACGTGCTCGCGCAGCATCCGCTCGTGATCGAGGCGGCGGTCTGCTCGACCCGGGCGGGGGACGGCACGTCGAGGCTGCTGGCCTACGTCATCGCCAAGGGTGACGAGAGCGGTCACGCCACGATCCGCGGCGAGCTGGCTGACTCGGCCAAGGAGCGGCTGACCTGGTACAAGGTGCCATCGGAGATCATCTTCGTGGCGGAGCTCCCGCGAACCTCGACGGGAAAACTCAGCCGGCGACAACTGCGGACGCAGGCGGCGGGCTGACAGGCGGGGGAGAGCGCACATGGCGACGCACACGCATGGACTCGGCTGCCGATTACTCCGTTCCGGCGTACCCGCGCCGTCCGGACGTCACGTTCTCGGCCGGGTCGCCTTCCTCGACCACCACAGCGCTCCCGCGATCCACGCAGGCGTGGCCGGCGTAGGAGTTCACCTGGCCAAGGACGAGAACGATCTCGTCACCGAAGTGTGGGAGACGGACTCTCCCGTCACGTCGGGCATGTACCAGGACCTGGCCTACGCCCACGACGGCGACTATCTCTTCTGCGCCGGCCAGGTTGCCGGGACCGGGTCGTACAGGGAGCCGGTCCGTCACGCCTATCGGGCGGCCTTCGATCTGATCGCCAAACTCGACTATCCCAACGTCCTGCGGATCTGGCATTTCATCAACGACATCAATCGCGCCAACGCGGACGGCCTGGAGATCTACCGGGACTTCTGCCTCGGCCGGGCGGAGGCGGTGGACGGCCTTCCTGGGCGAGCCGGGGACATGCCGGCCGCGACAGGGATCGGCTCGCTGGGAGGCGGCATCAGCTGGTACCTGCTGGCGTCGCGGACCGGGCGGGTGCGCAACCTCGAGAACCCTCTTCAGGTTCCCGCCCCCTCCTATCCCCCCCGGTACGGTCCTCGTCCGCCGAAGTTCGCCCGCGCCACCTCCTTCACTCCGGACGGCCTCGACGGCGCCGGAGACCTCTTCGTCGCCGGTACGGCCAGCATCCTCGGCCACAGGACGGTCCACGCGGGCGACGTCGAGAAGCAGTGCGACGTGACCTTCGGCAACATGGCGACGGTCATCGGCAGGGAGAACCTGCTGGCCAACGGGATCGATGACAGCCGGACCCTGAAGGACCTCCGCTTCGTCAAGGTCTACGTCCGTCACGAGGAGGACGTGCCCGTCGTCGCGGCCAAGTGCGAGGAGGCCTTCTCCGACACGGCGGAGATCGCCTACTTCACCGTCGACATCTGCCGGTCGGACCTGCTGGTGGAGATAGAAGGCATCGCTCCGCGCGCCTGACGTCGTGACACCGCCCGCGCCCACGCGCCCCGGAGGCTCGCCTGCCTGGGGCGCGAGGGCCGGGCCGATGGCCACGTCGCCCACGTCGCCCACGGCGACCGCCGCCCCCAGCACACCCTCGCCCACCACGAGCGGACCGCGGTCTCCGCGCGCAGGATCCGACCGGAGGCGGTCTCCGCCTCACGGGCCGCGGCGTCGAACCGGATCGCGGGATCGTCGATCAACCGCCGGTGGCCGACCGCCTGCTGTTCAGCTGGTCGAACCCGACCGCGACCAGGATCAGCACGCCGATGGCGATCTGGAGGTAGAAGGCGTTGATCGCCAGGAGGTTGCCGCCGTTGTTGAGGACACCCATGATCAGCGCTCCGGTGGCGGCCCCGATCGCGCTGCCCTTCGCGCCGAACAGGCTCGCGCCACCGATGACGCAGGCGGCGATCGCGCTGAGCTCGAAGCCCGTGCCCGCGGTGGGGATACCGGCACCCAGCCGGGAGGCGAGCAGCACCCCGCCGAGACCGGCGAGCAGGCCCGAGATCATGTAGACCGAGATCGTCACCATGCGGACGGGAACGCCGGCGAGGCGGGCCGACTCGGGGTTCGAGCCGACGGCGTAGATGTAGCGGCCGAAGACCGTCCTGGTGAGCACGAACCACATCACGGCGGTGACCGCCGCGGCGATGATGAGAAGGTTGGGGATGCCGAGGATCGTGCCGTTGGCGATGGTCTGGAACGCCTCCGGCACGCCCTGGATGGTCTGGGCGTCGGTGCTGAGCAGGACCATGCCGCGGGCGATGCCGAGCATTCCCAGGGTCGCGATGAACGGCGGAAGCAGGGCCTTGGTCACCAGCAGGCCGTTGACGATGCCGAGCCCGGTGCCGATTCCCACCCCGAGCAGGATCGACGGCAGGATCGGCATCCCGGCGACCAGGAGCTGCGCGGTGGAGGCGCCTGACAGGCCGAGAATCGACCCGACCGACAGGTCGATGCCTGCGGTCAGGATGACCAAAAGCTGGCCGACCGCGATGATCCCGAAGATCGCGACCTGACGGGCGAGGTTGGACAGGTTGTTGCCGGTGAGGAACTCGTCGCTCGCGAGCGTGAGAGCGCCGATCGCCACGAGCAGGACGACGAGCCCGCCGCTCTCCCGTCCGGCGATGTCGCCCAGCGTGATGACCCGCCGGCGGGGCCCGGCCTCCGCCTCGGGCGACAGCCTGGCCCTGGGCACCGTCTCCAGCCCCGCCTCCGGCCCTGGTCCCTCACCGCCCGGCGGTCTGTTGGTGATCGTGGTGGTCTCGATCGGCTCACGCCAGACCAGCTTAGGCATCTCGGCTCACCCCTCCTGGGTCGTCCGGCGCCGGTGGGGTCGTGCTCCGAGGCGCGCTGACCTCGTCCACGACCGATGGAGCCCTGTCCTGGGTCGCAGGGGCCCCGCTCTCGGCGGCAGGGATCTCGCCGCCTCCGCTGCCGCTGGCCAGGCGGAGCACGTCCTCCTCGGTGGCGGATCCGGGAAGCTCGCCCGCCACCGCCCCGTCGCGCAGCACGAGGATGCGGTCGGCGAGCCCCAGCAGCTCCGGGAGGTACGACGAGACCACGATGATTCCCAGCCCTTTCGCGGCCAGGTCTCCGATGACCGTGTACAGCTCGCCCTTGGCCCCGACGTCGATGCCCTTCGTGGGCTCGTCGAACATCAGGATCTTCGGCTTGGTGAGCAGCCATCGGGCGAGCAGGACCTTCTGCTGGTTGCCGCCGGACAGCGTCGACACCGGCTGGTCGTAGGAGCCGGCCCGCAACCTCAGGCTGTCGAGCAGCCGGTCCGCGGCTTCGGCCTGCTCGCGGCCGGGCAGGAGACCACGGCGGGAGCCGCTGCGCAGGCTGGCGATGGTGACGTTCTCCCTGATCGAAAGCTCCGGCAGCAGCCCCAGCACCTTGCGATCCTCGGTGAGCAGTCCCACCCCGGCGTTCATCATGGTGCGCGGGCCGGACGGTTTCACCGGCCTGCCCTCGACCTCCAGCTCACCCGCCACGACGGGCGTGGCGCCGAAGATGGACAGCAACAGCCCGCTCCGGCCCGACCCCAGGAGCCCGCCGATACCGAGGATCTCTCCGGCCCCGACGTGGAGGTCGATGCTCGGCGAGCGCTCGAACCTGCGCAGTCCCCTGACACGCAGCGCGGGCGTCCCCGCGTGCCGGTGGGTCTCCGGGTAGAGCGAGCTGATCTCCCGGCCCACCATCGCGGTGATCAGCCGGTCCTCGTCGTAGTCACCGATCGGCCCCTGCTCGGACAAGCTCCCGTCCCGCAGGACGGTCACCCAGTCGCCGATCTCGAACATCTCCTCCAGCCGGTGGGTCACGTAGAGCATCGCTATCCCGCGCTCACGAAGCCGCAGGATGTGCTGGAGGAGCCGCTCCGACTCGGCCTCGGTGAGCGCCGTGGTCGGCTCATCGAACACGATCACCTTGACGGAGTCCGCGGTCAGCACCTTGGCGATCTCCACGAGCTGGCGCGTGGCCGCCGGGAGCCGTTCCACGATCGCGTCGGGGCTGAGGTCCGTCAGGCCGACCTCGTCGAGGGCCTCCCTGGCCCGGGCGTACAGCCGGCCTCTGACGATGATCCCCGTACGCGCGGGAAGGCGGCCCATGAACAGGTTCTCCGCGACCGACAGGTGCGGGAGCAGGCTGAGTTCCTGGTAGACGGCCTGGACGCCGGCCGCGCGCACCGATGCGGGAGTCGGCGCGGTGACCGGCCGGCCCTCGATCTCGTAGCCGCCGCTGTCGCGGCGCAGCGCGCCCGTCAGCACCCTGATCAGGGTCGACTTCCCCGCGCCGTTCTCCCCCGCGAGGCAGTTCACCTGGCCGGGGACCAGGCGGAGCGAGACGTCCGTCAGCGCCTGGACGGGACCGAAGGCCTTGGAGACGCCCTGCAGCTCGACGACAGGCTGGACCATCATTCCGCCTTCATCGTCGGCGGGTGGAGCAGCTGCTTCACGTCGGGCTCGTTCATGTTCTTCTTGTCGGCCACGACCGCCCCCGGATCGATGTCACGCGGCGGGATGCGGCCGACCGTGGCCATCCCGGCGGCCAGGACGCCCTGATAGCCGAAGAAGTAGGGGTTCTGCACGACCAGCGCGTCGATCGTGCCCGCGGCCAGCGCGGCGTTCTCCTGCGGGTCGGAGTCGAACGCCACGACAGGGATGGTGTCGGTGGCGTTGTTGTCCTGGATCGCCCGGGCCGCGCCGACCCCTGAGGTGTTGTTGTCGGCGAAGACACCCGCCAGGTCGGGGTTGGCGGTCAGCGCGTCGTTGACCTGCGACGCCGCGGTGTTGATGTCGTTGTTGTTGAAGCGTTGCAGCGCCACCTTGACCTGCGGGCAGGTGGTCGCGAGGCCCTGCTTGAAGCCGGCGTCCCGGTCGAGCAGCGACTGGATGCCGGCCACCGACGACTCGATCATGACGCTGCCGCTCGTCTTGTCCTGTGCCTTGAGCAGCTCGCACATGCGCTTGCCCGCCTGCATGCCGGCCTTGAGGTTGTCGGTGCCGATGAACCCCTCCGAGGCGGTGGTCACGCGGCTGTCCACGGTGATGACCTTGAGCCCCGCCTTGCGCGCCCAGTCGATCGCCGAGTTCAGGGCGCTGGAGGAGTTCGGCGCGATGACCAGCCCGTCAGCGCCTCGGGAGATGGAGTTCTCCACCAGTTGCACCTGCTGGTCGATGTTCGTCTCGGACGTCGGGCCGAAGGTGCTCACCTTGATGCCGAAGTCGCCGCCCGCCTGTTTCGCTCCGGCGATCATGGTCTGCCAGAACGAGGAGTCGCTCGCCTTGATGACCACGTCGATCTTCTTGCCGCTCGCCGCGCCGCCGGCGCCTCCTCCGGTCGCCTGGCCTGCCGAACTCGTCGCCCGGCCGCCCACCACTCCGATGACGAGCGCCACCAGCGCGATGGCCGCGACGAGCGACAGCGAGAAAACGATACGCGAGCGAGCCATGACGACCTCCTGCACATGCCTTCACGACATGCCGACAATCGCCTCAGGCGGTTTTCGCGCTCGGTCGTGAGCACGTGATGACGGACAAGCGCCGGCAGCGGTGAGGTGCGTCCTTGGAGAACTTTTCAGTCAAGAAGGACTCACAAGATTCGGACGCTTCCAGCAAAGCTCCGGGAAGTTTCCCGGTGAAACTCGTAAAAAGAAAAGAAGTCATTACTCGCGGCGACCGGCGGTCGCCGCCACTCTCACCGGCGACGAGGGGCACGTCATGGCCATGCGGGTCGCCGCGTCGACGGCCGCCTCCGGGCATCAGGGTCGGGGTCCGGCAAGACACGAACGGCAGGCTCCAGGGAACGTCCTGGAGCACGAACGTCGTGGCCAGGAGAGGGAGACGGACCTGGTTGACACGACTTGCCCACCAATCCTGACATTTCCCGCTATCGTGCTGAAGATCACCTAGCAGCCGTCACAGGAGTCCCATGCCCCACGCCGAACCACTCCGGGAGGGCGACCCCGCGGCCGTGGGGCCCTACCGGCTCCTCGGACGACTGGGCGCGGGCGGGCAGGGCGTCGTCTACCTGGCCCAAGGGCGCGACGGCCGGCCGGTCGCCGTCAAAGTGCTGCGGGACGGGTTGGCCGACGAGCGCTTCGCCAAGGAGATCGACGCGGCGCGCCGGGTGGAGCCGTTCTGCATCGCGCAGGTGCTCGACGCCTCGCGGAGCGGCAGGCCGTACATCGTGACCGAGTACGTCGAAGGACCCTCACTCCAGCAGGCGGGCCGCCACGGCGGCGCCGACCTGCAGCGGCTCGCGGTCGCGACCGCGACCGCGCTGGCGGCCATCCACCAGGCGGGTGTCGTGCACCGCGACTTCAAGCCCGCCAACGTGCTGCTCGGGCACGGCGGGCCCCGGGTGATCGACTTCGGGATCGCCAGATCCGTCGAATCGGGGCTGACGGCGACCAGCGGCATCATGGGGACGCCCGCGTACATGTCGCCCGAGCAGCTCGCGGGGGCGGCGGCCGGGCCCGCCACCGACGTGTTCGCATGGGCCTCGGTGATCGTGTTCGCCGCGACGGGAAGCCCCCCGTTCGGCGAGGACTCCCTCCCCGCCGTGATCAACCGGATCCTGCACAACGAGCCGCAGCTCGGCGACCTCCCGCAACCGTTGCGCACGATCGTGCTCGAGTGCCTGGCCAAGGACCCGGCGCACCGGCCGTCGATGCAGGACGTGCTGCTGCGACTGCTGGGCGGCCAGGGCGCCGGCCGTCCGGGCGACGTGGGACGCACCGGCCCCGACACGGTCCCAGGAAGGCCGCGGGGCGGGAACGGGACCGCGAGGCCGCGTCACGGGGTACTCGGCCGGGTCGTCGCGGGAGCCTCCGGCCTGGCGGCGCTGACCGCCGCGGGGGCCGTCATCTGGGGCGTCACGAGCGGCACCGGCACCGAGACGCCGCGCCCGACCATGGAGCCGCTGGCGATCACCACCACCGGCGAGCCAAGCCCGACGCCGACGCGCCAGCGCTCCAGGCGGACCAGGACGCCGTCCACACCCGAGCCGAGCGAGAAGCCGACCACCGGCCAGACGAGGGAACCCGCCACCGACCCGACGACCCGATCGGCGGCACCGACCAGGTCCGCCTCCTCCGGCAGCGGTTCGCTCCGCATCGTGTCGATCCGCGCCCAGGGCGCCAGGACGGCCAACACCCAGGACTGCCAGATCGGCCAGTCCAACACCTTCGGCCTGGTCGAGGGGACCAAGCTGCACACCAGATTCAGCTACCAATGGATACTGGACGGCCGGGTGGTGGAGCGTTCGGAGGCCTACATCGCCGACTCCCACACCCAGCAGCTCGTCGGCCCGCTCGTCGAACCGAACGGCCCGCACCGCGTCACGCTCCGCCTCACCTCGCCCTCGACGGCGTCGAAGACGCTCTCGTTCACCATCTGCCCGGTCGGCACCGAGTGACGGCCCCGCTCCTGCCCGAGGATCCCCCGGCCGTCGGCCCCTACCGGCTGCACCGCAGGCTGGGCGAGGGCGGCCAGGGCGTGGTCTACCTGGGACAGGCGCCCGACGGGCGGCCGGTCGCCGTCAAGGTCCTGCAGGACGGGCTGGCGGGTGACCACCGCTTCGCCAAGGAGATCGACGCGGCGCGCCGGGTCGAGCCGTTCTGCATCGCCCAGGTGCTCGACGCTTCGCTGGGCGGCCGGCCGTACATCGTGACCGAGTACGTCGAAGGACCCTCGCTTCACCAGGCGGGCCGGCACGGTGGCGCCGACCTGCAGCGGCTGGCGGTCGCGACGGCGACCGCGCTGGCCGCGATCCACCGCGCAGGGGTGGTGCACCGCGACTTCAAGCCCGCCAACGTGCTGCTCGGCCGCGACGGGCCACGCGTCATCGACTTCGGCATCGCCCGCGCCGCCGGCCAATCGCTGACCGTGACGAGCAGCATCGTCGGCACGCCCTCCTACATGGCGCCCGAACAGCTCGCGGGCGAGCCGATCGGTCCGGCGGTGGACGTCTTCGCCTGGGCGTCGGTGATCGTGTTCGCCGCGACAGGGACGCCGCCCTTCGGCAACGACTCGCTGCCCGCGGTGATCCGCCGCATCCTTCACGACGAGCCGAATCTGGGCGACCTGCCGGGGCCGCTGCGTCCGGTCGTGCTGGCCTGCCTGGCCAAGGACCCCGCGGCGCGGCCCACCATGCAGGACGTCCTGCTCCGGCTCCTCGGCGCCCAGCCCAGTGTCGCGACGGGAGCCACGCTCCCCCGAGGAGGTACGGCAGGCGGCCGCGCAGGCCGTCCGGCCGGACCCGCGGGCGGCATGGCGGGCCGGCGGCGTGGGAGGGCGGTGCTGGCGGGCGTCGGAGCCTTGGGGGTGTCGGCCGCGCTGGTGGCCGGGGCGATCGCGTGGATGCCCGCTCGGAAGACGACCGCCACCCCCGCGACGGCCTCGTCCGGCGGCGCGACCGCCTCTTCCGGCGTCGCGGCAGGGACATCCGATCCGGCTTCCGAGAAGCCGCCCGCGACCGCCCGTCCCACGTCCACGCCCTCGGGGCGGCGGCCGACGTCCAGACCCACGACCTCCCCGAAGAAGCCCACGACCTCCCCTGCGAGGCCCACGCCCTCGACCGCGAGGCCCACGACCTCCCCGGTCAAGCCCACGACCTCGACCGCGAGCATCCGGCTGGTGTCGTTGACGCTCGACGGGCTGGAGACCGAAAAGGGCTGCTGGTCGCCCAGCCTCTTCCCCGTCGCCCTGCTCAAGGGCCCGGCGGGGAAGCAGACCGAATACGGCTACCGGTGGGTCGTGGACGGCGAGGACGAAGGGTGGAAGACGAGCTGGGTGACCAACGGCACGGACAAGAACCAGCGCAACCCGATGGGCGCGTTCTCGCCGGGCAGGCACACGGTCGTCTTCCACCTCCTGACCCCGGCGAAGGCCACCAGGAGAGTCTCGTTCACGGTGTGCGAACCGTACTCGTGAGCCCCGGTCAGGCGGGACGGCGCTCATGCCCGGCCGTCCTGTGGTCGTACGCGCCACGAACGAAGCGGAGGTGAACCCCTCCGGGGAACGTGACCGTCTCCTGCGCGTCACCTCTGGCGAATCCGCCGGAAGCGCTGGCGGCGCCGGCCGACGGGGCCGGCGAGGAGAAGCGCGCCGGCGGCCGAGACGGCGCCGGCGACGCCGACACCGGCCCACAGCGCGCCCGGTCCCAGCGGCAGCAGCGCCGTGCCGATCAGCGGCGACAGGACCGCGCCTGCCGCCCAGCTCATCCCGGAGACACCGGCGTAGGTGCCCTGCAGTTCCCGGGGCGCCAGCGCATCCTGGCGCGGCGGCTGTCGATGGCGCCGGGCGCGGTCAGCCAGCACCTGAAGGTACTGCGGGAAAACGGCCTGATCACCAAGCGGCGCAGCGGACGCGAGGTGTTCTACGAACGCTCCCAGCTGGGCGACACGCTGTGCGCGGCCTCCTGACGTTCACGCCGCTCCCCGTCTCCGGCAGGCGGCTGCCGTCGCGCAGCGTGGTGTCGGCGATCCGAACGTCGATGGGGAGGTGATGCCGTCACCGCCCGGATCAGCCGGCCGGGGCGGTGGCACAGGCCCGGGTGTCAAACGAGCCGCCGTCCGGCCGGCGCGGCGCGTGGCGGATTTCCGTTACCGATTGGCAGATTATCGAAAGCGCGACAGGCCGCCGGGCGGTGAGCATGGTGAGGTGCCAAGGAACACCTCGATCATCCTGCTGTCGGCCGGGCACGCGTGCGTGGACGTCTACCAGGGCGCCGTGGCTTCGCTCGTCCCGTTCTTCATCGCCGAGCGCGCCTACGGCTACGCCGCAGCCTCGGGCGTCGTGCTCGCCGCGTCACTGCTGTCCTCGGTCGCGCAGCCGCTGTTCGGCGCGCTGACCGACCGCAGGGCGCTGCCCTGGCTGCTACCGGTGAGCACGCTCCTCGGCGGGCTGGGGATCGCACTGAGCGGCCTCGCCGGCTCCTACCCCCTGACGTTGGCGTTCGTGGCGGTGTCCGGGATCGGGGTCGCCGCCTACCATCCCGAATCGGCCCGTGTCGCCCGGATCGCCAGCAGGGGAAGCCACAGCGCGATGGGCTGGTTCTCCCTCGGCGGAAACCTCGGCTTCGCGGTCGCGCCCCTCATGGTCGCCGCCGTTGTCGCCACCGGAGGCCTGCGGCTCTCGCCGCTGCTCATGGTGCCGGCCCTCGCCGGCAGCGTGCTGTGCCTGCCCGTCCTGCGCACGCTGGACAAGACACCACGCACCGGCTCCGGCACCGAGGCCGCGGCGGAGGCCGACGACACGATCTCGTTCGTCAAGCTGTCACTGGCCGTGGTCTGCCGGTCCATCGTCTTCGTCGGCCTGAGCACGTTCGTCTCGCTCTACGCCCAGCAGCGCACCGGGGGCGGCACCTCGGCGGGCACCGCCGCGCTGTTCGTGCTCTACCTCGGCGGGGCGGTGGGCACGGTGCTGGGCGGCGGCCTGGCCAACCGCTGGGGCCGGGTCACCGCCGTGCGCAGGGCGTACCTGATCACCGTCCTCGCGGTGGCGGGCGTCGTGTTCGTCCCCGGCCCGGCGTTCTACCTGTTCGTGGCCCTGACCTCCGTCGGCCTCTACATCCCGTTCTCGCTCCAGGTCACGCTCGGCCAGGACTACCTCCCCACGCGGGTCGGCACCGCCAGCGGCATCACCCTCGGCCTGACCGTCAGCGTCGGCGGCCTGGCCGGTCCCCTCCTCGGCGGCATCGCCGACGCCGCCTCCCTGCAGGCGGCCCTCGCGCCGCTGATCGTGATGCCCGCCCTGAGCTGGCTGCTGTTCCGGACGCTGCCCGAACCGGCCGCGGCCGTACCGGAGCCCGCACCACCGGCACCGCAGGCCGGGCCTGCCCCCAGCCGGCGAGCCCGCCGCTGACCTCGCCCACGCCCCAAGGGAGTACAAGGCGAAGCTGTATGGCAGGGGGTTCGCAAAAGGTCGGCCGGTTCTTCCCGTCGTCGAGGCTGTGTTCGGCCTGCGGGACGCTGGCCGAGACGATGCCGCTGAAGGTGCGGGAATGGTCCTGCCCGTGGGGCGCCATCCATGATCGGGACGTGAACGCCGCGATCGACAAGTCAACGGTGTTCGGGGTTGTCGAAGTCGAAGCGGCATCCGGCGTCCCATTCCGAACGCTGGTTGCCGTGCGCGGGGATGCCGCCCGCGTCCTTCAGCATCCGGGCCAGGTGGAGCAGGTTCCAGGTCATGAACGTGGTGTTGCGGTTGGTGAAGTCGTTCTCCGGTCCGCCCGAGCCCGGGTCCAGATAGGAGGGGCCGGGGCCCACCGCGCCGATCCACCCGGCGTCGGCCTGGGGCGGGATCACGTAGCCCAGGTGCTGAAGGCTGTAGAGCAGGTTCATCGCGCAGTGCTTGACGCCGTCCTCGTTGCCGGTGATCAGGCAGCCCGCGACGCGTCCGTAGTAGGCGTACTGCCCGGCGTCGTTGAGCAGGCTGGAGCAGGCGTACAGCCGCTCGACGACTCTTTTGGTGACCGAGCTGTTGTCCCCGAGCCAGATGGGCCCGGCGAGGACGAGGATGTCCGCGGCCAGCACTCTCCGGTAGATGGAGGGCCATTCATCGCTGTCCCACCCGTGGTCGGTCATGTCCGGCCACACGCCGGTGGCGATGTCGTGGTCGATGGCCCGCAGGTGGTCGACCTGGACGCCCTGCCGCTCCATGATGCGCGCGCTGAGGTCGATCAGTCCCTGGGTATGGCTGCGCTCCGGGCTCTTCTTGAGCGTGCAGTTGACGTACAGCGCTCTGAGATCGTCGTAGGCCATGCTGCCGGTCCCTTACCTCGTCGTGGGCACTGGTGCGAGTGCGTGCCGGGTCTTCAGTCTCGGTAATGCCATGGGATCCACCTGCTCAAACGGGGATCGGTTCAGGGAAGCTCGTCTCCTCCTGGACGGATGCTCAGCGTCTGTTGATAGGTTCTTCTCAGGTGCGCCGGGAAGTCTGGTCGGCAATGTCGTGTCCATCTCCGACAGAGAGGCCGGACCCATGCGTGCGCGTGATCTCCTTGAGGACTTCCCCACAGTGGGACTCGACACGCCGGTGCTCGAAGCGGCCGGGCTGCTGGCCGAACAGAACCTGCCCGGCCTGATCGTCGTCGACGCCGACGGCGCGCCGTACACGATCCTGCCCGGCACGCAGGTGCTCCGCCTGGCCGTTCCGCGATACTGCCAGGACGACCCCGCGCTCGCCCGGGTCGTCGACGAGGCGCACGCCGACCGGTTCATGCGCGTGCTCGACGACCGGACCGTGCGCGAGGCTCTGCCCAGGGAGCGGCGGGAGCTGCCGGTCGCCGACCCCGACGCGACCGTACTGGAGCTGGCGGCGCTGATGGCGCGCACCCACAGCCCGGTCGTGGCGGTCGTGGCCGAGGGCAGGCTGCTGGGAGCGGTCACCCTACAGGCCTTGATGGACAGGCTGGTCTCCACGTGACCGTCACCGCATGGCTGGCGGTGGCGATCTTCCTGTGTTCCTACGCGCTCATCGCCACGGAGAAGATCCACCGGGTGGCCGCGGCACTCGGCGGCGCCGGTCTGATGCTGGTCGTCCATGCCACCGACGCCGGTGCCGCGTTCTTCTCCAAGGACACCGGGATCGACTGGAACGTCATCTTCCTGCTGCTCGGCATGATGGTGATCGTCGGTGTGCTCAAGCAGACAGGTGTGTTCGAGTATCTGGCGATCTGGGCGGCCAAGCGCGCCAGGGGCGAGCCGTTCAGGCTGATGGTCCTGCTCGTGCTCATCACCGCGTCGGCGTCGGCCGTGCTCGACAACGTCACCACCGTGCTGCTCATCGCGCCGGTGACGTTCCTGGTATGTGAACGGTTGGCGTTGTCCGCCGCGCCCTATCTGATCGCCGAGGCGATGGCCTCCAACATCGGAGGTACGGCGACGCTGATCGGCGACCCGCCCAACATCATCATCGCCAGCAGGGGAGGCTTGACCTTCAACGACTTCCTCATCCACCTGGCACCGATGATCATCGTGCTGATGGGGGTGTTCGTCGGGCTGTGCAGGTTCCTGTTCCGCAGGTACTTCGTCTACGACCCCGAGCGCGCCGCGGAGATCATGTCGCTGAACGAGCGGGAGGCGATCCGCGACCGCCGCCTGCTGTGGCAGTCGCTCGCCGTGCTCACCCTGGTGATGGTGGCGTTCGTGCTCCATCCCGTGCTGCACTACGAGCCGTCCGTGGTGGCGATCCTGGGCGCGGGCGTGCTGGTGGCGGCCACGAAGGTCACCACGGGCGAGGCCATCGAGGAGGTCGAGTGGCCCACCCTGGTGTTCTTCGCCGGTCTGTTCGTCATGGTCGGGGCGCTGGTCAACACCGGCGTCATCGGACAGATCGCCGAGGCGGCCGTCGGCGCGACCGAAGGCCGCCTGGGTCTGGCCACGATGGGGCTGCTCTGGGTGTCGACCGGCTTGTCGGCGATCGTCGACAACATCCCGTACGTCGCCACGATGAGCCCGATCGTGTCCGAACTCGTCCAGGCCGGCGGCGGCAACCAGACCGCGCAGGTGCTGTGGTGGTCGCTCGCCTTCGGCGCAGACCTGGGCGGTAACGCCACCGCGGTGGGAGCCGCCGCCAACGTCGTGGTGGTGGGAATCGCCGCCCGCAACGGCACTCCGATCAGCTTCTGGCAGTTCACCCGCTACGGACTGGTGGTCACCCTTGTGACGGTGGCGCTGGTCGCGCCCTACCTGTGGCTCCGCTATCTGATGTGACCGGCTCCGGCCGGTCGTGCCGCGTCCCGTGCCGCGAGGCCGATCGGTGAAGACGAGGGCGTCGCTTCACGCGCAGGGGAAGCTCGCGGCCGCTTCCATGGAGCCGCGCCGGTACTCGGCGAAGCGGCGCCGTACCTCCTCGATCGCGGCGGAGAGGGGGAAGATCTCGCGAGTGACCAGCTGGTCGAGGTGATCGGCGCCCACAGGATGCCAGTAGACGCCTTCGGCCGTCACCGTCACCTCGGGGACGAGGGTGTCCACGGTGAGGGTGACTCCCTCACCGGCGGATCCCCGCCTGGCCACCGGGCGGATGACCCGATCCTGGACGGGAATGCCGAGCCCGTCGAGATAGGCGTGGAACGCGTCCGCGTCCGTGTCCTCCCCTGGCGCGATGGTGGCCGCCACGCGGACGCGGAACCCCTCGTCGAGCGCGGTCCTGATGCCCAGCACCGCGCGGTTCCAGCTCCCTCGCCCGCGGTGCCTGTCGTGCCGGTCGGGGGTAGGCGAGTCGAGGCTGATCTGCAGCGCCAGCCGGTCGCGCGGCATGGCACGCAGCACGTCGAGCCGGTGGCCGCGGAAGAGCATGCCGTTGGTCAGCAGGGTGGTGTGGAAGCGGTCGGTACAGGCCCGCACGATCTCGTCCAGGTCCGGCAGGAGGAACGGCTCTCCGCCGGTGAGGAAGACCTCGGTGACCCCTTCGGCTTCCGCCATGATCCGGTGCACCCGATCCAGCCCGAGCGCGCGGCGCGCGGTCTGCGGCGAGGAACGCGAGCAGCAGTAGTCGCAGGCGAGGTTGCAGTCGAAGTTCGTGTACAGCCAGAGCCGGGCGCCCGGCCGCCGGTCGGCAGGGAGATCCTCCACGGGGTCGGGTGGACGGCCCCGCCTGACCACGGCCACGCCGTGTCCGATCTCGACGAGCTCGTTCCCTGTCCGCGCGCACCAGCGTTCGACGAGCTCGGCCTCGCCGGCCGCGAGAGGGACCTCGGCCGTCGCCCCGACGGGGAGCGCGCCCATCCGCTCGACCAGGTCGAGGATCACCATGTCGGCGCGAGTCCCTGCCGCTCCACCGCCTCGAACAGCGAGGCGTAGCCGTCCAGCTCGGGCCGGACCCAGCGGCGCAGCCCCTCAAGCTCGAGGATGCGCCGGTGGGCGGGATCGTGCCAGTCCATCTTGAGAAGGTGCTCCACCCATGGCTCCGTGCGCGCGGAAGGCAGGAGGGTGGTGAAGTTGCAGTGGCAGTACGGCTCGGACCGCCACACCTCCTCGAGCGCGCCCGGCATGAGCTCGTCCTTGCCGATGGCCTCCCATGTGGTGATGCCGATCGCGGCGACGTCGGCCTGGTCGTCGAGCACGGCGCGGATAGCGTCCAGCTCGCTGCGGCCGGTGTCGCCGTGCTTGCCCAGGTCACTGTCGATGCGGAGGAACTCGACATCGGCGACACCGGCCCGGGTGAGGAAGTGCACAGGCAGGACCGACGCCTGGGCCGAATCACGGGATCCGAGCGCGATGCGGCGATGGTGCAGGTCGTCGAGCCCGTCGAGGCCGCTGCCCGCACGGGCCACCAGGACACTGGCGAAGGTCAGGTCGGTGTCGCGCATGGCCAGTGCGCGGCAGCCGCCGTCGGTCTGGAGGACGGTCCGGACCCAGGCCATGTTGGTGTTCCAGGCGATGTCGACGGTGCCGGCGAGGAGGGCGTCGACCTGTCTGCCGTAGTTGGAGAACAGCACGAAGTCCATCTCGGCGCCGCTGCCCTCGAAGTAGTCGCGGATGCCCTCCCAGATGGGGACGACATTGGGCGTGTAGGCCACCGCTCCGATCGTCAGCATCAGAACAGCTCCCGTCCGGTGATCGCTTTGCCGTAGAAGTCGTAGAGGACGTCCGCGGTCGGGGCCATGACGTGACCGGCTCTGGCGTCGCGGAAGAACCGTTCGAGCTGCAGGTGTTCGGAGAAGGCGGCGCCACCGCAGACCCGCATCGCCGTGTCGGTGACGCGCAGGGCCATGTCGTTGGCGGCCGCCTTGACGCCGAGAACGTGCAGCATGGTCGAGTCATCGGGTGCGGCGAGGCTGCGGGCCGCCTTCTCCACATAGGCGCGGGCCATCGCGAGGTCCAAGGCGATGCGCGACAGCTGCGCGCGGATGGTCGGCAGGTCGGCCAGGCCCTCGCCGGTGTGCTGGAACCTGGCGCCGCTCGCGTGCGCGACGGTCGCGTCCAGAGCGGCCTGCGCCAGGCCGAGCGAGACGGCGGCGTTGCCCACGTTGAACCACGGCATCACCGACTGGAGCATCAGATCGAAGCCGCCGCCCGGCTCGCCGATCCGGTCGCCGTCGTGGGCGAGCAGCTCGAAGCGCATGGGGGAGGAGGCGTTGCCGCGCAGGCCGAGCCCCCGCCACGATCCCGCGACTTCGACCCCGGGGCTGTCCGCGAGGACGACGTAGAGATCGACGGCCCCCTCGTCGGCTTGCGGGGCCAGGGTGGACATCACGTACACCTCCGCATGGCCCGCCGAGGTGACCCAGCTCTTGGCGGCACGCAGGGCGATCTTGTCTCCCTCTCGGCCGGCCCGCGAGACCGGAGCCCAGAAGTGCGAGCGCGAGCCGACCTCGCTGAAGGCCAGCGTCGCCAGCGAGTCCGAGGCGAGTCGCGGGAGCAGCGTCGGGTGGCCGGCCGGCGGCGCCGCGGCGACCGCCATCGCCGCGCTCACGTGCATCAGATAGACCATCGCGGTGGAGCCGCAGACGGCCGCGAGGGCGCTCAGCACTTCCACGAGCTCCTCGGGACCACCGCCGAGACCGCCTTCCCTGGGCGGGAGGGTCAGCCCCAGCAGGCCGGAACGGCGCAAGGCGTCAAGCGCCTGGACCGGGAAGCTGCCGTCGGCGTCCACCTCCCTGGCGGATTGTCGCGCGCTGTCCAGGACGGGTTCGAGACGGTCAGAGAGATCCATGTCACTCCTTTTCATGGTACGGCGGAGCAGGTGGCGCCCTCTCACCGCTCCCGTGGCGTACGGCCGGCGGACAACAGCCCGATGCCGAATCCCAGCCACAGGCTCGACGTGGACGCGCTGCCCCCGGTCAGCGACCATCCGAAGGCGAGCTCCGCGAGAACCACCAGGGCGGCGAGCACGAACAGAGCGCCCACGGCCGTCTGCATCGGCGGGCGCCGCAGGATCCCGGCCAAGCAGGCCAGGATGCCGAGCACGATCGCCACAGGGACCGCCTGGGCGGTCATCTTGACCAGCTGCCACGGGTCGCCGTGGACGAAGACGAAGACGGCGCTCAGCACCGACGCGATGCCCAGGGCGAGCGCGAACCTGTCCGCGGCCCTCATGAGAACCTCACCAACCACCGGGCGATGGGGTTCGCCGATCTCTTCCAGGAGGGACGCAGCAACCCGTCGGCACCATGGAACCGGCCCGCGGCGGTGGCGAACAGGGCCAGGTGGGCGAGCAGCATCAGGAAGTAGGACCAGTGCCACTCGTGCGGGGCGTAGAGCACGGAGAACGTGATCGCGAGCGTCTGCGCGATCCCGACCAGGGCCCACAACCGGGTCGCCAGCCCCGCGAGCAGGAACGCTCCAAGTGAGGTCTCGACCAGCAGCGTCAGCCAGCCGAAGACGACGAAGTTCGGCAGCACGACATGCTCGACGAGCCACGTGAACGGCGGGAAGACGGGATGCTCCACAGCATAGCCGGTGAACAGATACAGGCCCCGCCGCGCCATCCTCCCGAAGTCGTCACCGGGCGTCTTCCACCCCGCGTTCTGGATCCACAGGAGGGCGACCGCCACGCGGATGAAGGCCAGCATGCCGCGACCGCCCCGTGGCAGCGTCACGGCGTCGACCGAAGCGTCGGCCATCAGCACCTCCTCGATAACGGAATGTCACCTATCCGATACCCAGGCATATCCGTGGCCAACGACCTCGGGCTTGACGAAACACGAACGTCGGCCCGGGCGCCCGGCAGGCCGGGCCGCGCTGTCCTATGAGGCGGCGACGTCGGCCGATGTCGTGTCGTGGATGGTCCTGGCGGCGTTGATCAGTCCGATGTGGCTGAACGCCTGAGGGAAGTTGCCGATGGATTCCCCGCTGACGGTGTCGACCTCTTCGGCCAGGAGGCCGACGTCGTTGGCGTATGACGCGGCGGTCTCGAAGGCGCTCCTGGCACGGGCGGACCGGCCCGCCATGGCCAGGGCCTGCGCCAGCCAGAAGGTGCAGAGCAGGAACGTGCCTTCCCCGCCAGGCAGGCCGTCCGCGGCGTGGTAGCGGTGCACCAGGCCGCGCGCGTCGGTCAGGCGCGCGGCCACGGCGTCCACGGTGGCCTGCACGCGGGGGTCGTCACCGGGCAGGAACCCGACCAGGGGCAGCATCAACACGGACGCGTCCAGATCCTCGGTGTCGAACGTCTGGGTGAAGGCGCCCGCCCGCTCGTTCCAGCCCTGCGTCAGGATCGCGGCGCGGATCTGCGCCCGGGTGCGCTCCCACCCGGCGACGCGGTCGGCGGCCCCAAGGACGGAGGCCAGCGAGATGGCGCGATCCAGCGCCACCCAGCACATCAACTTGGAGTGCAGGAAGTGCCGGCTCGGCCCGCGGATCTCCCACAGGCTCTGGTCGGGCTCGTGCCAGCGGCGGGCGGCCGTCTCGGCCACGCCGACCAGGAAGGAGCGGGTGAGGGGGTCGAGTCGGCCGGTGTCGTGATGGAGCTCATGGGCCGCGTCGAGCAACTCCCCGTAGACGTCGAGCTGGCGTTGACGCCACGCCTCGTTGCCGACGCGCACGGGGGAGCTGCCCCGCCAGCCGGTCAGGTGCGGCAGCAGCCGTTCGCTCAGGTCGCGCTCGCCGCCCACGCCGTACATGATCTGCAAATCAACGCCCCGGTCGAGCTGGGTGGCCGAGGCACGGGCGAGAAAGTCGAAGAACGCGGTCTCCTCCTTCACGCACGCGGCGGTGGTGAGTGCCTGCAGCGTGAAGCTGGCGTCACGGATCCAGGTGTAGCGGTAGTCCCAGTTCCGCTCTCCGCCGACGCTCTCCGGCAGAGAGGTGGTGGCCGCGGCGACGATCGCCCCGGTGGGGGCGAACGTCAGCGCTCGCAGCACCCGCCCGCTGTGGCTGACCTGCTCGTGCCAGGATCCCCGATAGCCCGCGTGGAGCTCGGACCACGACCGCCAGCCCGCGATGGTGTCCTTGACACGGCGGTGGACGCGATTCGGGTGACAGCGGGCCGGTTCAGGCGCCCAGCCCCAACTGGCCTGCAGGGCCAGGGGGAGACGTTCCCCCGCCCGCAGCGTGACGGTGGCGTGCGCGGTGGAGCCGCTCACCCGCAGCTCCACTGGGGTCGACAGGACGAGCACGTTGGCGCCGCCGCGCGCGATCAGGCCGCCGCGGACCGCTTCCATCAGCGGGTGGACGAGCCCGAACTCGGGGCGTGGCGCGTACGTCACCTCCAGTGACACCCGTCCTTCGACGCAGGTCACCTCGCGCAGGAGAACGCCGGGCGAGGAGGCGCCCAGCGCGTGCCCGCGTTCCCGCCTGCCGAGGGCGAGGGTGTCGACGAGCACCGCGGTTCCGTCCCGGGTGCGGAAGGTCGTCTCGAGAACGAGGGTGTTCTCCAGATACCTGCGAGTGACCTCGGCGGGGCAGATGGGGCGGACGGACCAATGGCCGGCGTTCTCGTCGAGCAGGCGGGCGAAGATCGCCGGGCTGTCGAAGCGGGGGAAGCACAGCCAGTCCACCGAGCCGTCGGAGGTGACCAGCGCCGCCGACCGGCAGTCCGACAGCAGGGCGTAGTCGCTGATCGGCCGCGTGCTCAACGGGACACCCCGTCGTGCGTGCCGCCCTGCGGTCCGACGGCGTCGACGGGCGCCGACACGGCGAAGAGTCTGCAGGTCACCGTCGCCTCCTTCGAAAAACTGTAGCTCAACGCCCCCGGCCATGATCGGAGCGTCGTCACACCCCCCGGTGCCAGGCTCACCAGGGCGACAAGACCAGGGCCTGCAGCAGCAGCCCGGTGACCACCTGGGCCGCGAGCCACCGGCGGCCTGACGACATGCCGGCCGCCAGGCCGATCCACACCGCGTAGGGGAGCCAGATGCGCTCGACCTCGCCACGCGTCACTCCGCTCACGTCCAGCGCGAGCACCGCCACCCCTGCCGCCGCCACGACGGCGCGCACGCCGTCCGGCGCGAGCCGTACCAGGCCGGCCGCCGTCGCAGGACCGGTGACCATGGCCAGCACGCCCAGGTCGGCCACCAGGAAGTACAGGTACGGCCGGGCGGCGCCAGGATCGGGCGCCCACTCGGCGTACGTCGCGAGCGCCCCTGCGGGCCAGAGGAAGCCCCCCGCGGCGAAGGCCACCGTCACCGACGCCGCCCCGGCCAGGGCTGCGAGCACGGTCGCGCGCGGCACCCTGACGACCACGCCGGCCACCACGGGGATCAGCAGATAGGGCATCAGCCCGTAGCTGAGGTACGGCAGCGCGCCGAGCAGCACCCCCGCCCCGAAGCCGATCCAGGCCCGGCCCAGCACCAGCAGGGCGACGCCCCACGCGCCGACGCCGGCGAAGAGGGCGTCCATGCTGGTGGCGATCCAGACCGCGGCAGGGGTCAACGCCAGGTAGGGAAGGCTCCGGCGGGCGACCGTCTCCCCTGCCAGCCGCCGCACCGTCACGGCGATCGCCACGGTGGCCGAGCAGCCGGCCGTGACGACCAGCAGCGCCGCCCATGTCGGCCCGCGCAGCCCGGCGGCCGCCAGGGCCCACAACAGGAGCACGGCCAGCGGCGGGTGCCCGCGCACGTGGGTCGGGTAGCCGGGCAGGCGTTCGGTGAAGCTCGCCAGCCAGCCCAGCGGGTCGTCGCCCACGGAGGGCAGCACGGCGAGATAGTCGGCCGGATGCGTGAGCGGGGCCGCCAGGCCGTCGGCCGAGACCGCCAGCAGCACCGCCCATGCCAGCGCGAAACCGTACGACACGAGCAGGGCCCAGCCGAAGCGCGTCCGCGCCACGAGGGGCGGCAGCGCGAGAACGGCGACGGCCCCGAAGGCGGCGGCGGGCAGCAGCGTGACCGTCAGGAGACGGAGGTCGGCGTGCAGCGGCGCCAGGCGGTCGATGGGGAGCGCACCTCGTGCGCGCAGGATCGCACCCCCGGCGAAGGACGACGCGATCAGAGCCGCCCAGACGGCGAGGGCGACCCGCACCCGCCTGCTGTGGACGGCCGCGTGCCGCCCGGCAGGTGCCTCGCCCGCCGTGCCCTGCCGGTCCCCGGAACGCCCGACCACCTTCCCACGGTAGGCCCACGGCTGCTCTGAGCTGGGAACTCTTTGAACACGCGTCACCACCGCATAACGGTTCACCGCCCGGTCCTGTCCTACCGTGAAGGGTGTGAGCGTCGACGTGGTGCTGCCGTGCCTGGACGAGGAGGCGGCCCTGCCGTGGGTGCTCGGGCGGATGCCGGACGGCTACCGCCCGATCGTGGTCGACAACGGCTCGACCGACGGCTCGGCGCGCGTCGCGGCCGCGCTCGGCGCGCTGGTGGTGAGCGAGCCGCGGCGCGGGTTCGGCGCGGCCTGCCACGCAGGGCTGCTGGCCGCGACCGCTGACGTGGTGTGCTTCATGGACGCCGACGCCTCCATCGACCCGCGTCAGCTGCCCAGGACGGCCGGCCCCGTTCTGGCGGGCCGGTGCGATCTCGTGCTCGGCCGCCGGATGGCCCGCGCAGGCGCCCGCTGGCCGCTGCACGCCCGCCTCGGAAACGTCGTGCTGGCCGCGAGGGTGCGGCGCCGTACCGGGGTCCCGCTGCACGATCTCGGTCCGATGCGGGCCTGCGGGCGGGCAGGCCTGCTGGCACTGGGGCTGACCGACCGGCGGTTCGGCTATCCCCTGGAGATGGTGCTGCGCGCGGCGGGGGCCGGCTGGCGCATCGCCGAGACCGAGGTGGACTACCTTCCCCGTGCCGGCCGGTCCAAGGTCACCGGCACCGTACGCGGGACGCTGCGGGCGCTCGCCGACATGCGGCGGGTTCTGGCCGAGCAGGGCGGGACGGGCCGAGCGTGATCGCGCCCCTGCCGGCCGCCGCGCAGATCGTCGTCCTCGCGAAGGAGCCGGTGCCGGGCAAGGTCAAGACCCGGCTCACCCCTCCGTTCACCTCAGGGGAGGCCGCCCTCCTGGCGGCGGCGGCGCTGGAGGACACGCTGGCCGCCGTGGCCGCGGTCCGGGTGCGCCGACGGGTCCTGGCCTTCGACGGCCCGCCCGGCTCGTGGCTCCGCGACGGCTTCACCGTCATCCCTCAGCGCGGTGGAGGGCTGGACGAACGGCTCTCGGCCGCCTTCGAGGACGCCCACCGGCGATGCCCGCTGCCCATCGTGCTGATCGGTGGTGACACGCCCCAGGTGACCGGGGACCTGCTGGCCGACGCGGTCGCCGCGCTCAGGACCAGGGACGCGGTGTACGGCCCAGCCTCGGACGGTGGCTTCTGGCTGCTCGGGCTGTGCCGTCCCGACCCGGAACTGTTGCTGGGCGTGCCGATGTCCCTGCCCACGACGGGCAGCGCCCAGCTACGGCGCCTGCGGCGCTCAGGGCTGAGCGTGGCCATCATGCCGGAGTTGACGGACGTGGATCGTCTCCAGGACGCGGTCCGCGTCGCGGCCGAGGCGCCGCGCTCCCGCTTCGCGGCCGCTCTCGCCGGGATCGGCGAGCCGCGGTCGTCGTCCGCCTCCTGACTCCGGTGCCGCGGCGCGGGTTCCGGCACGCGCGGGGCGTCGCAGACCCTCCTCACGAAGACTCCATAGCATGTATGGATGATCGACCTCCGTCAGTTCCAGGTCCTGCGCGCCATCGCCGTCAACGGGTCGCTGGCGGGGGCCGCCCGCCAGCTTCACTACGGGCAGCCGACGATCAGTTACCACCTGGGCGCGCTGGAAGCCCATCTGGGAGCCTCGCTGGTGGAGCGCAGCCCGACCGGCGCCGTCCTGACGCCCATCGGAGCGCTGGTACTGGAGCACGCGAGCGTCGTGCTCGACCGCATCGAGGCCGTGGAGTCGGACGTCGAGGCCCGGCGCGAGCACGGGGTGTCCACCCTCAGGATCGGCGCGTTCACCACCGCGGCGTCACGGTTGCTGCCCGGCGCCCTGCGGCGCTCCACCGAAGGCACGGACGTGCGGATCGAGCTGACCGAGGCCGAACCGCTGGAACTGCTCACGCAGGTGCGCGCCAGATCCCTGCACTGCGCGTTGACCTACGGCATCGGCGAAGGGAAGAGTCAGTACGGTGCCGACCTGCACGTGGAGACCCTCTTCGACGATCCTTACCGGCTGCTCCTGCCCGCGGGCCACAGCCATGCGGAGGGAGCGGAGCCCGTCGACCTCGCGCTGCTGGCGGACGAGGGCTGGATCATCTCGAGCGGTTCCTACGACCCCAGCGACCACACCCTCTTCGCCACCTGCCACTCCCTGGGCTTCCGCCCCCGCATCGTGCTCAGAGCCGACAACTACAGCGTGATCCACGGCTTCGTGGGCGCCGGCGGCGCCGTCGCGCTCGTGCCCGAACTCGCCCTGGAGAAGGGCCACGAGGTCGTGGCCCGAGCCACGGTCCAGGGCATCGGGGCGCGCCGCATCCAGTTCGTCACTCTCGCCGGCCGCCGTCCTCCCGCTGTCGAGCGGCTGTCCGCAGAGCTCCATAGACAGTATGGAGGCGATGTCGAAAGCCGAGGGATTCCGGGCGGCGCCGATGGCTGTGAGGATGCCACCGCCGACTCAACATGAAGGATCCGCCATGACCCGTTACGGTGCGATGTACGGTCCGGACATCACCTTCCTCGGTGTGCCCTCCTGCGACCTCGAGCAGCCCTCTTCCTGGAGCGACGCCCAGGTCGTCATCCTGGGCGCCCCGTACGACGGGGGCACCTCCTACCGGTCCGGCGCCCGCTTCGGGCCCGGGGCGATCCGGCAGGCCTGCTACCTCGGGCACGACGGCACCCGCCCGTCCCTGGCCCTGGGCGTCGACGGCCTGCTCGACCTGCGGGTCATGGACGCCGGCGATGTCATGATGTTCAGCGGTGACGCGGAGAGGTCCCTCGCGGCGCTGGAGCAGGCGGTACACACGGTCTCAGCGGCCGGCAAGATCCCGCTCGTCCTGGGTGGGGACCACTCCGTCGCGCTGCCCGACATCACCGGCGTCGCCCGGGGCGTCGGCTGGGGTCAGGCCTCCGTCCTCCACTTCGACGCCCACGCCGACACCGGCGACAGCTCGTACGGCTCGCTCATCGGGCACGGCCAGCCCATGCGGCGCCTCATCGAGTCGGGCGCGGTCCGCGGTGACCGGTTCCTGCAGATCGGCCTGCGTGGCTACTGGCCCGGCCCCGAGACCCTCCAGTGGATGGCCGACCAGGGGATGCGCTCGTACGAGATGACCGAGATCGTGGAACGCGGCCTGGACGTCTGCCTGACCGAGGCGTCGCGGATCGCCCTCGACGAGTGCGCGGGCGTCTACCTGTCGGTGGACATCGACGTCGTCGACCCCGGGATGGCTCCGGGCACGGGGACACCCGAACCCGGCGGGCTCACCTCGCGCGAGCTGCTGGACGCGGTGCGGAGGCTGTCCTACGAGCTGCCGATCGTCGGCGTGGAGGTGGTCGAGGTCGCCCCGAGTCACGATCACGCCGATGTGACGGCGATGCTCGGGAGCAGGGTGGTTCTGGAGGCCCTGTCCGGTATCGCGCGGAGGCAGGCCGAGCAACGTGGGCGACTGGAGCCCTGGGACAGGAGCAAGCCGTTGCTCAGCCGCTACGGCACGGCGCGGTGACGCCCTCGCTCTCTCAGCCTGCCGTGGTCATCGCCAGCACGTGAGCGGGAGATCGCCGCTGCGGCGTCGCGATCTCCACGTCGGCTCCGCGCCGCGTCCATGCCACGTCCACATCGCCGTCCGCGCCGAGGAGCTGGACATGCGTGCCAGGAGAGAGCGTCAGGTCACGGATGACGAGGGGCCCGGGGAGGCGGTCGGCGAGGACGGTGGCGTAGACGGTGGTGTCCTTGCTGGTGAAGTGGATGGGATGGCCCTCCGAGGTGGTCGTCCGCGTCCGGGTCCACGGGCGCGTCGCGAAGATCGCCCGGCCGTTGGTCTCCAGCCACGCGCCGAGCTCGCGGAGCGGCCGCCGCTGCATCTCGGGGATGCCGCCGTGTCCGTCAGGGCCGACGTTGACGAGCAGGTTGCCGCCCTTGCTGACCACGTCGACGAGCAGGTGGACGAGTTCGGTGCCGGTGAGCAGGTCGGCGGCGCTCTCCTGCGCGTTGTGGCCGAAGGAGGTGCCCAGGCCCCGGGTCAGCTCCCAGGCATGGGGGAGCACGGTCTCGGGCGAGCGGTACTCGTGGGTCTGGACGTCATAGTGGAACGTCGGGACCGGGGTCGGCAGCTCCTTGCCGCCACGGGTCATGAGCTTCAGCATCGTCCCCATGAAACGCAGGTAGAGGCCGCGAGCGAGGCGGTTGCGGGGCATCTTCGACTGGATCCAGCGGTCGTTGACCACCCCTTCAGGCACGGAGTCGTAGTAGTGCGCGAAGAGCTCGTGCGGGTCCTGCTCCGCCGGCCAGCCCATGTCGTTCCACAGGATGGACGGCCGGTAGGAGTCGATCAGCTCCCGCCACTGCGCCGTGGCGTACCGCGCGTACTCCTCGCCGAGCGCCTGCTGCTCCATGAGGTCGGTCATGGTCCGGATCGGCCTGTCGGTGAACGTCCAGTCGATGCCGCCCGCATAGTAGAGGCCCATCCTGAGCCCCTCCGCTCTGACGGCCGCGGTGAGGTCGCCGACGAGGTCCCGCCGCGCCCGGTATCCGGCGGGCGCGTGGGGGTTGGCCACCTTGGTGGGCCACAGGGGGTATCCGTCCAGGTGCCTGGTGACCATGACCACGTACTGCGCGCCCGCGCCGGCGAAGAACCGGGCCCAGTCGCCGAAGTCGACCTCTGCGGCGGCGGCGTCGAACTGGTCGCGGAAGCGGGTGTAGGGGAAGTCGTCGCCGTACGTCGCCTGGTGGTGCCGGGCGGTCGGTGAGCCGGGCACGCGCAGCGCGTTGAGATACCACTCGGCGTAGGGCATGTCGCCCCCGGTGTCCTTCATGGCGGTCAGGTCGCGCATGAAGTCGTTGAAGTCGCCGGCCGCTGGATCGGCGAAGGCGGGGACCGAGTAGAGGCCCCAGTGGATGAAGACGCCCAGCTTCGCGTCCTGGTACCAGCCGGGGATCGGGCGTGCGTCCAGTGCGGCCTTGTCCGGCGAACGGGTCATGACGTCTCTCCCTGTGCGTACGGTGGGACGGCGGTCATGAGACGGACCACGGTGCGCAGCTCGCTTCCGTAGGCGTCCAGGTCGAGATCGGGATCCACGGTGAGCGCACCGAGGATCCCGTCGCGAAGGGAGCGGATCGCGATCGCGACGGACCGGGGGTCGAACGCGCGGAACTCTCCCTGCGCCTGCCCCCTCTCCAGGAGCTCCTGGAGCGCGTCGAGATCCGCGCGCGCGACCGCCGCGGAGGCGGAGGCCCCGTCCCCGGTGTCGCGGGAACCGGCGGCGATGTCCAGTACGGCCAGCAGATGCCGGCGGTGCGACCGGATGAAATCCACGTTCGCGCCGATGAAGGCGTCCAGCGCGGCGGCGGGGGTCGGTGCGGCGGCGACGAGCGGGCCGACGTGGCCGGCGAACGCGGTCATGACCTCCCGGACGATGGAGTCGATCAGATCCTGCCGGTTGGCGAAGTGGTAGGTGATCAGCCCTGTGCTGCTCAGCCCGGCCCGCTCGGCGATCCTCGCGAACGAGGCTCCGGCGGAGCCGACCTCGGCGATCACCTCGACGGCCGCCTCGATGATCTGGGCGCGTCGAGCCTGCTCGGTGAACGTCATCTGCTCGGGCGAGCCAGATTTTGCTTGCATGAGCAAACCCTAGCGCGTGACGGAGAGCCGGCGCTTCCCGGGGCCGGCGCGGGACCCTCCCAGGCGGCGCCACCGCCGATCGGTGGTCGTGGACGGTGAGGCCTCTACTCGCCGAGCAGGCGCTGGTCGACGTTCGCTCCATCACCGGCCACCCGGCGCTCCTCTCCCTGCGGGAGGAGGCGGCCACGGCCCGCTCGATGCTCGCGGCCGCGGGCGTCGAGGTCACGGTCGACCTTCCACCGGTACGGCTGCTGCCCGAGGTCGACTCCCTCATGGCCGTCGTCCTCCGCGAGGCGGTGACCAACGTGGTACGGCATGCGCGGGCCACCCGGTGCGCGATCACCGTATGCGACGCCGTACGCCTGACGGTCTCCAACGACGGCGCGACCGCTTCTCCCCTGCGGGAGGGCACCGGCCTGACCAACCTCTCCCGCCGCCTGGAGGAGGCGGGCGGGCGCCTCGCCGTGGAACGGGACGAAGGCCGGTTCACACTGACCGCCGAGGTCCCGTGCCCGGAGCCGGCCGGCCTCGGCGGCGATGCGGCGGACGGCCCCCACTCGGGTACGCGCGTCGAGCTCGGTCATCGCTGACGCGAGGCGGCACGCGCCGTCGAAGGGGCGCCCGCGGCGATCGCGCCGGCTTGTCGATCGTTAGGGTGACCTGTATGGACAGCTCCTCCATCCGTCGTCTTCCTCGCGGCAGGTACGCACTACCTCCCGACGAGGTGGCCAGAGCGCAACGCGACCGGCTGATGACGGCCATGGCCGAGGTGACGAGCGAGAAGGGGTTCGTGAAGACCTCCGTCGAGGACGTGATCAAGCGCGCCGTCATCTCCCGGCAGAGCTTCTACCAGCACTTCACCTCCAAGCTCGACTGTTTCATGGCGGCGTTCGAGCGCTCTACGGCGCTGCTGGAACAGCGGATCCTCATGGCCGCGGCAGGAGACGGAGGCCCGCTCGAGCGCTTCGACCGGGCCATGACGGCCTTTCTGGAGACGCTCACCGACGACCCCGCCAACGCTCGCCTGTGCGTGACCGAGGTCTACGCCGCCGGCCCGGAGGCGATGGAGCACCGCGCGATGTTCCAGCGGCGTCTGGGGGATCACGTCGCCGACATCCTCGGAGCCACGACCGAGGGTGGCCGGTTCACCAGCCAGATGATCGTGGCGGCGACCGCCACCATGGTCAGCGGCCCGCTGATCGACGGCGATCACGAAGCCTTGCGCTCCCTCGGATCGCGCCTGGCCGCCCATGTCCGGGATCTCAAGGCCGCCGGACTGCTGTGACGATCGCCCGGACGGGGGGAGACCGCGCAGGGGGCGCGGTATATCGTCGGCCGGGAGAGCGTGAACAGCTCGGCCGCCCGACGAATCACCAGCGGTCAAGATCGGCAGTGTTCGGTCGGGGCGGGCAGGCCAGCCTTGATCCCGCGAGAGGAGGGGTCGTGACCGAAGACGATCACGACGAGCGGGGCCGGACGTCGGCGTGGGAAGCGGCATGGGAAGTACTGGCACCCGTCACGGACCTGGTCACGCCGATGGCGGTGCGGGTCGCGGCCTCGCTGGGGCTCACCGATCTGATGGCCGACGACGCGGTGCCCGTCGAGGAACTGGCACGCAGGTCCGACACCGACGCGGACGCGCTGGGCCGGTTGCTACGCCACTTGGCCTGCCGGGGCGTCTTCATCGAACGGGAGCCGGGCAGGTTCGCCGTCAACGAGCCCGCCGCGCTGCTGGCGTCCGACCATCCTTCCGGGATGCGGGCGCGGCTCGACCTGGGTGGCTTCGGCGGGCAGATGGACCTGGCGTTCACCGGTCTGCTGCACACGGTCCACACAGGGCGACCGGCGTGGGAGGCGGTCTTCGGCGCCCCGTTCTGGCGCTACCTCGCCGCGAACCCGCAGATGAGCGCCTCGTTCGACGCGATGATGGCCTCAGGAGCGGACTACCTCGCCGATGCGGCCAAGGGGTACGACTGGTCCGGTGCGCGGCACGTGGTCGACGTCGGCGGTGGCACCGGCGCCCTGCTCGCCGAAGTGCTGCGCGACAACCCGGATGTCCGGGCCACGCTGGTGGATCTGCCGGACACCGTGGATCGAGGCCGGCGGTACCTGGCCTCGCACGGGGTGGATTCGCGGTGCGAGTTCGTCGGCCAGAGCTTCTTCGATCCGCTGCCCGCCGGGGGTGACGTGTACGTGCTCAGGCGGGTGGTGCACGACTGGGGCGACGACGACGCCCTGCTGATCCTGCGTCGGTGCGCCGACGCGGCCGGGCAGCACGGACGGGTCGTCGTGATCGAGTCACACGGCGGTTCCGGCGACGACCCGGCCATGTTCGCCGAGATGGACCTGCGCATGCTCGTGCTCAGCGGCGGTCGCGAGCGCACCGTCGAGGACTACATCGCCCTCACCGCCGGAGCCGGGCTCGACCTTGCCGGCGTTCACAGGACCGCGCTCGGACACGTCATCCTCGACTGCACCCCTCTGGGTCCTTGACGGTTGCCATGGTGGTCAGCAGGTACGCCGGTAGGGGATCTCCGCGATGTAGGTCTTCCAGCCAGCCTCGGACAGTGGACCGAACAGGCCGCAGAGGGCGCTCTTGACCTTGCCGGGGGCGACGAGGTGGGTGCGGTGGCGGCCGGCGTCGTCGACAGCGGCCAGCACCGCGCCGTCGGCGGAGAACGCCATGGCCGTGACCGTGTCCGGGCCGGTCCTGGCCTTGGGCGTCAGGAAACCGGCGAGCGGCAGGCCCAGAGCACGCCTGTTCGCGACGTCCCACAGCCGTATCCGGCCGGTCCTGTCGGCCAGCGCGAGCAGTTTCCCGTCGGGGGAGAAGGCGGCGGCGTTGCCCAGGTCCGCGCCGGGAAGCACGTCGTACCTGTGCCGGAGCGTCCGCGCGTCCCAGAACCCGACCTTGTCCTTGTCGACCACGGCGACGAGCCCGTCGCGGCTGCGGGCTTTGGCCGGGCTCAGGTCCAGGTTGGGCGCCAGGACTCTCGCGCCGGTCGCGACATCGACGATGCCCTGGTCCGGGCCGGACAGAACGGTGCGCCCGTCGGGGCTGAACAGGACACGCGGTTCGCCCACGATGACCTGATCGGGATCCACCTGGGCTCCGGCGGACTTCACCCGCAGCGTTCCCGAGCCCACGTCCCACAGTTCGAGGGAGGTCGAGCCGAGGGTGGGGCTGGTGAGCACCGCGAGCGTCCGGCCGTCGGGCGAGAACCTGAGAGGCAGCCGGTCGCTGATCGCGTGACCGGTCTGCAAGGTGACCTTCTTGGTCGCCGAGGCGATCTCCCAGATCTCGACCTTCCCGCTTCTGCGGAAGCTGCTCGCCAGGAGTCTTCCGTCTCTTGACAGCGTGAACAGCGATTCGCTGGTGCCCTCGACGCCGTTGAGCGGCAGCGCTCCCCGCTTGGCGCGCCGTACCGGATCCCAGATCTCCAGGTCATGGCCGGACTCGATGGCGAGAGTCGAGCCGTCCTCGCTGAGAACGGCCGCAGGAAGGACGAGGGCGTCGGTGAGTTTGACGGAGTCCGTGACGGGGCTGAGGGAGAGGACGGAGACGGTGTCGGTGGAGTGGTCGGCGCAGCGCAGAGTGCGGTCTGCCGGGCCGAAGACCGGGTTGGCGCAGCCGCCGGTGTACCTGAAGACGGGCTCGTTGCGTTCGCCCACGAGGTCCGAGGACTGGTCGTGGACGCCCTCGGTGCCCCACACGGTGCCGCCGACGGCGACGAACCTGCCGTCGTGACTGAAGGCGATCCCGATGCGGCCGTCGTTCTTCTGCAGCTGCCGCCGGCTGATGTCCTCCTTGTCCAGGCGGACGATCCACACCCGATCGCCCTTGATCACACCGAGGCGGCGGCCGTCCGGGCTGACCTCCATACCGCTGATCCGCTCGGCGTCCTCGCCGAGCCTGGGCAGGGACCGCTTCGTGCCCTTGACGATGTCCCAGTGCTCGAGTTCGCCGCCGCGGAGGGTGACCAGCGATCGTCCGTCCGGTGTGAAGGTCGCGGCCAGGAGCTGGTGCGGGATGGTGAGCACGGGCCGGCCCGACGCCACGTCCCACACGATCGCCTGCGTCGCCGAGAAGCTCAGCAGGCGGGTGCCCATGGGGTCGAGCATGGCGTACGGTTCGGGGACGCGGATCGTCACCGGCCGTGGCCGTCCGGTCGCCGTGTCCCAGACGCCGACGCTGCCGTCCTTCCTGACCAGCGACATGGCCGTGCCGTCCGCCGTGAGGGACAGGACGTGACCGAGCGCGCCGTCGTCGATCGGCTCTCCGGTCAACGTGATCGTCCGTATCACCCGGCGCGAATCGATGTCGGCGAGCTTCACCTCGTGGCCGCGCGCGTAGGCCGTCAGCCTGCGGGTGCCGTCCGCGCTCATCCGCCAGCGGCCGTCGACGCCGGGTGGCCGGTAGGTGTACTGCTCCGTCTGGTTGTAGAGGGTGGCCAGCGCGTTCCTGGCCGCGTGACCGTCGGGCGCCAGAGTCGCGGCGGCGACGGCCAGTTGCTTGGCGGTGGCGGGATCGACGCGCCGCATCGTGAGGGCGAGGTTGGCGACCCGGTCGCCGATGGCGATGTCCCGCTGCCGGGAGACGGCCTGGTTCGTGGCCGCCAGCTCGATGCCCTGGGCGATCGCGATGGCCGCCGTCGCGGTGGTCGCGACGAGAAGGACCGCCAGAACCGCGCTCAGCAGCGTACGGTAGCGCCGCCTGTGCTGCGCGGCGCGCACGGACTGGTCGAGGAACGAGCGTTCGACCAGGTTGAGGGTGAGGTGCCGGCGGCCGGTCGCGACACGGGTGAGCGCCTCGTCGAGGGAGCTGCCCTGTAGCAGGTCGCCGCTCTTGTGCCCGCGGCTCTGCCAGCGCCGCGCCGCGTCGGCGATCCCGTGGTGGGCGTCGAGGATCTCTCGTTCGTCGGCGACCCAATCGCGCAGCCGAGGCCAGGCCCGTACCAGAGCGGGGGTGGCGAGGGTGAAGAAGTCGCCGTCGCGGACCATCAGTCCCGCCTGGGCCAGCCTGTCGAGGGTGCGCCAGACGCTCTGCTCGCTCGTCTCCATGTCCAGGAACTCGACGGCGGCGACCTTGCGCAGTGTGTGCCTGGCATCCGGGGCGGCCGAGATCATCCGGAGTAGGACGCGCGGCATGAACGCCTGCTCGGCGGGTGCGAGCCCGGCATAGACCTGCTCGGCCAGCTGCGCCAGCGACGGAGGTGCCGTCGCCCTGGACAGGGTCCCAGCGACTGCGGTGGCCTCCTCGAGCGTGCCCCGGCCGCCGATCAGGCCTTCCAGCAGCTGCCCCGGCGTGGGGCGCCCGGCAGGGTCGTGAGACAGCGCCCGTGCCACCAGGGACCGCAGCGGCTCCTGCAGCACGTCGAAGCCGGGCCGGTGACGGAGGATCTGGTTGATCAGCCCGGGCATGCTGTCGCCGTCGAAGGGAGGCTTGCCCGTGGCCGCGAACAGGACGACGGCGCCCCACGCCCAGATGTCGACGGCGGGGGAGGCGGGAAGGCCGCGGAACAGCTCGGGGGCCATCCATCGCGGCGTGCCCTTCAGCTGCCCGGTCGCGCTCCGCGACATCTCCTCGGTGCGCGCGATGCCGAAGTCGATGACCCGGGGACCGTCCGGGCCGAGCAGGACGTTGGCCGGCTTCAGATCCCGGTGCGTCACGCCGGCCTGGTGGATGCTCGACAGCGCGGTGGCGATCCCTACCGCGAGGCGATGCAGGTCGTCCTGGCGGTACGGCCCCTCCTCGTCCACGCGGTTCTGCAGATCGGGCCCGGGGACGTACTCGCTGACCAGGTACGGCGGGACGTGGTCGAGGTCGGCCTCGATCAATCGCGCGGTGCAGAAGGGGGCCACCCGGTTGAGCGCCGCCACCTCCTTGCGCAGCTGGTCACGGTAGGCGTCGGTGATGAAGTCCTCGCGCAGCGCCTTGACCGCCACCCGCTCGCCCAAGCTGTCGTAGGCCTCGTAGACCACGCCCTGGCCGCCCGCGCCGAGCCGTCTGGCCGGCCAGTAGGAGCCGAGTTGACGAGGGTCTCCGGGCAGGAGTGGCGCAACCATGGTCCCAGATATACAAGATTGTTTGTCAGTGACGCCACTCTCGTCGTCGGTCTCGTCCCGCCGCGCCCCGGTTCGCCGCCACCGCGCGAACTCGAACGCCGCTTCGCGGCAATCAGTCATGAAGATCCAGACGATGGAGAGGCGCGCATGACCTCAGGCGGTGGCCTGGTGGCCGCGGTCCCGGCCGATCGGCTTCACGGCCGCGCGTGCGCTCGTCCGCCCGGACGGCAGGAGCGCCGCCCATGGTGTCCTGTCCGGCACCCGTCCGGGCGGGGACGGTCCGCGCCGACGTCCTTCGTCCCGTAGAGATGGAGTCTCCATGCGCGTATTCCTCGGGATGGCCGCGAAGCGTCCGGGGGTGGATGTCAGGCGGTCTCTCTCCTTGGCCCGTTCGCTTCTCGGTGACGTCTTTCCTGTGCCGCAGGAAACCGTCGACGCCGCCGAGTGGGTCGGCGGGGGCGCCGCGTTGCTCGCCTGGTCCAACGAGGAAGGGGCCGAGGGACGCCCGCCACTGATCGCGCGGGGGTCGCACCGCGGCTTGGGCATCAGCGGCACGCTCGCCTCCCAGCGGGACGTACGGCGTCTCATCCAAGCTTCCGATCTGGGCGCGATGATGGCGGATCTTTCCGGTTGCCTTTCGGTCGTCCGCGTGACGGAGGGCGAGCTCCAGGCCGCCACCGCGAGCACCAGGGCTCTGTCCGTCTTCCACGCCGAGAACGACGACCTCCACCTGGTGGGAACCCGCGCTCTGCACGTGCACCTCGTGGCGAACGCAGGAAAGGTCGCCTGGAACGAGGTCGCCCTGCAAACCATGATCCGTCAGGGGTACTTCCTCTCCGACGAGACCCCATACCGAGGCGTGACGGCGCTTGGACCCTCCTCCGTGATCACGATCAAGGACGGTCGCAGGAGGATCGCCTCGCGTCCCCTGCCGCCGGCGCTACCGGCGCCCACGTCGGCGAGAGCCAAACGCCAGTCGATCAGGCGGTTGGGTGACGCCCTCGTCGCCGCCGTCGAGCCGTTGCAGGCCGTCCCCGAGCCGGTGAACCTGGCGCTGACGGGCGGGCGCGACAGCCGGTTGATGGCGGCGCTTCTGCACGCGGGCCATGTCCCCTTCCGCGCGACGACCAACGGTCTCGACACCCACCCCGACGTGATCATCGCCAGGGAGCTCGCCGCTCGGTTGCGTATCCACCACGCGGTCATCCCACCCGTGCAGACCGAGGCGAAGGACGCCGTGCTCGTCCCGCACCCGAGCGTGCGCACCTATGAGGTGATCCGGGCCTGCGAAGGCATGACCTCGGCGTACGAGAGCATCGTCGACTACCGGCCATACTCCACCATGCCGACCATGTCCGGGCAGAGCGGTGAGATCCTCAGGGGTGGCTTCCTCTACGGTCAGGGGCAGACCACCGACAGGGCGATGCGTCGCAGGGTCGGTGACTTCTTCCTCAAGAACGAACCGCTGTTCACCGACGAGGCGAACGAGCACGCCCGCATGCTCGCGGAGCCATGGCTGCGGCGAGTCGGCGAGAACCCGTGGGAAGTGCTCGACCACCTGTATGTCACGTACCGCGTGGGACGTTGGCATGCCGCGGCGAGAGTGGGATCCCTGCGGCGCGGGGATCCGGTTCAGCCGTTCCTCGACAATCGCGTGGTGATCGAGGCGCTGTCGCTCGATCAGCGATGGCGGCATTCGGAAGAGGTCGTCCACGAGTTGACCAGCCGACTGGCTCCCGGCCTGCAGGAGGTCGAACTCGAGGGCAAGCCATGGCGCTTCCGAACCGGGCAGGCGAAAGCACAGCGCCGATGGTGGCAGCGCAAGCCGCCCGTGAGGACTTCCGCGCCACCTGCTCCGAAGCGTGGCAACCCCTGGAACTGGCGTACCAGCCCGGGGCCCCGTCTGTCGGCTCTTCTCGGAGAGTTCGTGCTCGAGCGAGCAGACGCCCTGACCGCCCTCGTACGCGGCGACGCGTTGAAGGCCTTCTTCTCCGAACCTGTCGTGAAGCAGCCTGCACTGGCCTGGAACCTTTACACGGTCGCCGCCCTGCTCACCGGCGCCTTCCCAGGAACGCCTCCCGCCATCACCGATCCGGTCCGTGTCGAGATCCCACAGGAGACCTGAGAGCCTTGATCAAGGCTCGGTGAACCCGACGCCGGCGCGCGGTGGATGGTCATCTGGATCCGCTGCCGGCGGAGTCGGGATCGGCTTCACCGGCTCGGAGCGCGCCGCGCGGCTCACCCGGCCGCTTTGCGCCGGATCGGCCTGAGCCCGCGGGCCGTGGCGAGCGCCGACTCGATCCAGGGGGAGGTTCTGGAACTCCCCCCGTGAGGGGAGGCGCCTCCCTCACTGTGGGGAGTGATGCCCGGTGCGCGGCCTCTACCGTCGCAGTCATGACTGCTGCTGATCGCCCACGAAGCTGGCCGGCTTACGCGGTGGCGGTGCTGTTCCTCGGCTACGCCGCGGGGAAGGCCGCCTTCGCGCTACAGGACCGGCTCGGGTTCCCCGGCGGCCCACCCGTGTCGGCCGCCGAGACCCGAAGCTACTTCATGGACGCGGCCGCCGCACAGTGGCTCGCGACCGCGTCCGGCGTGTTGGGCGCCTGCGTCGCCGTCGCCACGGTCACGGCGCTGGGGCGGAGGGTGCCGAGAACGTTGATGCTGCTCGTGCTCGTCGGGATGTCGCTGGCGGTCGGCGGCGGCGCGGGGATCATGATCGTGGACGCGTTCGTCGGCATGGGCGTGGGCTGGCAGTGGTACCACGGAGTCCTTGGCATCCTGGTGATCGGGCTGCTCCTGGAGATGATCCGGTCCTACGCCGCGGCGACGAGACATGTCGCGGGCTGATCGGGCGCGGGTGGGCGCGTACGGGGCGGCGGCGTGCGCCGCGGCCTACGGGTCGATGAAGCTCGCCCAGGCGCTGGGGGCCAATGCGCTGGCTGACAAGGACCCGCTGCCTCCGCAGCTGCGCGAACAGCTTCTCGCCCGTGATCCCTTGTTCGTGGCCAGCCACTGGTTGCTGGCCGGTGCCGCGGTGGTCGGTGTCATCGTCGCGCTGGCCACCGTGCGGCCCTGGGGTGCGGCCGTCCCACGCCGGCTGCTGCTCGCGATCACCTGGATCCTGGGCATTTTCATGATCGCGCGCTCGATCGGGGCGCTGGGGTTCGGATTCGTCGGCGACGCCCTGCTGCTGACCGGGGTTCGCCCTGCGCCGGTCGAGCACGCCGCGCTGGCCCGCACCTTGGCGCGCTGGGACCTGCTGCTGTGGTCGCCGTTCTTCCTGCTCTGGGGAACGTGCTGGACAGCGGCCGGATGGCGGCTGGGCCGGCGTGGCTCGCTCGCCGGCGACAGGCGGAACCTCGACGACTCCTAGCCGCCAGGCCACGCGAGGTGTGGTCAGTGCGTGTCGTCACCGGTGCCGGAAAAGGTTTGCCGGTAGTGTTCGGCCGCCCGCGCCATGTCGGAGCTGAGGAGCTGGAAGAACCGGCTTGCGGTGTGAAGCCGGGTGCTTGCCGGGGTCCGGGCGCCGAGGACCTCGACGCCTTCCCTGATGGTGTCGGCCCACATCGCCATCGACCGGGTGCCGACCAACCACGCCCTGTACCAGACCTCATCGTCGATGAAGTACCGCTCACGCCGGTTGTCACGTTCGCGTTTGACGAGCCCCAGTTGCTCGAGCGAGCCGACGGCCTTGGAGATGGACGCCGGGCTGACCCGCAGCCGTTCGATCAGCTCGGCGACGGTCATGTTGCCGCTGTCGCTGGTGAGCAGGCAGACAAGCACCTTGGCCGCCATCGGCGGCCACCCTCCTGACATCAGGCCGGTGAGCTTCTGCTCGTACTCCCGCACCGCCTGGGGGTCACGCCCGCCGGCGTCCACGAGGGCGGGCGTGCTCAGTGGCGGGTTCGGCCGGCGGCGGGCCCGCCACTCGGTCGCCTGCTGCGCCCGGGCGGCGTGGTAGCCGTGCGGGCCGCCGTTGCGGGCGATCTCGCGGCCGATGGTCGACCTCGGCCGCCCCAGGCGACGGGCGATCTCCGCATAGGCGAGCCCTTCCGCCAGCCCTTCGGCGATCTTGCGGCGATCCTCGTACGTCAGGTGGCCTCCCGGCATGGACTCCTCCCGGTCGTCGCGGATGCACAAGTATGTCGCCGGGCGCGGCTGATTGCGACACGGCAGGCGGCTGTTGCATTTGCCTGCAAGGTCGTTGCGCCAATCGAGGCGGCCTGAACTGCGGTGACACCGTCCGCCCCTTGCTGAATCCTCGAACGCGGTCGTAGCTTTCCCGATGCGTGAACGATGGCCGTGGCGATCGCGGCGGCCGTACACCTTCCATCGAATCTCAGGAGACCCTGGCATGGCTGCCAAGATCTGCCTCGTCACCGGCGCCTCGTCCGGCATCGGCCAGGCCACCGCACTCGAACTCCTGCGCGCCGGCCACATCGTGTACGGCGCGGCGCGGCGGGTGCACAAGATGGCGGCGATCAGCGAAGCGGGAGGTCACCCCCTGCCGATGGACGTGACCAAGGAAGAAGACCTCCAGCGGGTGGTCCGTACCATCCTGGACGAACACCAGCGGATCGACGTCCTGGTGAACAACGCGGGAGGCGTCGTCCACGGCGCCGTCGAGGACACGCCCCTGGCGATGGCACGAGACCTGTTCGAGGTCAACGTGTACGCACCGGCCCGGCTGATCCAGCTCGTCCTGCCGCAGATGCGGCGACGACGATCGGGCACGATCGTCAACGTGTCCTCGATCGGCGGCGAGCTCGCGCTCCCGCTCGGCGCCTGGTACTACGCCTCCAAGCACGCCCTGGAAGCCTTCTCCGACACGCTCCGCATGGAGACCGGACAGTTCGGCATCGACGTCGTCGTCATCCAGCCCGGCATCATCAGGACCGATTTCGAGGCCGCGACCGCCCGGCAACTGCGGGAGATCTCCGGAAACGGGGCCTACCGGCAGATGGCCGAGGCCATGGCACGCGCCGCCGAGGTGTCGGTGAGCGCGAGCGACCAGGCATCGGACCCCGGCGTCGTCGCGACGGCGATCAGGGAGGCCGTCGAGTCGCCCCGGCCTGACACCCGCTACGTCGTGGGCTGGCAGGCCGACAATCTCCTCAGCCTCAAGAAGTCCCTCCCGGACCGCGAATTCGACGCACGAGTGACCCTCCCCGCTTCCTGAGCGAACCGTCGCCTCCTCGCCATGCGCAAAAGACCCGCCATCGGAGAGAACCCATGACCCCTGCCATCGCCACTGCCGGACTCGTCAAAGTTTTCGGACCGGCACGCGCCCTCGACGGGCTCGACCTCACCGTACGCACCGGCGAGGTGCACGGCTTCCTCGGCCCGAACGGGGCGGGAAAGTCGACCACCATCCGCATCCTGCTGGGCCTGATGCGAGCCACCTCCGGCAGCGCCAGGGTGCTGGGCGGCGACCCCTGGGCGGACGCCGTCGCGTTGCACCGGCGGCTGGCGTATGTGCCGGGCGATGTGGAGCTGTGGCCCAACCTCACCGGAGGCGAGGCCATCGACGTGCTCGGCCGCTTGCGCGGCGGGCTCGACAACAGGCGCAGGGACGAGCTGATCGAGCGGTTCGAGCTCGACCCGAAGAAGAAGGCGCGGACCTATTCCAAGGGCAACCGCCAGAAGGTCGCCCTCGTCGCCGCCCTCGCCGCCGACGTGGAGCTGCTGATCCTCGACGAGCCCACGAGCGGGCTCGACCCGCTGATGGAGGCGGTGTTCCAGCAGGTCGTCGCCGAGGCGAAGGCCGCCGGGCACACCATCCTGCTGTCCAGTCACATCCTCGCCCAGGTCGAAACCCTCGCCGACCGGGTCACCATCATCAGGGAGGGGAAGGTCGTGGAGTCGGGGACGCTGGCGCAGATGCGGCACCTGACCAGGACGACGATCGTGGCCGAGACCGCCGCACCGGTCAGCGGCCTCGACCGGCTGCCCGGCATCCACAACGCGAAGATCGAGGGCGGCGGCGTGCGGTTCAGCGTGGACACCGAACACCTCGACGCGGCTGTCCTGCACCTCACGAGGTTCGGCATCCACTCGCTGGTCAGCCACCCGCCGACGCTGGAGGAGCTCATGCTCCGGCACTACGGGATCAAGGAGGCGGCATGACCGCCACGGTCTCCCCTGCGCACAGCCGTACCGGATCGAGAGCGGCGAGCGGCCACCTGACCGGCACCGGCGCCATGGTACGGCTGGCGCTGCGCCGCGACCGGATCAAGCTGCCGATCTGGGTGCTCGCCATCACAGTCCTGGTCCCGCGCTTCTACTACGCGGCCACCACCGCGGTCGTCCCGACGCCGGAGGCCCTGGCCGAAGCCACGGAGCTGATCCAGGTTTCCTTCATGAGGGTGCTCGCGGGGCCCTTCTTCGACGCCGAGGCCGTCACCACGCAGAAGTACTTCCTCGCCGCCTACTGGGTCGAGTTCCTGCTGGCCGCCGCGCTGATGAACATCCTGCTCGTCACCCGGCACACCCGGGCAGAAGAGCAGACGGGCCGGGCCGAACTCATCCGCGCGGCCGTCGTCGGCCGGCACGCCCAGCTCACCGCGGCGCTGATCGTCGCCTTGCTGGGCGATGCCGCGCTCGCGGTCTTCACCGCCGTCGCGGCGATCAGCATCGGGTTTCCCACCGGCGGCGCGCTGCTGTTCGGCGCTTCCCTCGCCGCGGCCGGGCTGGTGTTCGCCGCGGTCGCCGCGGTCACCGCACAGCTCACCGAGTACGCCAGAGGCGCCGGCGGGCTCGCGGGCGCGGTGCTCTTCGGAGCGTGGATTCTCCGCGGTGCGGGAGCGATGCAGAGCCAGGAGGGCGGTCCGCTGTTCTGGCTGTCGCCGATCGGCTGGTCACAGCAGGCCCGGGTGCTGGCCGGCGATCGTTGGTGGCCGCTCGGTCTTTCCGCTCTTCTCGCCGGGCTCCTGGTCGCGGGCGCCTACGCCCTGGCGAGCCGCAGAGATCTCGCTGCCGCCTTCGTGGCCCCACGTCCCGGCCGGGCCACGGCGCCTTCGTGGCTGCGCTCGCCGTTCACGCTCGCGCTGAGGCTCCAGCAGGGGGCCATCGGCTGGTGGGGAGCCGCGTTCGTCACCGTGGGACTCGTCCTGGGCGGCATGACCGGTGGAATGTCGACCACCGCTCTCCCCATCTTCGCCGGGGCGGACTTCGGGCGGGCCTGGCTCAGCCTCATGGTGTTCACCGGGTCCCTCTACACCGGCGTCTTCGCGGTCCTGTCGGTTCTCCGGCTCCGGGCGGAGGAGGTGCGCGGCCGTCTCGGTCCAGTGCTGGCCGGGCCGACCGGCAGATCGACGTGGCTCGGGTCGTCCCTGCTGGTCTCCGCGCTCGCCGTGGTCGTCCTGCTGGCGGTGTACGGTCTCGCGCTCGGCGCCGGCGCCGCCGCGTCGAGCGGCGACCCCGCCCTCGCGGGCGAGGTCGTCCGGGCATGCCTGCTCCGCATCCCGGAGGTGCTGGTGCTGCTCGCCGTACCCGCCGCGCTGCTCGGGCTCGCCCCGCGGGCCATCAGCGCGGCCTGGGTCGTGCTCGTGTACAGCGCGTTCGTCCAGATCCTGGGGCCCTACTGGAGGGTGCAGGGATGGCTGGTGAACACGTCGGTGCTGTCCCACCTTCCCTGGCACCCGTTGGGGGCGTTCGCCCCGGTGGCCACGGTGGTCCTGGTCGCACTCGCCGCGGCGCTGACGGCCCTCGGTCTGTACGGCATGCGCCGCCGCGATCTCACCACGGGCTAGGCAGGGGATCGCCGCCGCCGAGGAGCCACAAGGTCGTCGCCGGCACGAACGCCGGACAGCCCCGGCGGGTCGGCGAGCGTCCATGGCTGTTCGATGGTCACGCGAGGGCGCCGTCGTCGAGCGCCCGCGCGGCTTCGACGGGCGCGTAGGCGGCGAGCGCGGCCACGAGGCGGCGGATCTCGTTCAGGGCCGTGCGTGGAAGACGAGCGAAGCGGGCGACGTCGAGCTCGTTGGCGATGGTGAGCACGGCGAAGTCGACGAGGTCGGCCTCATGGATCGGCGTGATGTCGCCGGTGAAGCGATCACGGACGGGAAGCGGTTGGCGCCCGAGGCCGCGGTAGGTGTGGGATCGGTTACAGGCGCCATAGAGATAGACGAGCGACTCGGCATCGGACCCGATGACGCGTTCGAGCCGTCGCCGCTCCGTCGTCGCCATGAGCGCGTGCGGGAACCCGTCGGTGCCGTAGGTCGCGTGGCAGATGGCGGCCAGCTGGGTGCGTGGCGCGGCGGACCACGCCACGGTGAGGGCGTGCACCCTGTGCAGGTGGGCGAGCAGCGTTCCACCTGGGTGGTCGAGCCGGTCGGCGCCCAGCGAGCGTTGCAGCGCGAAGGCACGACGGGCGGTCGTCCCGGTGGCGAGCCACGTCGACGCGCGGTCCGCGACGATGCGGGCGAGCTCATCGGGAGCATCACGAGCTACCAGGTGACCTGCGGCAGGCACCTGAGAGACCGTGACCGCAGGGTTGGCGGCGCGGAAGCGCTCCACCTCAGCGTCGATGAGCGGTGAGCGCGGCCCGCCACGAACGAGCAGGATCGGCAGCTCGATCTTCGCGGCTGTCGCCAGAAGCTCGGGACCGCGTTCGAGGATGTCCTCGACGAGCTCGGCGTGGATGTGGCGGAGGCCACGGGCATCGAGCCAGGCGCGAACCCGATCGGGATCGGGATCGGGTACGACGTCGACGAGTACCAACCCGGCGACATGTCGTGCCGCGCGTGGGTCGGCGAGGGACGCGATGGCGGCCAGCCCGCCGAGGGAGGCGCCGACCACGACGACCGGTGCCGGCTCTCGGCAGATCATCGCGGTCACGTCCTGCTCGATGGCCCGCAGCGTCGTTGCCCGTCCCGAGCTGTCGCCGTGACCGCGCAGGTCGAAGGCCACGGTCCGGAGCCCGGACAGGGCGAGCGCCGCCGCGACCGGCGTCCACACACCGCGACGTTCGGCGCCGGCGTGGAGCAGGATGACGGTCGGACCGATGCCGGTGGCCGTGCCTCGCAGCGTTACGTCTCCTCGGGCGAGGGTGACTTCGGTCATCGCTGGTCGGAGCCCGGCTCGTCCCGGCGCCTGCCGCCAGGGACGGCACCGAATCGTCGAGCGAGGCCCTCACGGGAGGCCGGAACCTCGTTCCCTCGCGACGTCGTGAGGTCGACCACAGGCATGTCCGCACCCCTTACCTTGAGCTGTCAAGGTACGATACGACCCGCTGCCTTGGCCGGTCAAGGTAAGGTTGGAGTCGTGGGGACACGCCGTACACGAAGACCGCCTGAAGAGGCTCGCCGGCTGATCCTCGACGCCGCGGCAGCGCTGCTCGCCGACGGAGGCGTCGCGGCGGTCCAGGTGCGTGCCGTCGCCGCCCGGGTCGGCATGACCGACGCCGGCGTGACACACCACTTCCAGAGCCGCGACAACCTGCTGCGCGAACTGCTTCGACACGGTGGACGCCAACTGAGAGCCGCTGTGCAGGACGTTCTCTCGTCGTGGCTGGAGCAGGGCGCCGACCTCCTGGAGCTCGTCGAGTCACTCGCAGGTCTGTACCGGCAGGGCTACGGCGAGCTGGCGGTCGCGCTGCATGCTGCGGGCTGGCGAGAGCATGGCGACGGGATGCTGAACCCGCTTGTCGACGCACTCCACAGGCTCCGGCCGTCCGCGGCTTCGATCGAGGACACGCGGCTCGCGGTCGCGGCCCTCCACCAAGCGATGGCGATGGAGCCTCTCTACGGGAGTGCCTTCCGCCGCAGCGCCGGCCTCACCGGCGTCGCGGCGAGCGACCCGACCGCGCAGCTGCGCTGGTGGACGCGCCAACTCCACCTCGCGCTCGACCTCGAACCGTCCCCGCTCCGACATGACCGGGGACGCTGAGTCAACGGACGCGGCTGGGGCGCGGATCGAGCCGGTTCCGCCTGCTGGCGGTCGGTGTCGCACCTTGCCGGCTCGGTGCTGCGATCACCGCGCGTACAAGCTCATCGTGAAGGCCGACTGGGACAACATCTGGAACGACGGCTGGGGGTCGATCGCCGACGCGTAGCGGATCGGGCAGGAGCGAGTGTGGAGTATTTGCCCCTTTTGTGCAGTTTGGCTATTTTTAGTGCATTGTGCAGCGAGCCGTCGACTCGTCCGTTGCCATTGCATTGCCCGGACCGCGCGTCTCCTGAGGCTCATCCGCAGGACGACACTCGGCCGCCGAATCCGTATCCACGGAACCGGGGACCCACTTCCCTTGGGGTGAATCGAACGCCGGCTCAGCCGCGTCCGTAGGGCACTTCCCAGCCCGAACCCGTCAGCTAACCCGGTAGGCGGCATGGAAGCTAGGAGCACAACCCCTTCATGCCCACGTACCTCAAGAACCGGCTGGGCCGCGCGCTGCTCGGCGTCGCCATCACCGCAGGCGCCGTGACCGCCGTCGCCCCTGTCGCACAGGCCGCCCCACCGGCCGGTTCGGTCGTTTCACCGGCCCCCCGTGCCCACGTTCCCGCCCCCTCCGCTGACGCCCCCGCGGTGCTCGGCCGTGCCGCCCATGTGATCGACGCCAAGACCAGCAAGGTCTACTTCAGCAAGAAGGCCGATCTTCGGGTCCCGGTGGCCAGCATTACCAAGGTGATGACCGCCTACACCGTGTTGAAGCAGGCCAAGCCGACCGACGTGGTCGAGGTCACCGCCAAGGACGTGCGTTACGCGTCGAGGGGCGGCGCCTCGGTGGCGTACCTGCGCGCCGGTGACCGGCTCACCGTGGAGGACCTGCTGTACGCCCTGATGCTGCCCTCCGGCGCGGACGCCGCCCACGCGCTCGCCCGCACGTACGGGCCTGGTGTCGACGCGTTCACGGCGAAGATGAACGCCAACGCCCGCGAGCTCGCCATGAAGGACACGCTGTACGTCAACGTCGACGGGATGCCCACCAAGGGCGGCGGCTACTCCACCGCACGCGACCAGGTGCGGCTCGCCCAGGCGGCGCTGAACAACCAGTTGATCAAGAAGGTCGGCTCCACCCGGCACCGCTCGATCCCTGAGACGGCGGAGCACCGCGCCTACTCCTGGCGGAACACGAATCGCCTCCTCCGCACGCCGGGCACCATCGGCCTGAAGACCGGATTCACGCGCGCCGCGGGCTACACCCTCGCCTTCGCCGCCGACCGGGACGGCCGTCAGCTGGTCGGCGTGCTTCTGGGAGAGAGCAGCTCCAGCCGCCGCTTCGAGACCGCTCAGGCGCTCCTCGACTGGGCGGCGACCAGCAGGCAACCCTGACAACTCGACAGCAGCTTAACCGGCGGCCTGCAGCTGGAATTGCAGGTCGGAGGCGCCTGGCGACTCCAGGACCGAGACCGCGATCAGGCCGGCGGCTGCGGCAAGGCTCTCGAATCCTGAGCGGGTGTACCAGTGCAGTACCCAGGGGCGGTCCACGACGGTGCTCTCGCCGTCGCGGCACCGCTCGTAGCGCAACACCGTCGTCTGCGTCCGCGCGGAATCGCTACGCTCCTCGGACACCACCGAGACCCGCAACTCTGCACCGTCGTCCGCTGTAGCGGTGCGCACCCGGCCGATCCGTTCGGCAGGTGTGGGCGATGGGACGAACAGCGGCACCAGGGCGGTGCCGCCCACGGCGAGATGGTCGCGGATGCGGTGAAGGGCGGCCAGAGCGATGGAGTCGTCGGGGAGCAGGTTGAAAGTCGGCCCGGCAAGAAAGATCGCACGGTAGCGGCGTGGCAGATCGAGCGCCTCCATGCGCTGGTGGTAGACGACGACATCGACGCCTTGCTTCCGCGCCCGGTGACGGCACCGCTGCAGCATGTCCGCCGAGGAGTCGACACCCTCGACGTCGAGGCCGCGCCGACGCAGGTCGAGCAATGGATCGCCGTCCCCGCACCCCAGCTCCAGAGCCGGGGAACCAGCCTCTTGGACGAACGCCGCGTAGGGCTCTGGATCTTGGGCCACGGACTTCAGCGGCCCGTATAACTCGGCGACGATGCCTGTATAGAAATCAGCAGGATGCACGCCCGCACCTTACGCTTCAGCCGAATGCCCGGCGACATCATTTCCGGCGTCTCGCCACCCGCTCACCACGACGACGTCTCAGTGTTCGTGGTCGCGCGGGTTTGCGTTCGAGCGCGCTCGAAACCATAGCGTTCTCGCCATGACGACACAGACCTGGATCATCACCGGCGCGTCCCGCGGTTTCGGGCGCGCACTGGCGGAGTCGGCGCTCGCGGCGGGCGACAACGTGGTGGCGGCGGTGCGCCGGCCCGAGAGCGTGGCCGACCTGGAGGCCGCGTACCCGGACACCTTCCTGATCGCGAAGTTCGACGCCCGAGACGTCGCCGCGGCCGCGGACCTCGTGCAGGGCACGCTCGACCGCTTCGGGCAGGTGGACGTGCTGGTCAACAACGCGGGCCGGGCCGTGGTGGGAGCGGTTGAGGAGGTCAGTGACTCGCGGTTGCGCGAGCTGATGGAGCTGCACCTGTTCGGCCCCGCGGCCCTCGTCCGAGCGGCGCTGCCGGCGATGCGGGGCAGGGGCACGGGGACGATCGTGCAGATGAGCAGCCAGGGCGGGCGGATGTCGTTCCCCGGCGTGTCGGCGTACTCCGCGTCGAAGTTCGCCCTCGAAGGCTGGTCCGAGGCCCTGGCAGGGGAGGTGGCGCCGTTCGGGATCCGCGTGATGATCGTCGAGCCCAGCCGGTTCAGGACCGACTTCAACGCGGCCGACGTGCTCGAGTTCGCCGAGGCGTCCGAGACCTACCGCGACCTGCTCGCCGCCGTCCGCGCGGACATGGCGGGGACCGACGGCCTGCAGGAAGGCGACCCGGCGCGGGCGGCCGAGATCATCGTGTCCCTCGCGCACAGTGACGAGGTGCCGCTGCGGCTGCCGCTCGGGCGCGAGGCGGTCGAGCGTATCTCGGGTGTCTACCGGCGTGGCCTGGAGCAGGTCGAGCAGTGGGCCGAGACCGCCCGCAGCGCCGACTTCGAGGGCGTCCCTGCGTCGGTCCGGCCGATCTAGGCCGGCTGCCATGGCGGCTCGACGTGCTGCTCGAACATCGCGACACCATCCGCCGTCGGATCCGTGAGCTGACCCTCTCCCTCACGGCGGTCGAGTACAAGATCACCACGTACGATGGGCGAGGCCCCGCATGCGGTCACACCCAGCCCCGCTCGCGCGCCGTCAACGCTGCTTGTGCGCGGTTGCCGGCATCGAGCGCACACAGCAGGTCCGCTATGTGCCGGCGGTAGGTGCGCAGCGACATGCCGGCCCGCTGGGCGCCCACCTCGTCCTTGCTCACGGTGCACATGCAGGTCAGCACACGCTGCTGCGTCTCGGAGAGCCGGGTGATCCGCCCGGCACCGGGGGCCGTCAGCGTGGCGAAGTCCGTCGCCGCCGCCCACAGCCTCTCGAAGAGGCTGACGACGCCGCCCACCAGGGTGCTCTCCTCGATGAGAAGGGCACCCCTGGCGGTGTCGTGGACGTCGATCGGGAGCAGCGCCGTGTGGCTGTCGTAGACCAGCATCTGGTGCGACAGTTCGTTCGCGACCCTGATCTGCGCACCGTCGGCGTGCAGCTTTCGCAGATGGCTCAGGGTGTGCGGATCTTCCAGGGCGGTCGTGCGCACGAGATTCCTGATGCGTACGCCGCGCCGCAGACAGCGGACGTCGACGGGCCGCCTGTGCGTGATGTTCTCCTGCGGCAGCGTGTCGTAGGGCTCGGCCGCCAGTACCTCTTCCTGGGCGCTGAAGGCGAGTTCGTCGATGTGGGCGCGTACCTCCCGCGGGTCTTCCAGCCGGCGGAACGTCACGCCCGCGCCGTCGGCCGTCTCGGAGAGCTCCGGCAGCGGGTCCTGCCGGTCGCGCTGCAGCGAGCGCAGTATGGGCCAAGGGTTGGTGAGCTGGCGTATCGTCCGGTACATCGAGGCCAACTGCTTCTCCATCAGACGGGGCACGGCCACACCGGGCTCTGTCGCCCACGTGCTCTCGTCGTCCCCGTGCAGGAGCCGCAGGTCACGCAGGCGCGAGATCGCCTGCGTCGCTCCCCCCTCGCCGAAGGGGAACATCCCGTGGATATCGTGCGCGGGTGTGCGTGGATTGCGCAGGAAGTAGCGGTAGACATCCTCCTCGGCGCCGCTCAGGCCGAGTACGGACATGGTGCGGCCCTGCATGTCTCCCCCCGCGAGTTCGGTCCCGGTGCCTGGTGACCACGGAGCACAAACTAGCCGGGAAGCAAACAAACCAAGTCTCACGGGAGTCTCACAGTCTCAGCGGAGGGCGGCAGACCGCTTTCCCGCCGCGTCACACAGACGAGGACGTGTTCGCCGTGTGCGGCGATGGCCGTTCGCCGGAGAATGCAAGGAGATCTGATGGGAGAAACACGAGCCGCCGGGCCGGCGCCGCGGGTGAGTCCGGACGTTCTGCGGGAGGCACTGGACCGGCATCCGCTCGTCAACCTCACCGGCCCCCTCGGCATCGGCAAGTCCCGACTCGTGTCGAGCCTGGCCTCGGTGTCGGTTCTGGATCTGTCGCAGCCGGACGCCCTGGAGGCCGTACCGGCCGCGCTCGCCGAGGACACCAGGGCACCGCTGGCCCTCGACAGCGCGGACAGCCCGGACGCGCTTTCCGCGCTGGAAGCCGTGCGGGCGCGGCGACAGCAGGACGGCAGGCCGGTGCTGGTCGTGAGCAGACGCTCGCTGCTGGCCCACCCGAAGTGGACCCTGTCGGGGGCCACGGTGCTCAGGGTTTCCGCATGGGAGGACGAGCGGATCAGGAAGCTGGCAGCGGACGCGCAGCTGCACGCCCCGCAGAGCCAGGACCTGGTCGTCCGCCTCGCCGCAGGCAATCCACTGATCGCCGGCGCGGCGTGCAGGGCGCTGCACGCGGGTGCGTCGCCGCACGTTCCGGGGACGGTGGCCGATCAGATCACTCAGGAGATCATCGAGCGGCTCTCCCGTGAACTGCCCGCACAGCGATGGCGAGGCACACTCGACCGGCTGGCCACCATGTGGTCGGGCGACGAGGCGCTGCTGCAGGCCGACCCGGAAGTCTTCGACGCCCTGCGCGGGCTCAGCGTCGTAGCCCGCACGGAACTCGGGCTCGCCGTGGTCGAGCCGTTCCGCAGCGTGATCGAGCTGGCTCACCGGTGGCGGCAGCCGACCGCTCACCGCGGCACGCGGACCCGGGCGCTGGCCTACCGCAAGCGCCTGCTGGCCACAGAGCCCAGTGCTGAGCACCGCAGTCGCCTCGCCGAGAGCGTCATGGCCCTGTCCGATGACGACGCCGTGCGCGAGACGCTGTTCCCCGCGAGTTCCTCCACAGGCCTGGTTCACACCGCCGACCCGGGGGACGCGGACGACATAGGCGAGCTGATGCACTGGTGGGCCCGGAGCGGAGGGCTGGACACCCGGCGGACGGACCGCATGGTGGAGCAATGGCTGCGCGACGATCCGTCGGGCTTCCAACTGCTCAGGGACGGCGATGGCCGAGCCGCCGGCCTCATCGGCCTGCTCCACGTCGCCGAGCGCACCGTGCCCAGCGTGGAGTCGCTGCTCCAAGAGCATGCCGACGGGCTGTTCGGCCGGCCTCGGGGCGCAGGCAGCCTGGTCCTTGGCGCCGCCTACTGCCCCGACCGGGGCCTGCACGCGTTCCTCCTGCGGCACCTACTTCACCAGGTCCGCTCGCGCGGCCTGCTGCTGACGGTGTCCACTCCGAACCCCGACTACCAGCGGCTGCTGCGTGGTCTGCGGTTCCGGCGGCACGGTACGACCACCGATGACATCTACCGGTGCGGACGCAGGCCCGAGATCTACAGCCAGGATTTCGGCCGGGACGCGCTGCCCGACTGGGTGGAGCGGCTCGTCCCGGTCTCGGACGGGGTCGCTCCCCAGGGCCCGACGGGCCGGGATGTGGGCTGGGCCCTGGCGCGCATCCGTGACGAGGCCGGACTCGCCGACAGTCCGCTCCTGGCTTGCGCACGTACAGCGACGGTGATGGACCTCCAGGAGTGGCTGCGGGATGCCGTGCGCACCCTGGAGGACGGCGACTCGCCGGAGGACGCCGAGGCGGGATGGATCCTGCGGCACTACTACCTGGGGCGACCGCGGACGCACCAGCAACTCGCCCTGCAACTCCACATCAGCCGGGCCACCTATTTCCGGCGGCTCCACCACGGTCTGGACACGCTGGGCCGTCTGCTGTCCACCGAGGATTCGTGACTCACGAGACGTCGCCGATGACAGGGACGGCCGCATCGCCCCCTGCGACAAGTCCGGTTCGGCTTGCATGATGCTGCCTTCGATTCCGCAGTATCTTGCCACCCGTCGATCTTCAAATTGCCCATCGCCCACGCCATCCTTGAACGAAACATTCGGCACGAATAAATCCTTCTAAGGGGGAAGCGGAAATGAAGAAGATGATCAGCCGGGCTTTGGCGGTAGTCGCGCTGTGTGGCGCGACGTTCATGGGTGCGGGCAGTGCATATGCCTGCGGCGGAGGCGCGGACTTCTCCGATGTCATCGTGTGCGTGACGTCGACGGCGGAGTTCACGGACGGTTCGGTACTCTCCTGCCGCGGCTGAGGTTCAGGCTCGGTTCATCGGATGGGGTGTGGGCGCGGTTCGCCTCGCCCCAATTCCGCTGCTCTGACGAAATGCGGCCAAGAATGCACGGCGAAAGCTGACTGGAAATCCAGATCCCCCCCTCTTCGGAATCGGGCTTCACATGACCACGGGTCGGTTGTCCTGTCCGAGCCGAGGTGGTGCACCCCCCGCACGATGACCAGAGGCCATCTCCCAGAGAGGAACGCCGTCAGTGCCGCCGCCGAGCCGATCTTCACGGGATCTCCACACAAGGCGGGCAGGGTCTGCACGTCGCGCTCCTACGATGTGCCCGTGACGGCCTCCCTGCAGCGGTTCACCACGGCGATTCTCCTGACCGCCATGGGCGCGGTGACGTTCGCGATGGTGGCCATGGGGCTGCACATCGGCCACCTGGTGACCGCGCTCTGGCTGCTGGCCCCGCTGGCCGAGGCACTCGCCTACCTCGTCGCGTTCGCCGTCTACCTGCCCATGACGACGGTCCTGTTGCGGCGGCGCCGGATCGCCGCAGGCGCTGCCGGCCTCGTACTCACGATCATCGGCCTCACCGCGCCTGTAACCCTGCAGTTCACCCCCGACCTGCGCGTCCCCCTCCGCTTTCACCTGGAACGCTTCGCCTTCACCCAGGTAGCCGACCTGGCCCACGAAGGTAAGCTCCCCGCCGGGCAGATCCACAGCTACCTCGGCGCCGAACTGCCGGCGCACCTGTGCTTCGTCTCGGCCAACTGCCGTGTCTCCGCCCTCGGCGCCAGCGGCGGCCAACCGATCCTGTTCCTGCCCGATTGGCTCGGCATCCCCGACGACGCCGTCGGCTACGCGCATTTCACGGGCGAGGCCACCGGGAACCTGACCGCCTACGGCATGCGCGTCTGCCCCTCCACCCGCCTGGGAGGTGGCTGGTGGTGGGTGGGCCCTTGCTGAGGATCCCGGCGAGCCGATGATCGCCCAGGGGGGAGCGGTACCGCCGCGCGAGGGCGACCGGTGGGTGATTCGACGGTATTTCGATCATGTGAGGCGTGCGTGGACATCGGCCCCTACCGCATCATCCGCCAGCTAGGGCAGGGTGGGCAGGGCACGGTCTACCTGGGGCAGGACGAGCATGGTGGGCTCGCCGCCGTCAAGGTCATGAACGACGGGATCGACCGCGCCTTCGCCCGCGAGATCGCCGCCGCCCGTCAGGTGGACGAGTTCTGCACGGCCCGCGTCCTGCGAGCCGACCTCGACCACCGGCCGCCCTACGTGGCCAGCGAGTACATCGACGGCCCTGCGCTGGCGGCGATCGCCCCGATGCGCGGGGCGGCGCTGACCCGGCTGGCCATCGGCACCGCCACCGCGCTGGCCGCCATCCACCGGGCGGGCGTCGTCCACCGCGACTTCAAACCGGCCAACGTGCTCATCGGCCCCGACGGGCCACGCGTGATCGACTTCGGCATCGCCCGGCTGGTCGACCTCACCGCCACCAAGGACAGTACGTCGGGCACGCCGCCGTACATGGCGCCCGAGCAGTTCAGCGGCCGGCCGGTGGGCCCGGCGTCCGATGTGTTCGCGTGGGGTTCGACCATGGTCTACGCCGCCAATGGGCGGCCACCGTTCGGCAGCGACACCTTCGCCGCGACCGCCTACCGCATCCTGCACAGCGAGCCGGACCTGGGCGTGCTGACGGAACCACTGCGCGGGATCGTCGCCCGCTGCCTCGCCAAGGATCCCGCGCACCGGCCGTCGGCCCGTGACCTGCTGCTGGTGCTGCTCGGCGAGCGGGCGCCCGATCAGGAGGACGCCGCCCTGCGTCAGGGGGCCGAGGCGGCCCACGGCGGTGCCGTACAGGCCGGTGGTTCTGTGCGCGAACGCCCGACGGCGGAGCGCGGGTCCGGCGGGATCTCGCGGCGGGCGCTGCTGGCGGCAGGGGGAGCGGTCGCGGCGGCGGCGGCCGCCACGGGCGTGGTGTTGTGGCGAGGCGCGACCGGCCGCTCGAACGTGCCGGTGGGAGGATTCACCGGTTCGCCGACACCCACCACGACAGGGCCGGCGGCACCACCGACGCCCGACGACCTCCCTATCGCGCTGGCGAGCGCCGTCGGCGCGACGCCCATGGCCGACTTCTCCTTCGAGGCCTTCATGCCCCAGGGCACCTGGGCCACGAAGGCGAAAGGGCAGCTGTCCTACGATCACGACGCGGTGTCATCGCTGGACACCCGCATGGACATGACCGTCACCGCCGAGCACATCGAGCTGACCAGGCGCGTGGTCCTCGCGGACGCCGAGTACGTCGACGGCAAGGAGGTGACCGACCCGTCGAAAGAGCCGATCATGCCGGAGGCCCGGTGCCCGCGTGCCATGGGCGCGGTGGGCGTCATCATCGATCTGGCCAGGCTGACCGAGAACGTGAAGGCGGCGGGCCGACGCTATTCGGGCGCGCTGGTCACCTCGAAGGCGCCGGCGTCGCTCCGGCGGCAGATCAGCGCGCTGGGCGGCCCCGAGCGGACCGAACAGGAGCTCGACAGGACCAGCCTGTCCTGGCAGCTGACGCTGGACGGGCAGAACAGACCGGCGAGATTCGAGCTCGCCTGGCACTTCAAGCTCGACGAGGTGACCCAGCTGACCGCCAGCTTCAGCACCGCATACAGCACGTGGCGTGAAGGGGAGCTTCGAGAGCCCGGCTCGCAGGTCACATCGCCCCGAACGACTTAGGTCGTGCTCTGGGGCGGTCCTGGTCGAGCGCTCCGGCCAGGGCCGCCTTTCCCTGCCGAGCGCGAGGACGCGACGGCCAGCGCCCACGAGAGCACCGTCACCGCCACCAGCCCCGCGAGGAACCACGGCACACCGGCAGCCTCTGGGTGCGGTGGTAGTACTCCCAGTCGGTCATCACCGCGGAAGTGCGCCCCTCCGGGTCGTAACGGACCGCCGCCCAGCGTGCACATGCTCACCCCGAGCCCCCACATGCCGGTGTGATGGCCGAGCCACACCCCTGCCGTGGGGAGCGCGAAACCCGCGACGGTCAGTGCCACGCCGCGCAGCACGCGAAGAGCCAGGTGACCACGCTCACCCATGAACGTCCGCCTCCCAAGATCGGCCAGCGGGGACAGCATCTCGTACAGCCATCGGCCGCCTGCACGCGGTCCCCGGTCTCAGGCGGACAGTCTGGACCTGGCCCCATGCTCGCTCCACTCCCCGACACGAGGATGCTCCCGCTGGGGCAACCGGTCGGCTCGGCGGCGGCCGTACCGGCTAGGCCGGATCCAGCCGATCGGGTTCCCGGAGGGCGGGTCCTCGCTCGGAGCGGGGCGTGAAGACCATGACCGCCGCCACGAGCATGACGGACAGCAGTGCGTCGATCAGGAAGATCCAGCCATAGGAGAGGTGGTCGTCGACGGCGGCCACCGGCACCGGACCCAGACCCACGCCCACGAGGATCGCCGCTGTCGGCATCACGACCGCCTTCCACGCCTGCGCGGGGAAGGCGGCGAGGACGAGCCCGTAGCCCGCCCGGACCGCGATCGCGGCCGACAGTCCCTGCACGGCCCGGCCGCCGATCAGCACGCCGCCGGGAACGTCCAGGTCACCGGTCAGCATGTCGGAGGCGAAGGCGCACAGCAGAGAGGCGAGGCCGAAACCGGCCAGCCCGGACAGCAGGACCTTCACGCGAGCTTTCAGGGGGATCAGCACACCCGCGAAGGCCAGCACATAGGCGTAGATCGGCCAGTTGGTCAGGGCGGAATCCACCGGGGCGTCGAGCGGGAAATCCGGCAGCGCGGCGTCGAGTCGCGTGTTCGCGGAGAAGAGGAGGAGACTCACGGCAAAGGTGCCGAGCATCCTCCATCCGGGCATGACTCGGACCCTACCAAAGATCCTCGACTCGCCTTGAGCTCCTCAGGGGCCGTTGCCGCCGGGTTCCCGCCGCCTCGACGAAGGCTTCACCGCGTCCGGTACCTCCGGGCCGCCGTCGCGAGGTCGTGTGTCATGCGGTGGAGTGTTCGCTTCTAAGCTCTGGGTGTGGCGAAGTACTTCGATGTGCATCCGGACAGTCCTCAGCCTCGGCTGATCAGCCAGGTGGTCGAGCTTCTGCATGCGGACGGGCTGATCGCGTACCCGACGGACTCGTGCTACGCGCTGGGATGCCGGCTGGGCAACAAGGAGGGCATCGACCGGATCAGGGAGATCCGCAGCCTCGGCAGTGACCATCACTTCACCCTGGTATGCAGGGACTTCGCCCAGTTCGGCCAGTTCGTGCATGTCAGCAATGCGCAGTTCCGCTCGGTCAAGGCGGCGACCCCCGGCGGTTACACGTTCATCCTGCCCGCGACCAAGGAGGTGCCGCGGCGGTTGCTGCATCCCCGGAAGAAGACGGTCGGCGTCCGCATCCCCGATCACGTCGTCACGCAGGCACTGTTGGCCGAGTTCGGCGAACCGCTGGTGTCGAGCACCCTGCTGCTGCCCGATGAGACCGAGCCATTGACGCAGGGCTGGGAGATCAAGGAGAGGCTCGACCACGCGGTGGACGCCGTCATCGACTCCGGTGAGTGCGGCGCCACCCCGACGACGGTCGTCGACTTCTCGCAGGGCGAGCCTGAGATCCTTCGCCGGGGAACCGGGGACACGTCCCTCTTCGAGTAGGCGATCGCACGACCTCCTTGTTCAGGTGGTCACGGGGCTGACCGGCGACGGCGACGGGGCCCGGCACGCCTCCTTCATCCGGCGCTCCGGTTTTCCGCAAATGGTCACGAAAGTGGCGAATCTCTGTGAGATTGGATCACCCCATGGTTTCGGATGCCTAGAAGGGACGCATGACGTGCGATCGTTATCCCGCGTGATGGCAGTCACGGCCTCGGTGGTGACAGCGGTGTCGATGGTCGCCGCACCCTCCGCCGCAGCAGCGCCCCAACTGGTGGTCAACGGCACGTTCACCAGCGGCACCGCGCCCTGGTGGAAGTCGGCGAACACCTCGATGGCCGTGGACGCGGAGCGGCTGTGGGTGACCGTGAAGGGCGGCACCGCCAACCCGTGGGACGCCATGGTGGCCCAGAACGACATCCCCCTGATCAAAGGCACCTCGTACACGCTGTCGTTCGACGCCTCGGCATCCGCCCCGGTCACCGCGGTCACCACCGTCCAGCTCGCGGACTCCCCGTACACCAACACCCTGACCAGGACGATCTCTCTCACCACGACGAGGAAGCGCTTCAGCTTCCCGTTCACCTCCAGCCTCAGCACGTCGGCCGGGCAGGTGTCATTCCAGCTCGGCAAGAACGCCGGCTTCCGCTTCTCCCTGGACGACGTCTCGCTGACCGAGAGGACGTCATCGCCGTCCCCGTCACCGACGTCTCCCACCTCGCCGAAGCCGTCGCCGACGGCCACCACGTCACCGAAGCCTTCGCCGACGGCCACCACGTCACCGAAGCCTTCGCCCACGCCCACCACCTCGCCGAAGCCCGAGCAGCCGGGGTCCGGGCCGGTCGGCATGACCAACGGCTTCTACGTCGACCCGAACTCCAACCCGGCGACCTGGGTGCGGGACAACCCCGGTGACCCCCGGGCGGCGCGCATCAGGTCATCCATCTCGTCCAAGCCGATGGCTCGCTGGTTCGGAGGCTGGAGCGGCGACGTCCGCGCCGCCGTCTCCACGTATGTCAGCGCCGCGGACTCCGCCGACAAGCTCCCCGTCCTGGTGGCGTACAACATCCCCGGCCGCGACGCCTGTGGCGGGCACTCCGGTGGCGGGGCAGGCAGCGAGTCGGCGTACAAGACGTGGATCACCGCGTTCGCCTCCGGCATCGGCGACCGCCCCGCGGTCGTCATCATCGAGCCCGATTCTCTCGGCGACTTCGGCTGCATGAACGACGCGGCCATCCAGGCGCGCAACCGCATGCTGACGTACGCCACCCAGCAGTTCCGCGACAAGGCCCCCAACACCTGGGCTTACCTCGATGCCGGCAACGCCGGCTGGGTAGCGGCAGGGACGATGGCGACGCGGCTCAAGAACGCGGGCGTGGGAAACGTTCGCGGCTTCGCGGTGAACGTCTCCAACTACTACCCGACCGCCCAGTCGGCCACCTACGCCTCCTCTGTCAGTTCGTCTCTGGGCGGCGGCGCCACGTGGGTGATCGACACCAGCCGCAACGGCAACGGCTCCAACGGCCAGTGGTGCAACCCGGCCGGCCGCAAGCTCGGCGCCCCCACCCAGCTCGGTGGTGGCGGTGACACCGAGATGCTGCTGTGGGTGAAGATCCCCGGCGACTCCGACGGCAACTGCGGCATCGCCCCCAACACGCCCGCCGGCCAGTTCAGCCCCGCCATCGCCATCCGCCTGATCGACGGCGCCTGACCCGACGGCTGAGCCGTCCAGGCAGGGCCGCTGCCCCGATGGCGCCGTCGGGGCAGCGGCACCGCGGACCCGCAGCCTTACCAGTGGACGCGGCGCCTCAACCTGTCCCTGGAGCCGCTGGATCGTGGGGTCAGCGCGGTGGCCGCCAGGGTGGGGTTCACGAGCGCGAACGGGGCACGGGCACTCAGAGTCCGGTGACGGCGTGCCGTTCTCTCGTGATGATCGGCTGGATGTCCAGGTCGTAGTTGCACAGGATGATCCCGATCCAGTCGCTGTCGAGGTAGACCGACCAGTTGGTGTTGCCGCCCCCGATGCCGCCGCCGTGCCCGATCATCCGCTGGCCGTTGAAGATGGGCGCAGTCACGCCGTACCCCTGGAACGCCTCCTGCAGCGCGGGCTGGGGGTCGCCGGCCTGCGGCCGCGGGGTCATGGGAACCTTTCCGCTCAGGAACAGCTCGGTGTAGGGGCGGCTGAGCAGCTTGCCGCCCTGCAGAGCCAGCGCGAAGCGGACCAGGTCAGGCGCCGTGGCGAACCCGCCGCCGCCTCCGTTCCCGATGAACGCGCGCGCCGCGTTGGACCCTGGCGCGCCGCCCAGCACGGCGCCCTTGTCCAGGTTGCGCACGGCGTCGACCCGGCTGCCGTCCGACTGGTACATGTACGGGTGGGAGATGCGCTCGTCGCTCAGCCACTGCGGCCTGGTGAAGTAGCCGGAGCGGGTCATCCCTGCCGGGACGAGGATGTGGTCGTGGACGTAGTCCCAGAAGGTCTTGCCTGACACCTTGGCCACGATCTCGCCGAGAACCTCCATGCCCATGCTGCTGTACGCGTGCCTGGAGCCGGGGGTGAACTCGAGCCGCTGCTCGCGCATCCGCTTCCTGAGGTCGGCCTGCTGCTCCTCGATGCTCTTGACGACCTTCTGCGGTGGCGGGGTGTCCCCTGGCCGGGTGGGATCGCCCATGCCCCCGGTGTGGGTGAGCAGATGGTGCACGGTGACGGTGCCGGCGATCTCGTCGGGGAGCCCGTCCAGGTAGGTGCCCAGCTTCTCATGGAATCTGATCTTGCGTTCTTGGGCGAGCTGGACGACCGCCAGCGCGGTGAACGGCTTGGAGGCGGAGGCGAGGTTGTAGACGGTGTCGATCCTGTTGGGGATCTTCTTCTCCTTGTCGGCCATCCCGTAGGCCCGGGCCAGGACGGTACGGCCGCGGTGGGCCAGCAGGACGGTGCCGGAGAACTCGTCGTCGTCGGCCAGCTTCGCGAGGAACCGATCGTAGGCCCCACCCGGACGAGCGTCCTTCGGTATGCGGTCGGCGTGAGCCGTACCGGATGTCATCAGCACGCCACTGGTGGCAAGAGGGGCGACGCCCAGCAGCCCGAGCGCGGAACGGCGGGACGGTTGGAACCCGTTCATCCGGATGTTCTCCTTCGTGGTCGGGGCCGGGCGCGCCCCGGCCATCCGCGAAGAGAGGCTGCTGGATCAGGTGTTAAAACGGAGTAACCGGCGTCCGGAGAGGGCTGTCACCTCATGCCCCGGCTTCGTCGCTGAAGGCGCGGTCTCCGGCCGCTCGGCGCGCATCAGTCCACCGGCGCGCTCACGGCCCGCCGGCGGGCTGGGCGGGCTCGACTCCCGACCGCGGGTCGGTGACGGGACCGCGCGACCGCCGCCACCGTGGGCTCGTCCGCGCAGGCCGCTCGGGTTCGACCGGAGCGGGGCCGAGGGTACCGATCGTGAGGCCGATGGCCAGGGCGATGTGTCTCATGACCACCAACCTAGGAAGAGCCTGGCCCAGAGATATAGTCCAGTTCCATGGAGAGTCAGTGGTCCAGATTGGGGCTGGACCTCCATCTGCGGCTCGCTCCCTCGCACGGCCTGCGGGCGGGCCTCGAGCACGCGCTGCGCGACGCGGTACGCGAGGGCCGGCTCGCGCCCGGCACGCCGCTGCCGTCCTCGCGCGCCCTGGCCAGAGACCTGAACGTGGCCCGCGGCACCGTCACCCAGGCCTACGACCAGCTGGTCGCCGAGGGTTACCTGACCTCGCGTCCCCGATCGGGGGTGTGGGTGGCCGACCACCCCGCCGCGCCGCGCCGTACGAGCATGCCGCCCCCGCGCACCACCCTGCCGCCGGTACCCGGGGTCGACCTGCGCTCGGGCCTGCCGGACCTGTCGACCTTCCCCAGGCGTGAGTGGCTGGCCGCGACCCGCCACGTCCTGCGGGGCGCACCCAACACCGCCTTCGGCTACGGTGACCCGACCGGCAGCGCCGAGCTCCGACGCGTGCTCGCGGAGTATCTCGGCCGGGCCAGAGGCGTGCTGACCACACCCGACCACATCATCGTGTGTGCGGGGTACGCACACGCGCTGCGGCTCGTCTTCCGGACGCTCGCCGACAGCGGCGCGACATCGATCGCCGTCGAGAACCCCTCCGAGCCCGACTACCCCCGCCTCGCCGCCCAGCACGGGCTGGAGGTCCGTCGCATCCCTGTCGACGGGGAGGGCCTGGCGGTGGCCGGGCTGGGCGGGGAGGCGGCCGTCGCCGTCACGCCCGCGCACCAGTACCCCCTCGGCGTCACGCTCAGCCCCTCCCGGCGCGCGCGGCTGCTGGCCTGGGCCAGGCGCACCGGCGGCTTCGTGATCGAGGACGACTACGACGGGGAGTTCCGCTACGACCGGCAGCCGGTCGGCGCCCTGCAAGGGCTCGCTCCCGATCGGGTCGTGTACGCGGGTACGGCCAGCAAGATGGTCGCCCCCGGCCTGCGCATCGCCTGGATCGCCGTGCCGGACGACCTGCTTCCTCTGGTGCGGCGCTCGATGCACTGGGACGAGGGCTACGTCGGCGTCATCGACCAGCTCGCGCTGGCGCACCTCATCAGGACCGGCGAGCTCGACCGGCATCTGCGCCGCTGCCGCGTCCGGTACCGGCGGCGTAGGGACCGGCTCGGCACGGCCGTCGAACGGCGGCTGCCGCACGCGCGACTGTCAGGGATCGCCGCAGGTCTGCACGCCGTCCTTCACCTGCCGGGCACCGGTATGGCGGAGGCGGAGCTGCTGACCCACCTGGCCGGCCGGGGCATCGCCGTCGACGCGCTGTCCATGTTCTACGGCCGGCCGGAGGAAGCGCCGCTCGGCGTGCTCATCGGCTACGCGACACCGCCGGAGCACGCCTTCGACCACGCGTTGCGCGAGCTGATCGCGGGCCTGCGCGAGTGCCTGCCGCCGGCCGGACCGCCGCTGCCGTGACGTCGTTCGACGCTTCCGCCCGCACGACGCCGTGACGGTTCGCGCCGCTCGGTGGCGCATGTGGCCGGTCGACCCCCTGTGCGGCGTCGCGGGACCTTCACGTGACCCTCTGGATCGCGCGCCACTCGTCTTCGAGGATGCTGAACAGCTCGGAGTCTCGCCAGCCATCCCGGATCAACGTGGTGTGACGATGCCGTCCCTCCCACGTCATGCCGAGCTTACCGAGCACCCGAGCCGATCCGACGTTGCGCGGGTCACAGGTGGCATAGATCCGGTGGAGGTCGAGCTCCTCGAACCCTCGCGCGAGTAGCTCCTTCCCGATCGCTCAACGACGATGGCGCTCTCGAAAGCATGCTCCCCGATTGGTACCTTCCCGCGCTGGTCACCCTCGCCATCATGCCTGTCCAGCGCGGCCAGGAACTCCTCAACCTCCCGAGATCTCCGGCTCCACCCTTTTCGGAACCAAGGGAGGGACGCGAAGAACCATTGGCAGGCCGCGCCAGGTCACTGTGCCGGGTCCGCGCCTTTCCGCGCCGCCGCCTTCTCGGTGACGCCGAAGGCGGTCCAGCCGAAATCACGGAAACCGGTCGCGTCGGCCACGGCGGCGGAGGCGAGGTTGTCCGGGGTGTGCATATAGGTGGGGATGCCGCCCTCGTCCAGAACGCGTCGGGCCGCCTGTGCGACGAGCCTGCGGGCCAGGCCGCGGCCGCGAGCGCGGGGCGCGGTCACGACGGCGAGTTCGTGCCCGTAGTCGTCGTGCCGTTTGATCCCCACGCCGGCCAGGTGATCGCCGTTCTCCGGGTCGTGGGCGACCAGGACCTCTCCGTTGAAAGGTCGCAGCCAGGCAGGGACATCGGGGTGCTGCGCGGAAATCCACACACCGGCGTCGGCCAGAGGGGCGGGCCGCGTGGTCCAGCGGTAGACGGCGGTGAACCACCCACGCTCGGGAAAGCCGGCCAGCGCAGGGACCAGGGGACCGAAGCGCGCCATGTCCCGGTTCTTGGCGTACTGCTCCGCGATCGACTCGGCGTGCTCCGGCGGCACCGAGAGGACGCCGCTCCGCGGGCCGGCCACGCCCAGGACGGGATGGATCTCGCCGTCCCAGCCGGGGCGTGCCCGCCCAGGCTCGGGGACGATGTCGAGTTCGGTCGTGGCCGGCCAGCCTCCCAGCCAGCGGGAGAGGTGCTCGGTGAGCCGTCGATCTGGTGAAGTCACTCCGGCATCATATACGGTAGGGGGGTATAGTAAAGCGGCATGTACGCCAAGGAGGGCATATGCGACGTCTGGCGGCACTGGACCCGGAGAAGGCACCACAGAAGTCCGGCGAACTGCTGAACGACATCATCGGCAGGAGAGGCAGCGTGGGCGAGATGGTGTCCACCATGGCGCACTCGCCGGCGCTGCTGCAGGGATACCTGGAGTTCTCCCGGGCCATGAGGCGGACGAAGCTGCCTCAGGCTCTCAGCGAGAAGATCTCGCTCGCCGTACAGGAATGGATCGGTTGCGCGTACTGCCTCGACGCGCACACCGAGGCCGGGCGCGCGGCGGGACTGAGCGAGACCGACATCGTTCTCGCCCGCCAGGGGACCTCCGCCGACGCCCGTGAGGCGGCTCTCATCGCGGTGGCGGTACGGGTGCTGGCGGAGCCGTCCACCCTGGCGGACGAGGATGTCGCGGAGTTGCGGGCGCATGGCTGGAGCGACCGCGTCATCGCGGAGATCGTCGGCCTCGTCACCCTCAACCTGCTGACCGGCGCCTTCAACCTTCTCGCAGGCCTGGAGCCGGCGCACAAGACAACCTAGGAGTTGGCCGGGTCTCCCCTCGCCTCGCGGGGGGGACCGCGCCTGCCGACGATCCGGTCGTCCGACTTGCAGGCCGCTCCTGGTGTGCGACCGCGACGGTTCGGCCTGGAGGGCTTCAGCAGATCTTCTGGAAGGGCTCTCCGGATGGGAGGTAGCGGGTCCACTCCTCCTGGGTGAGAGAACGGCCCGCCATCGCGCAGACCGCTGTGCGCGGGTCCGATGGGATGCCCGGCTTCCACAGCAGGATGGTTCCGGCGCCGTCGGAGCTGGCCAGGGTCTGGCCGTCGGGGCTGAACGCCAGCGCCACGACGTCGTCGGTGTGGCCCTTGAGCGGGCCGCCGATCGGCCTCCTGGTCCGCACGTCCCACAGCTGGACGCCCCAGTCCTCGCCGTCGGTGGCCAGGGTCCGGCCGTCGGGGCTGAACGCCACCGCGCCATGGCCCTTGATCGGATCTCCCGACGGCTGCTGGGTCTGGGTGTCCCACAGGCGGGTGGTCTCGTCCTCACCGAGGGCGGCCAGGAGCTTTCCGTCCGGGCTGAACACCATCGAGGTGATGCCCTCCATGGGGTTCCCGATCTGCCGCCGGGTCGCCGTGTCCCACAGCCGGATGGTTCCGTCGATGATGGTGGCCAGGGTCCTGCCGTCCCGGCTGTAGACGACCGCCCCTACGGGGCCGGTCCCGGCCCGGAGCGGCTCCCCGATCGGTCGCCGGGTGGCCGGATTCCACAGCGAGACGATCCCCTTGCCGCCGCCGACGGCCAGGGTCTCGTCATCCGGGCTGAACGCCACCGAATAGACCCTGCGCTCGACCTTGATCGGATCTCCCATCGGCTGCCTGTCCGCCACGCTCCACGGCTGGACCTCGCCGTCGGGATCGGCGATGACCAAGGTCTCGCCGTCCGCGCTGAGCGCCATGGGCCAGGCGGAGTTGCCGTGGACGTTGGGGGTCCCGATCGGCTTGCCGAGGTGCCGGCCGGTCCCGGGATCCCACAGCCGGACGGTCTCCTCCTGACCGCTGCTGATCAGCGTCTTGCCGTCCGGGCTGAACAGCAGCGGCGTGACCTCCTTGGTGTGGCCCTTGAGCGGGTCTCCTACCGGCCGCCGCGCCGCCGGATCCCACAGTCTGACCGTTCTGTCCCTGCTGGTGGTGACCAGGGTCCTGCCGTCCGGGCTGAAGGCCACCGCCGAGACGATGGAGGTGTGGCCGGTGAGCGTGTCCCCGACGGGCCGACCGGTCGCCGGGTCCCACAGCCGGACGGTCTGGTCCCAGCCCCCAGTGGCCAGGGTCTCGCCGTCCGGGCTGAACGCGATGGCGCTGACGGGGCCGTCATGACCGCTCAGCGGGCCTTTGACCGGGTTTCCTGTGGTGGAGTCCCACAGCCGGACGTCCCCGTCATCGCCTCCCGTGGCGAGAGTCTTGCCATCCGGGTTGAACGCGACCGACCGGATCGTGCCGGTGAGGCCGCTGAGCGGCTTCCCCTTCCCGGTGGGGAGGTTCCACAGCCGGGCCCCGTCGCGACCCGCGCTGGCGAGGGTCGTACCGTCCGGGCTGATCCGCAGGGACTCGACGTCATCGGTGTGGCCGGTGAGCGGCGCTCCGATCTGCCGCCGGGTCGCCGTGTCCCACCGCCGGATCTTCTCGTCGAACCCGACGGTGACCAGGGTCTCGCCATCCGGGCTCAGCTCCAAGGCCACGACGTCGCGCAGGCCGGTGAAAGGGGTCCCGATCGGCCGCCAGGTCGCCGTGTCCCGTAGCCGGACGATTCCGTCGTCCCCGAGGGTGACCAGGGTCCGGCCGTCCTGGCTGAACTTCGCCAACCTGAAATCCGCGGTGAACGGGCTTCCGATCCACCCGCGGGTCACCGGGTCCCACAGGCGCATGGTCCGGTCGTCGCCGGCCAGGAGCCTGCCGTCCGGGCCGAGCGCCCTGGTGTCGCCGAGGCCGTCCAGGACACCCAGGGAGGGCGTCGCCAGGGAGGCGAGCATGCCGTGGCGGGCCTCGTAGGTCGGCTCGAAACGCCAGGCCGCGGCGGCCAGGAGCCCGGCCACCACCGGATCGTCGTCACCGACCTGGTCCCGCCGCGTGACCAGCAGGCTGGACACGGCCTTCCTGTGTTGCGTCTCCGCCCTGTCCCGCTGCGCCCGCGCGAGGTTGGCCGAGTCGACCGCGACCACCGCGCTGACGACCGCCGCCGCGGTGAGGAGGGACAGTCCCGTCCAGGAGAACCGCCGGAACCGCCGGGCCCGCCGGTGCTGGCGGACGTCCTCGCCGACGAGTTCGTCCTTGGGGCGGTGGTGCAGGGCGGAGGCGAGCGTCGCGACGGTGTCGAGGAAGGCGGGGTTGCCGAGGGACAGGTCGGTCTGGGTGCGGATCGAGCGCAGGTCCACCCAGAGCGGGACCTCGGTGAAGCCCCCGAGCAGCGGCTCGGGCAGGGCCGTGGTCAGGGTCTCGTCGAATCGCCCCGCTTCGTGGTCCCAGACGATCTCGCCGTCGGTGAGCACGATGAGCATGGGCCGTTCCGCCGCGCGCGACCGCCAGAGCTCGACCTCCCGCCGGACCCAGACGGAGCGCGCCGAGTCGGGCGAGGCCAGCAGGATGAAGCAGCGTGACGCGTCCAGCGCGGCCTCGATCGTCGTCCACAGGCCCGGCGAGGCGGACAGACTGCGGGCGTCGCAGAAGACGCGCAGGGCGCGCAGCCGGTACCAGGGGCGGGCGAACTGATGGAGGGCGTCGCGCAGGGCGGGGCCGAGGCGGCCGTCGGCGGCTCGGCTGTAGGAGATGAACCCGTCGTAGTGACCCGGAGATGGTTTCTCGCGCTTGCCGAGGAGGTCCACACACCCGATTCTGAGGCTTCGGCGATTGAGTATGGGCCTACTCATGCCACATGGATCCGTTGGGGCGATCATCGGGATCCGGATCGTTCGGAGGGGACCGCGAAATGAGATGGTTGGCTCGATCGCTGGTCGCGTTGGTCGTGGTGCTGGCGTATCTCGCGCCCACTGCGGCCCAGGCCGAGGATGTGACGGTCACCGTCCACCTGTACCAGGTGGTCGAGGTGGAGTGCGGCGAGGGGGCAGGCGAGTCGTGCCCGAACGATTACTACCCGAAGTTCCGGATCGACGGCAAGAACTTCGACGGCAAGGACGACTTCTGCTGCGCCCACGGATCCGACTTCAGGACCAACTGGATCCACAGCGAGAAGGTCGACAGCACCCACAACCCCATCGACATCCACCTGGAACTGTGGGACCAGGACGACGCGACCCCTGACGACCCCATCGACTGGGGCGCGCCCGGGGACGACCTGGACATCACGTTCGACCTGAACACGTGCGTATTCACCGGCGGCGGCCTGACCGCCCAGCAGGGGGCGGGCATCCTGTCCCTGACGGGGCAGAGCGAGGCCGTCGGCGTCGACTCGGCCCGCGGCTACTTCACCATCACCACCCCGCACTGCCTCGACCTGGCCAGGAACGCGGGCGGCGACAGCGACGGCGACGGCATCCAGAACGCCTGGGAGACACCCGGCCTGGGGTACGACGTCGACAACGACGGCACGGTGGACCTGCCGCTGGGGGACCCGCCGTACAACGCCCTGCCGTACCGGAAGGACCTGTTCGTCGAGGTCGACTATATGAGGGGGTTCCGGCCCGACTACCTGGGCCTCCTGGACGTCGTCGACGCGTTCGACCGTGCACCGGTCGATCGGTACCAGGGCGGCAAGTACCTGGGCGTCGGGCTCCACGTGCTGGACATCGACGAGGAACTGCCGCATGTGCCCGTGCTCAAGTTCATCCCGGACAACGACGGGAATCCGGACAACTTCAGCTTCATCAAGAACGGCGCGCGGAACAGCACCTGTGCGGGCGCCTTCGGCACCGCCGCCGACCGCTCCAGCCCGAACTGCGCGAACATCCTGAAAGCCAAGAGCATGGTGTACCGCTACATGATCTTCGGTGACCTCGTCGAGGACGAGGAGGGGAAGACCGGCAGGTCGGGCATAGCCGAGTGGGAATCCACCAGCCCCAGGGGCGGCAACGACTTCGTCGTCACGATGGGCGTGTTCACCCCCGAGGACTTCCGGCGGCTGGGCGGGCGGGCGAACGCCGAGAAGTCCACCTTCATGCACGAGCTGGGACACACGCTGGGCCTGGGCCATGGCGGCGACGAAAAGGTCAACTGCAAACCCAACTATCTCAGCGTGATGAACTACTCCTACCAGTTCCAGGACTACGACCTCATCCGGCCGCTGGACTACAGCAGCGCCGCCAGGGGCACGGCCCTCGGCGTACCTCTGCAGGAGGACCATCTCAACGAGAACTTCGGGGTGTACGCGAGCCCCGATCGCCAGATCGTGTACGGCGTCGGCGGCAAGCCCGGAACGGTGACCGCCACCAACGGATTCATCGACTGGAACGGAAACGGCACAAGACAGGGCGACACCCCCGCCAACATCACCCGCATCCTGCCCGAGTGCCCCGATGAAGCCCTGGAGGACCTGCACGGCTTCGACGACTGGGCCAACATCCAGTACAACCCCCGCCTCAACGCCAAGTACTTCGCCGACGGCGCGCGTCGCGACCTGCCGCAGGAACTGACCGCGGAGACGCTTCGCGCCAGGTTCCAGAAGGCCGACCTCAAGCTCACCAAGACCGCCGACCAGACCGAGGCCGCCGGCGGCGACACCCTGACCTACACGGTGTCCGTCACCGACCTCGGCCCCGGCCCCGCCACCGCCGTCTCGGTGACCGACACCCTGCCCGACGGCACCGTGCACCACCGCTCGCTCCCCGACCTGGCCGACGGCGGCGTCCACACCGTCACACCCGCGTTCACCTACCGCATCCCCTGTGCCACGACCGATGGCACCGTGCTCACCAACACCGCCACGGTCACCGGCAAGGACACCGACGGCATCCCCGACCCGCACACCGACGACAACACCGACCGCGCCACCACCACGGTCCGCGCCCCGGTCCTGACCGTGAACCAGACCGCGACCCCTACGGTCAACGCCGGCGAGGCCGTCACCTACACCGTCACCTACGCGAACACGGGCGGCGGCGCCGCGTCCGGCACCGTCGTCACCGCCACGCTCCCCGCCGGTGTCTACTACAGCCAGGCGCTCGACCTGGGCACGGGCCCCCGACCCGACTCGGTGACGCTCGACGACGACGGCACCCGGACCCTGGTCTGGAACGTGGGCGCCGTCCCTGCCAGGTCCGGCGACCGCGCGATCGTCTTCACCGCGCGGCCGACGCTGCTGGCCCCGGCGGACACGACCTACACGAGCGACGTGTCCGTCAGCTACAAGAACGCCGGCGGCGGGTGCGCCTTCACCCCGGTCACCGCCTCGGCGACGACCACGGTCACGGTCGTGGCGCCCACCCGCGACCCGCGCTCCAAGGGCTTCTGGAAGAACCACGCCAACCAGTGGACGGCCGAGTTCCTGGCCCGTATCCAGGCCACCGACCAGCGCTACGACACCGACCTGAGCGGGGCGCTGAACGCCGCCGAGATCACGATGGCGTTCAAGGGCGACAACGCGCCGAAGAGCGTGCTCACCGAGCACCTCCTGGGCACGTACTTCAACCTGGCCACCAGGCGCGTCAACGCCGACACCGCGATCAGCTCCAGCCCCGGCACCGTGCGCGCCGCGGTGCTCTACGCCCAGGGCACGGCCGAGCTGCCGGTCGACTCCGGCACCGCCGAGCGGTACAGCAGGAGCATCCGCCTGCTGGACGACATCAACGCCAACAGGATCGAGGTGTACTGAGGATCAGGCCGGCGAGCACGTCCGCGAGCGCCTGCTCGACCCGCTCGGTACGAAGGACAGCGGGCTCGGCGTTCACGGCGAGGTGCTCGCCGGCGTCTTCGTGCCCTCGGCGCCCCCGCCGTCGCTGAGCAGGGCCAACGCGGTCAGCACGGCGCCGCCCCTCATGGAGTGTTCGCTTCGCGGAGGTTGGTTGACTCTTGACGGTATCCGATTGATCGACTAGATGTCAGGAAGCCTGTCGATCACCCCCGGAGGGCGTCATGTCCAGCAGCAGCCTCTTACGACTCACCGCGTCCGTGGTCACGGCCGGTTCGCTCGTCGCGTTCGCCACGGTGCCGGCGTACGCGGACGGCAGCCGCCGGCCGCCCAGGACGACGCACGGCCCGTGCGGGTACACCGAGACGCCCGACGACCCGGCTGTCAGGAAGGTGCCGCTGCCGCCCGATCCCCGTAGGACGCCGACTCGCCCGGTGTCGGCGGTGCTCAAGACCAACCACGGCGACATCGGGCTCACGCTGGATCCGGGGAAGGCGCCGTGCACCGTACAGAGCTTCGTGCACCTCATCCGGCACGGGTTCTACGACCAGACGTCCTGCCACCGGTTGACCGCCTACGATCGGCTCAAGGTGCTCCAGTGCGGTGATCCGAGCTTCACCGGCGAGGGCGGGCCGGGGTACCGCTACAAGGACGAGCTCCCCACCGACCTGCCGCCGTGGCCGGGCGACCCGACGGGCGAGCGCAAGACCTACGCGCGCGGGGTGCTGGCCATGGCCAACGCCGGGCCGGACACCAACGGCAGCCAGTTCTTCCTGGTCTACGGGGATTCAGGCCTGCGCCCCAACTACACGATCTTCGGTACGGTGGACGGCCCAGGCCTGGCCGCGCTGGACGAGATCGCCGCCGGCGGGATCCAGCCCGAGCCCGACGGCCCGACACCGCCGGTGGACGGCAAGCCGGTGCTCCCCGCCGACATCCACAAGGCATGTGTCGTGCGATAGATGAGTTCCGGCCGCGGTCGCGGCCGCCCCGCGCGGACCCGCCGGGTTGTTCAATTTACAGACCCTTGGCCTCGGAGGACGCACGGTGAGGGTATGTCCTCCCGCATGGGCGATCTTGGGCCCAGGGAGGAGGTCAGCTATGTACGCAACGGTTCGGCGCTACGAGGGGGTAACCGATCCCGCCGAGGCGGGACGCCGGGTGAGCGAGGGGTTCGTGCCGCTCATCAGCCAGGTCCCCGGGTTCGTGGCTTACTACTGGGTCGATGCTGGGGATGGGGTGATGCTTTCCACCAGCGTCTTTGACGATCAAGCCGGAGCCGAGGAATCCACCAGAAGGGCTGGGGACTTCGTGCGGGAGCATCTCGCCTCCCTGCTTCCGAACCCTCCTCAGGTCACGGCCGGCGAGGTCGTGGCGTCCGGGTAGCGGCTTCCTGAGGCGGGGTCGGACCCGCAACCGGACCGTTTCGTTGGTGGCCGGCCGGTGCGGGCTCTTCGCCGTGCCAGTCGTCGATCTTCACGGGCAGTGCGGCGAGAAGGGTGTTGATGTCTGTCTTCACCAACGGATCATCGACACCCTTCGTCGTTCCCGCAGCCCCAGTTCCCTGCTGGTCTGGCGCACTACGACATCAGCTTCGCTCCCGCCCAGTCGGCGTGGTCGCTGTTGATCCCGTCTCCCGCATCCGTCACCTTCAGCACCAGCGAGGACACCCCGGCCACGCTGACGTCGATGGAGGCTGCCGCGCTGGACGGAGTCATCGCCGACGGACTCTCGTACAGCTTGACGCCGTCGCCCCAGACCTCGAACGTGACCGTCGCATTCGCGCCGACCTCGTCATCGACCCCGACATCTGATCGGAACCGGGAATAGGCACCGTTCAGGGAGTAGGTGATGCTGCTCGTGGCATGCGTACCTATCCCCTTGGCGTACGTGGTCCCGTTCAGGGTGATGGTGCGCCCGTCGACGCTCCGGTCCTTGTGCAGGGTGCCCCACCCGATGGTGGGAGTACCGGTCCAGTTCAGATCGCTGAGGAACACCGCAGCGCCGCCGGAGGTGGTGACCGTGACCGCGTTGCTGGCACCCGACACGTTCCCGGCGGCGTCCTTCGCCTTCACCGTGAAGGTGTACGACGTCGCAGCCGACAGCCCGGTCGCTGTGAAGCTCGTGCTCGTGGACGAGCCGGCCAGCGCCGTCCCGCGGTAGATGTCGTAGCCCGTCACCCCGACGTTGTCGGTCGGCGCCGTCCAGCTCAGCTGGGCACTGCTCGACGTGACGTTGCTCGACGCCAGGTTGGTCGGCGCCGTCGGCGCCTGGGTGTCCGCAGCGACGAGTCGAGCGTTCGCCCAGTCGGCGTGGTCGCTGTTGATCCCGTCTCCCGCATCCGTCACCTTCAGCACCAGCGAGGTCACCCCGGCGATACTCACGTCGATGGACTGGGACGGGCTCGACGCCGTCAGGACCGACGGGCTCTCGTACAGCTTGACGCCGTCGCCCCAGACCTGGAACCTGACCGTCGCGTTTGCGGAGATCTCGTCGTCCACGCCGACCTCCGCCTGGAACCTCGCGTACCCTCCGTTCAAGGTGTAGGTGATGGCGCTGTTGGCGTGCGTGCCGATGCCCTTGGCGTAGGCGGTCCCGGCCAGTTTGATGGGGTTGGATCCGATGCTTCTGTTCTTCTGAACGGTGCCGAAGTCGCTCACGGCATTGACCCAGGTGAGATCGCTCAGATCGGCTGTCTGCCCGTTTCCGCTGACGGCGGTGGTGACGTTGACCGCGTCGCTGGCCGCGGAGTCGTTGTCGGCCGCGTCCTTCGCCTTCACCGTGAACGTGTACGGCGTCGAGGCGGAAAGCCCGGTCGCCGTGAAGCTCGTGCCCGTCGACGAACCGATCAGCGTGGTGCCGCGGTAGATGCTGTAGCCGGTCACGCCGACGTCGTCAGTCGACGCCGTCCAGTTCAGATCCACGCTGTTCGAGGTCACCTTGCTCGCCGCGAGGTGGGTCGGCGCGGTGGGGGCCGTGGTGTCACCCCCTGTGCTTCCGGCGGTCGCGGTCACCGACGCGCCGGCGGTCACGGGCACCGTCACGTACGAAACCGTCCGGCCGTACAGCGACTTGGTCTGCGGCGTTCGCGGTGTGCCGTTCACGCTGATCGTGGAGAGGGTCCCGTAGAACTGGGCCTCCCAGGTGATGGTGGAGCCGGAGTTGTTGGTCAGCGTGGAGGCCGTCGTGCCGGTGTGCTTGAGCTTGAGGTCGTTGCCGCCGACCTTGAGGTGGTTGATTTCCACCCACGGCACCTCAGGGGTCAACCGTGGGACGGTGGCCACCTTGTTGTGCGGGGCGTCCGGCTGCACGCCCATCATGCCGTCGATGGTGCTGCTGACCACCACGAACGAGATTTCCGGATATCCGTTCTTGTCGGCCATGAGCTTCTTGAGCCACGCCCAACCCTGTGAAGGCCGGTTGTACTGGTAGTACATCTCCGGCAGATAGGAGGTCGCCTCGACATTCAGGTCGTCGTCGTTGGCGGCGATGAAGTCCAGGTAGTCGCTGGTCCTGGCGCCGTGGTCGCCCAGCCCGGTCAACATCATCAGGAAGCTGGCCTCATGCCCCCAACTGCTGTAACCCTTGCCATCGGCGTCCTTGCCGCGGATGTAGCGGTTGGTCGCCGCGTCCCACCAGTTCGTCTCGAAGTGGTCGCGTACCCGCTGGGCGCGGTCGGCCCACTTCGTGCTGTTGGCGTTGTCGCTCTTTTCCTTCAGGATCGCCGAATACGCGAGCATCGACTGGTACTGGTAGCCCAGCGCATCGGCGGCGGAGACGAGATGTTCGCTCGGGAACTCGAAGAATGTCGCCGAGTATTCGCCAGGCTGCATCTTCGCGACGGGCTGCTCGTTGGAGGGGTTGGCGTCGTTCCACGTCACCTTGTGGTCGGTCAGAAACGAACCCATGGTCGAGTCGTAGTACGCCGAGAGGGTCGGATCGTTGATCCAGTTCTGGTTTCCCGTCCACTGGTACTGCTTGTAGGCCTTGGCCATCACGTTGAACGGTGACGGCAGTTCCCGAAATCCCGTGCCGTCGATGTAATACATCCTGCCGTAGGAGCTGTGCGCCCACAGCGGCCAGCCGTTCTGACCCGGATCGTCGGCGTCGCCGGCGAACGTCTTCAGCATGGCGTAGGTCTCATTGTCCAGGCCAAGCGCGTGCGCGCCATCCGACTGATGGGCGATGTCCCTGTTGTAGAAGGACTCCCGGTTCAGATAGGCGCCCCAGTAGCCGGGCATCACCGTGGTGTGCGTGGAATCCTTCAGCCGCCACCACTCCGGTTCGTGCCCCATGATCGGGTTGCCGGGGTAGAACGTCATACCGAGAGCCCGGTTCTTGCCCCAGGTGAAGCCCTCGTTCAGTGCCGCGTTCGGCGAATCGATGCTCAGCGTGCTGGTCGGCGGACCCACGTACTCCTGGATCGTGATCCTGTCGACGCGCGGTGTCTCGTTGGCGGACGCGGCCGTCAGTTTGACGGTGTCGCCGTTGCTGAGCGTGACTTTGCTCGAGGTATGGGTGTCGATGTTCGCGGGATCGGTGTAGTCGCGACCATTTCGCTGTGACGTGGCCCACGAATCAACGGTGGTGGAATTGACCGCGAGCGTGTAGGTGACTCCGCCCGCTGTTTTGCCGTTGTAGCGCGTGATGAGATCGTAGGTGCCGGTGGCGCCGCTGAATGTCTTGGTGGCGGTGCTCGACTGGCCGGAAACGCCCTGGACGTAATTCACGGTCTCGACCGGCGCGCCGTTGAAGGTGTGCTCCACGCTGGCCGTGGTGAAGTTGGACAGCGCCATGCTCTCGGCCTCGACAACGTACGGCTCCGCCGCTTCGGCGGGTAATCCGGGGAGGGCCGATACGGCAAGCGTCGAAGCCAATAAGGCCAGGAGCGCATGGGTGAGACGGCGCATCTGAAATCGATTCCTTTCGACGAGGAAGCCGAAGCGCTGCGTTGGAAGATGTTGAACTGTGTGGCCTATTGAGTGCTTCGCGAAGATCAATGTCAACAGTTGTTTAGTTGGGCGAGGGTGGCTACCCTCGCGCGCCCATGCGCGTACGCGGGCGAGGCGGCGTGCTCTCCGGCACGGAAGGGCTCGATTGAGCGAAAACTTTCATTGAACTCTTGCAAGCGCGGGTGTAGCGTCCTGGCCAACACCACATCCCACAGGAGTCACTCCATGGATTGCGCGTGCCGGCGCCCGGAAACGTCAGTTCGCCGAAGCGGGCCGGGGGTTGCGCGGCGGGCCGGGAACCCGGTGATCGAGCTGGGGGACAGGGAGGAGGCCGACTTCCTCACCGTGATGACCAGCGTGGCGTTCATGGGCGCGGCGCTCAGGAGACCCGGCGAGACCGGGATCGCCTGTCAGGACTTTGACCTGCGTGGTTGGTACCAGCCCTTATCTCTGGGCGCGGGCGATCTGGACGAAGGAGCGAACGAGTGGGCTCGGGTCGGTGCTCTTCCAGGCGAGAATGAGGCGGCTGGCCGGCATGTCGAGAACGGGAACCGCGATGAGGTCCTGCGGAAGGGTGTGGGTCAAAGGCGTAAGGCCCACGGTGCCGTTCCACAAGACGGCCTGGAGGCATTCTTGCGCGGTCCGCACCACGGGACCCTCGCGCCCGGAGTCCGTGGCCTGCCAGTAGGCGCTCCAGATGGGATCGGTCTCTTCCGGGAAGCGGAACCAGGGACGGTCCTCGAGGTCGCGCAGGTGCAGGTGACCATGCCGGGCGAGCGGGTCGTCGGTGCGCAGGACGGCGCCGACGGGGTCCTCGCGCAGGAGGTGCGTGGTGATGTCGGCGTCGTCGAACGGTTCGCGGGTGAGGGCGACGTCGACGAGCCCGGCGCGCAGCCCGCAGGTCGGATCGGTGAAGTCCGCTTCGCGGACCTGGATGAGGATGCCGGGATGGCGTTCGCGGTAGGCGGCGGCCAGTTGTGTCCCGGTCTGCTCTGCGCTGTCGGCCAGGGTGCCGATGGTGAGGACGGTGCTGCCGGCCGCGGCGGCGACTCGGAGGCGGGTCTGGTCGGCCTGACCGAGCAAGGCGCGGGCTTCGCTGAGGAGCACGGCTCCCACAGGGGTGAGCGCGACACCTGTGGCTGATCTCTCCAGCAGCACGGCGCCGAGGTCTCCCTCCAGCTGTCTGACGGCGCGGCTGAGGGGCGGCTGTGTCATGTGCAACCGCTGGGCGGCCCGGCCGAAATGCAGCTCCTCGGCAACCGCCACAAAGTAACGCAGCAGGCGCAGATCCATTTGCAGGGACGATACCTGCCCGGTATCGGGGTTGCGAGATCGGACTTGGACGCCCGGGGCAGACGACCGGTGCACTGGGGAGATGACCGAGTATGAGATGCCCGACCCTGTCGTCCGGATCGAGGACGCCCGAGAGGCGGCCCGCGACCTGGTGGTGATCCCGAACCGCGGGGTCCAGCTGGTGCCCAACATCGGCATCGTCGGCGGCAGCCACTCCGTGCTGGTGGTGGAGACCGGGATGGGACCGGAGAACGCCGAGGCGGTGCTGAAGTTCGCCACCGAGGTCGCCAGAGGGCGAAGGCTGTACCTGACCACGACCCACTTCCACCCCGAGCACGCCTTCGGCGCCCAGGTGTTCGCCGGGGAGGCGACGTTCCTGATCAACAAGGCGCAGGCCGAGGACCTTGCGGTGAAGGGCCCGGGCTACCTCGAGATGTTCAAGGGTCTGGGAGAGGCGGTCGCGCGCCGGCTCGACGGTGTCCGGCTCGCGCGGCCCGATCTGGTCTATGACACCGACTATGACCTGGATCTGGGCGGCCGGACGGTCCAGTTGCGCGCCACCGGCCGGGCGCACAGCAAGGGCGACCAGATCGTCACGGTCCCCGACGCGGGGGTGATGTTCACCGGCGACCTGGTGGAGTCGGGACAGTTCGCCATCTTCCCGTGGTTCCCGCCGCACGACATCGATGTCTCCGGCACGCGCTGGCTGGCGGTGATGGAGCGGCTGGTCGCCGAGCGCCCGCGCGTGGTGGTCCCCGGCCATGGAGATGTGGGCGATGCGCGGCTGCTGGAGGATGTGCGCGACTACCTGCACGTCCTGCGGGAGGAAACCTGGCTGCGCCGCGGCTCGGCCATGAGCGAGGAGACGATCGTCGAGGAGGTCGCGGCCGTGATGGTCGCACGGCATCCGGAATGGGAGGGCAGGGAGTGGATCGAGAAGGGCGTCGGCTGCCTGTGCTACGAGCACTCCGTCCGCTGACCTGAGACCAGATCGCCGCCGCGGGCGAGGGCGGTGGTCGGGTCACGGACGGTGAGCGAGCCGGCGTGGCCGCTTGGGCGGGGCTCGGCCCCTCCTGGCCCGGCGGGCCGCCGCGTCCCGGGGTCCGGAGAGGACCCCGGGACATGCCGTCAAGCGGCGTCGAGGGCTGCGGTGATCTTGCGGGCCATCTCGGCCATGGTGGGGCTGGGCACGCCCTGGTGGGTCTGGGCGCCTGCTTCGATGGCGACGATGAGGGTGCTGCGGAAGTTGTCGGCCTCTGCCGGATCCTGCTTCTTCAGCAGGCTCATGGCCGCCGTCAGGGCCGGCAGCACCAGGTCGGCGAGTTCGGCCACGGTCTTGCCGTACTTCACGCCCTTGGGCGCCTTGGTGATCACGTGCCCGACCAGGCCGGTCGCGGAGGTCAGGGCGATGGAGCCGTGGGTGGCGACCTTGTGGGCAGAGCCGGCGGCGCCGGCGGCTGACATCAGCGAGACGGCGCCCCACGCGGCGGTCCGCAGGGTGAGCTTGTCCTGGTCGGTGAGGGTGACGGACATGGTGGTGCGCTCCTTCGAATCTGACATTCAAGCCAACGGACGGCTGGTGGACGGCGGTCCTGCTGCTGTCCGCGGTGTCTGGATGGTCTCCACCATCGCCGACCGCTCTGATACCGGGCCGTCGCCGTCCTGACGCGGCTGCTGACACGACACCGCATGGTCCTCAGCGAGCGACGCCGACCGGAGTCTGCTGCGGGAGACGCGTGTCTCGGTCATCCGCCTGGCACGGGAGAACCGGCAAGGCGGAGCCCCGTCCCGAATGATCCGGGACGGGGCTCGGGGGTGTCCGTCGGCTTTCCACGCCCTTCTCAGGCGGGCCGGTAGTGGAGGTTCAGAACACCGGACTTGAAGGTGGTCGAATCGACCAGCTTGAACGGCAGGCGACCGGTGCTCTCGTCGAACAGCCGGGTACCGGTACCGAGCACGATCGGGTGGACCATCAGGTGGAGCTCGTCGACGAGGCTCGCCCGCAGCAGCGCCCTGGTCAGCGTGATACTGCCGGTGATGCTGATGTTCCTGCCGGGCAGCTGCTTGATCCTCTTCAGCTCGTCGATCGCGTCTCCGCTGATCAGGGTGGAGTTGTTCCACTCCGCCTTCTGCAGGGTGGTGGAGGCGACCAGCTTGGGGATGCCGTTCAGCTGGTCGGCCATCTCCCCGGTCTGGTGGGGCCAGACCGCGGCGAAGGACTCGTAGGTGGCCCGGCCCAGCAGGAGCGTGTCCGCCTCGGCCTGGATCGCCATGACCGCTGCGCCCATCTCCTCGTTCATATAGGGGAAGTGCCAGGTCTCTGGCGACTCCACGACGCCGTCCAGCGAGACGAACAGCCCGGCGACGATCTTCCTCATGATGTTCTCCTCAGGGATGAAGTGGTGCGTGATTCAGGCGGACGTGCGGAAGCGGGCGGCGACCAGGGAGACCCAGGCCATCGCGATCATGACGCCGGTGGCGAGCGTCACCGAGCCGGCGTGCCCGCCGGTGATCGCCCAGCCGTCGCCCACGATCAGGGCCACGCCGGCCAGGCGGGAGGCGACGGCCATGCCGCGGGCGCCGGTGCGGGTGAAGTGGCGGCCGAGGACGAAGCAGGCCGCGGCGAGGGCGATGAACGTCACCGACCCGGTCACCATGTGCATGATGCTGTGCCAGCTCATCGCCGCCGGCGGCCCGGCGGGCGTGCCCACGGGGAAGCCGTTGCCGGGGTCCATGACGAAGACGCCCGCTCCGATCATTCCGATGCCGGCGACCAGCGTCAGGCGCGGCACCCAGGTGCCGCCGGGCTTGCCGTACAGGGCCTTGCGGAATCCGAAGGAACCGGCGATGAGCAACGAGCCGACGATCAGGAAGTTGGTGATCTGGATCCATCCGAGCGAGCCGGTGGAGAGCTGGCTGAGCGGGTGGCGGACCAGGTCGAAGCCCTCGCGGGTGAACGCCTGCGCCAGAGCGACGACGGTCCAGACGGGCATGACGGCCGCCGCGGCGGTGAGCAGCGTGCGGGTGGAGGCGGAGCTGCGGGTGGTGGTGGTCATGTTCCCTGTTCCCTTCGTGGTTTGCCTACGCGTCGTCCACGCGATGTGACAGGGAACGCAAGGAGGCTAGGGTTGCTCGAGAAAGAATGGGAGTAGGGCATGCGATTTCTGTTGACGAGCGTGAGCGAGCAGAGGGCGGACGAAACCCTCCAGATCGAGATGGGCAAGTTCATCCAGGAGCTGACCCAGGCAGGGGTACTGCTGGCCACCGGCGGGATGGAGCTGGTAGGCAGCGTGCTCAAGTCCGTCGGCGGCGAACTCACGGTGACCGACGGCCCCTTCGCCGAGGCGAAGGAGATGGCGGGCGGGTTCGCGCTGATCGACGTGGGGTCCAGGCAGGAGGCGCTGGAGCTGTCCCGCCGCTTCTTCAAGATCATCGGCGATGGTGAGGGCCGGATGCAGCAGATCTACTGATGAGCGCGGCCCGGGACGCTCACGGAGCGGTCAACACGGTCTGGAAGCTCGAGTCCGCGCGGATCATCGCGGGCCTGACCAGGATGGTCCGCGACGTCGGCCTGGCCGAGGAACTCGCCCAGGACGCGCTGGTGGCCGCGCTGGAGCAGTGGCCCGAGCACGGCGTCCCTGACAACCCCGGCGCGTGGCTCATGACCACGGCCAAACGTCGCGCGATCGACCACATCCGCCGCAACGAGCGGATGGGGCGCAAGCACGAGGAGATCGCCCGCACGCAGGAGCGCCAGGATCTCGACCTCGACGACGACGTGCTGCGCCTGATGTTCGTCTCCTGCCACCCCGTGCTACCCCCCGAGCAGCGGGTCGCGCTGACCCTCCGGCTGCTCGGCGGCCTGGGCGCCCTGGAGATCGCGCGGGCGTTCCTGGTACCGGAGCAGACCGTCTCCCAGCGCATCGCCAAGGCCAAGCGCACCCTCACCGAAAAGCAGGTCCCGTTCGAACTGCCGTCGGGGCCGGAGCTCGCCGACCGGCTGACGTCCGTACTCGACGTCATCTACCTGATCTTCAACGAGGGCTACTCGGCGACCTCCGGTGACGACCTGATGCGTCCGTCGCTCGCCCTGGAGGCGCTGCGCCTGGGCAGGCTGCTGGCCGAGCTGGCGCCCCGCGAAGCCGAGGTGCACGGCCTGGTCGCTCTGATGGAGATCCAGGCGTCACGCGCGGTCGCACGCACCGGACCTTCGGGCGAGCCCATCCAGCTGCACGAGCAGGACCGCGGGCTCTGGGACCGGCTCCTGATCACCCGCGGCTTCGCGGCGATGTTGCGGGCGAGGGAGGCCGGCGGCCCGCTCGGCCCCTACGTACTGCAGGCCGCGATCGCCGTCTCCCACGCGCAGGCGAGGACCGCGGACGATACGAACTGGGCGCAGATCGCGACACTCTACGAGGCGCTGGTACGGCTGAGGCCGTCCCCGGTGATCCAGCTCAACCGGGCCGTGGCCCTCGGCATGGCCCACGGCCCCCAGGCAGGTCTGGACCTCGTCGAGACGGTGGCCGCCGATCCGGCTCTCAAGGACTACCACCTGCTGTCGGTGGTGCGCGGCGACCTGCTGGCCAGGCTCGGCCGGCACCGCGAAGCCGGCAAGGACTTCGAACGCGCCGCCGCACTCACCGGCAACGCCGCGGAACGCGCGTTCCTCCTCAAACGCGCCGCCACCGGCAAGGCCCAGGCGCCTCCTCAGCAGACGGGCATCACGCTGGGCGAGGCCGCGGAGCGCTTCCTGGCCCGCGGCGACCTGAACGCCGAGACGATCCGCTCCTACGCCCAGACCCTGCGCCGCCTGCGCCTGGACCTCGGCCCCGGCACCCCGCTGGCCGACGTGACCGCCGGGAAGGTGGCCAAGGTCTTCGCCGTCGCCTGGGGGACGGCGGCGCCCAAGACCTGGAACCGGCACCGCGCCGCCGTACGCTCATTCTCGTCTTGGGCCGCCATCGAGGACCTGTCGACCGAGCTGGGCAGGAAGCCGGAAAGCCGCGAACGACGCCCAGCCGTCCACGGGCCGGACCTGGAGGCCCTGTGGCGGCATCCGTCCCTGCGCGAGCGGACCCTGTGGCGGCTCCTGCACGAGTCGGGAGCGTCCGCGAAGGCGGCCCTGTCGCTCGACATCGAGGACCTCGACCTTGCCGGCCGCCGCGGCCGGGTCGCCACCAGGACAGGGCCGGTCTGGATCTTCTGGGGGTACGGCACGGCCGCCCTGCTGCCCGAGCTGATGGCGGGCCGGACCCGCGGCCCCCTGTTCCTGGCCGACCGGCGACCCGCCCCGGCCCGCATGCCCGAGCCCGCCGACCTGTGCCCGGACACGGGACGGGGGCGGCTTTCGTACGAACGCGCCGAGTACCTCTTCAAGAAGGCCGCGGGCTACACCCTCCACCAGCTGGCTTCCAGAACGAATCCGGGAGAACGGCTTGTGACCGAAGGCCGCCTCACGGCGCTCGGTGGCGACCGGAAATAGCACCGTGTGGCCATGCCGGTGGTCTCGGCGAGGCGAGCGTGGCCGTCCAGGCATGCGCGAGCGGACGTGCGTCGACGCGCGCAAGGCGCCAGGGGCACGGACGCTCCCGTCCCTCCGCCCTGGCCGTACGTCAGCGTCGACGACTGGGGATGACGTCGGCCATGGCGCGCTCGGCGGTGACATCGGTGATGAAGGCCCCGATCGCCGCGGCACACTCGGGCGCGTGGGTCTCGAGCAGGAGGTGGCCGGCGTCGTAGACGTGCATCTCGAGCCGGTCGAGCGCTCGCGCGTAGCCCATGATCTCGGACAGGTCGAAGAACGGGTCGTGGCGCCCCCAGAGCAGCAGACACGGAGGCTGGCGGGTCCGGTGGAAGTCGGCCAGCTCGCCGAAGCGGGCGACGTGGCCGGCGTAGTCGCAGAACAACCGGAACTGGGCTTCGACGTTGCCCGGCCGCGACATCCGCTCCCAGTCCAGGTGCCACGCCTCGGGCGGCTGGAGAACGCGCACCCGCTCCGGCAGCCCGCCCAGGTACTGCTCGCGAGTGCCCTCGAAGTTCAGCCACTCGGGCAGCCGGGCACGGTTGGCCTCCGAAGGATCGGCCCAAAAGGCCCGTGCGCTGTCCCACTGGCTGCCCAGGCCCTCCTCGTGGGCGTTGCCGTTCTGCACGATGAGCCCGAGGATGCGCTCGGGACGCCGGGTGGCGAGGTGGTAGCCGACCGGGGCGCCGAAGTCGTGCAGGTAGACGAAGAACTCGTCGACGCCGATCCGCTCGAGGAACGCCTCGACGGTGTCGGCCAGGTTGGCGAACGTGTACTCGTACTCGTCGACACCGGGCGCCGCGGAGAACCCGAAGCCCGGCAGGTCCGGGGCGATGACCCGGCTCACCTCGGCCAGTGGCGAGAGCACGTGCCGGAAGGTGTGCGAGGAGCTCGGGAAGCCGTGCAGCAGCAGTACGCAAGGCTTGTCCGCCGCGCCGGCCTCCCGGTAGAAGACCTCGAGTCCGTCCACGTCGAGGCTGCGGTGGCGTGGCTTGTCAGTCGCCTGCATCTTGAGGTCTCCTTGGTCGGTCTATCCCGCCGATTCCCACGAACCCAAGGGTCAGAACCACCCAATGGACCTTGAACATGCCAACAAGCACTGGGGCCAGGGGCCAGGATCGGCGCGGTCGTGTTCTATGGCTGGGACACGGCAAGGTCGAGCGGCGGATCCGGTCGAAGTCGCAGGCCGGCATGCCTTGTGCAACGGCGTCTTCGAGGTCCGCACTGTTCGTTCGGTTGTCCTTCCCCGCCGCTCGTAGGATCCACATCGCCCGAGCCGTCTCGTCGTGGGCCTCCGGACGGGATCACGGAGCGGTGGTTGTCGCCGAGGCCCGCGATGCCGGTTCACCGTGGCATTCGCGACGTGCCGTCCGCGCGTCGCGCGCATTCGAGCGGTTCTGGCGGTTCTGTGGGAGACACCGGCGAACGAACTCCAGGTGAGGTGGTGAAGCGCGCGCGCCTGACATGGGGTTGGGAGCGCACGGCTACCAGGGGCATCTGCCGAAGGTGACCATGTCGATGTTGCCCTTTGCGGGGCCCCAGATCTTCTTGCTTCCTCTGACCCCGGGTCTGACCCTGACGTTCTCGCACACGGTGACATGCGTGACAGAGTCCGTGGCCCATACCTTGATGTGATTCGTTTCCTTGCAGTGGTTGTTGAAGTAGAACGTGGTGGACGACATTCCTGGGGACCAGGAGATGTTGAACTTCTTTCTCTTCGGCTTGTCGCACTTTCGGGACTTCTTGTGAGTGTCCAGCGCGGATGCGTTCGTGGTTGGAGTGGTCGCGGTGGTGGTCGTCTCGCTCGGGACCGAGGAGGCCGCGGCGGGGGTCGTCGCGATGAGTCCTGCGGCGATCGTCGTGGCTGCTGTCACACCGACGGTGCGGCGCATGGTGATATTCCTTTCACGGTTGAAGCCGTTGACGAGACGCTCATGGGCGTTGAGGAGGCTTACGGCCAGTAGGGGCACTTGCCGAAGTCCACCTCCATGAGATTGTGGTAATAAATTCTGTGCAGCTTCTTGCTCCCTTTGGTTCCGGGCTTCACGGTGATGGCCTTACATTTCATTCCGGCCGAGGCGTACCACACCCTGACGCGGTTGGTCTCCTTGCAGTGGTTGTTGAAGTAGAACGTGGTGGACGAGACTCCGTCCTTCCAGGAGATGTTGAACCCCTTGTTCTTTGGCTTGTCGCACTTTCGGGACTTCTTGTGAACGTCCAGCAGGGACGCGTTCGTGGGCTGATCGCTTACGGCCTCGCTCGGGGCGGAGACGGCGGCAGGTGCCGTCATGAGGATGCCTGCGGCGATCGTCACGGCTGCAGTCACACCGATGGTGCGGCGCATGGAAAGAGTCCTTTCGTGGATTCGACGGAGTGTCATGGGGGATTTCGCCCTGAATCGACCTGGCGGCGATCGCCCCGCGCACTGCGGGCGCCTTCAGCAAGGCGGCGGCCGGCGCCCTGGGACCGCTCGACGACCGCGCCGGAACGGTCAACGCCCTTCGGCGGCGCCGCCGGTCTCGCAAACCCCCAGAGCTACCCTTCCGCGCCGGCCCAAACACCGGCGGGCGAGAGATTTCCTGACGCGGCCGGCCGTTCTCGTCGTGACGGCCAGGCGACGTCGACGGCGACCAGGCCGACATTGAGCCACCCACCGGATGGGAGAACGAGGTGAGCGAGCCGGCCCGGACGCCGGCGACCACCGGAGCGGGCGACGAAAGCAGCGTCAGGCCACGGCAGGTGGCCCCAACTCACCGTGACATCTCACCGTGAGCTTCCCGCGTCTTCCGGCGCACCTGCTCAGATGGCATCGCAGAACGGGTTACTCAGTGGAACGTTGCCGAACGAGTACAGATCGACCGCCCCGAAGACCGCCTTCCCCGGGCTCCATCGAACGACGAAGCATCCGCCGCGCTTGGTTGCTGCTGCGAGATTCCTGCCCACGGCACCGCCGAAACGGTCCAGGGCCCGTTTGCAGAGGCTCGAACCATCGAACGCGGCGGTCTTCGCGGAATCGCAGAGCGCGTTCAGATCCTTGACCTTGGCGTCGGCGTGGCTCAGGAACGCCTGATGGGCCGCGGTGGTGCGCGCCCTGCTCAGGTAGGCCGAGCAGGTCACGATCCCGCAGTTGACTCGGATGGGTCGCATGATGGCGACGGAGACCGGTCGGCTCGCGCTGGGCGTCAGGCCGGCGGCCGTCGTCGCGCTCGGGGCTGCTTGGGCCGTACCGCTCATGAGACCGGCGGCCAGGGCCGCGCCCGTTCCGAAGGCGGCCGTCTTCCTGATCGTCGAGGTAACCGTGTCGTTCATGACTTGACGGCGGGCCTGCTTGTCTGACGTGCGTAGCCCGGCCCGTTGTCCGCCGTTTGGGCATCCGCCGTTTCACCGTCCACCTTCTGGCCGTCCGCCTCGCAAGTCTGCGGCGAAATGCACACTGAGCTCTTTCCAACCTGACAGCCCTGGCACCGCCGGGTCCGACGCGAATCAGGAGCGGAACCGTACGGGGGGTCTCGATCCGTTTCTCGCGACCCTGGGCTGACCGGCCTTGCAGGAAGTCCATGGCGAATCCGTAGAGCTTCCATCAAGGGCGGCGCGCATGCTCGGTGCCGGCGCCTGGGGTGAACAGGTCCCCGTGCCGGCGGCTGCGGCCTCCTGCCCGCGCGGATCCGCCGCCCCGGGGTCCGATGGAGACGTTCGCCCTACCGCATCCTCCCTTGATTGGACTCCCCTTGACCAAGATCATCGGCTTTTCCGGCGGCCTGCGTCGCCGACTCGCACAACACCGCCCTCCTGCGCGCGGCGGGGAAGTTCCAGCTGGGCGGGATGGAGATGGAGATCTGATCGACGAGACCGCCATCGCCCTGCTGCGCGACCTGCGCGCAGCGGAGGCGGGGAAGGCGTGAAGGTCGCCTGGGCCGCTCTGGCGGCGACGACCGTGTCGTTCGGCCTGAACTTCTCGGCGGGCGTGTTCTTCGCCCCGGCCGCCGGCGCCTACGGGGTGAGCGTCACCGTGCTGGCGGTGGCCGCAGCGCTCAGCACCGCGCTGACCGGGCTGGCTCAGCCGTACGTCGGGACGCTGCTGGACCGGATCGGCGCCCGCTGGGTGTTGCTGCTCGGCCTGCTGCTGATCTCGGCCGGCTATCTGGCGCTCGCGGTGGTCCAGAGCGGCTGGCAGTTCGTGGCCGCGTACACGCTGCTGGGCGGGCTGGGGTTCGCCGGCTCGTCCAGCCTGACGATCAGCACGTTGATCGGACGGGTGTACGGCAAGCAGGCCGGACCCGCGCTCACCAAGGCGGCGGTCGGCATCAACCTGGGCCAGCTGCTCACCCCGTGGGCCGCGACCGCGCTGTTCGAGCCGGTCGGCCTCCGGGCCACCTACGCGATCCTGGGCGTGGCCGGCCTGGCCGCCACCCTGGTGATCGCCGTCGTTCTGCCTGCCGACAAGCCCGCCTCGCGCGCCGACGGCAAGGAGAGCCTGCGCGGCCGGGGCCGGATCGTGGCCTCCTTCGGCCTGCACGCGGCCACCATGTACGTGACCGTGCTGATCCTGCCCAAGCACGCCACCGAGCTGGACTGGTCGGTCACCGACGCCGGCCGCCTGGTCGCGGTCGCCGCCGTGGCCGCCGGACTCACCTCGGCGGTGCTGGTCCGCGTCCTGCGCGGCCGAGCGCCCGACCTGCCGTTGAAGATCCTGCACGCGCTGCGTGCCCTGTCCATGCTGCTCATCTTCGTGGCGGGCGACCCGATCACGCTCGTCGCCGGAGCGGTGATCTTCGGTCTCTCCTCGTTCCCCGTCATCCCGCTGACCATGGCCGTGCTCTCGCGCGGCCTCGACCCGGCCCGCCTGGGCCGGACGCTGGCCCCCGCCTGGGTGGCCCATCAGTTCGCAGCCGCCACCGGGCTCGGCGTCGCGGCGGCGATCCACGCCCTCACCGACACCTACCACGCCTACTTCGGGCTTGGCCTTCTGCTGAGCCTGATCGCCTTCACACTGCTCGAGAAGAAGACCCGTGTCCCCGGCACGGCACGCCACCGTTGACATCCAGCCGGCAGATCTTCTTCGCGAAGCGGGAGACGTGGAAGGCGCATGCCTTCGTCGAGGTCGAGGCAGACCCGGCGGAGGAGGCGGATTCGGCGAAGCGACGCGCGTCGTCGAGAGCCACCATCGGCACCAAGGTGGCCGGGCTCGGCGCGGACGAGGCCACAGCCGCCCGCAAGGGCCAGGCCGGCCGCGTGGCCATCGACTGGCCGCTCGTCCGCCACACCGACTGACAGAAGAGCTGTTACGGCTCGCGCCGCCTGGCGCGAGCCGTGACGCGAGAACGGAGGGCACATGCAGTCCGCAATCTTCGGCGTCGGCAGGATGGCGACCGCCTCGACCACGCAGCGCCGTTTCGTGCTGATCGCGGTGGTAGGGGCTCTGATCATCTCGACCTCGGCGCCTCTCGTCCGCCTCTCGGAGGTGTCGCCCGCCACCTCCGCGCTGTTCCGCTGCCTGTACGCGGTGCCGCCGCTGCTGGTGCTGGCCTGGCTGGAGCGGCGCACGCTGGGACCGATGCCGTCCAGGGCGCGCTACCTCGCCTGGCTCGCGGGCCTGCTGTTCGCGCTCGATCTGCTCTTCTGGCATCACGCCATCGCCCATGTGGGCGCCGGGCTGGCCACGGTGCTGGGAAACCTCCAGGTGTTCCTGGTGGCGTTCGGCGCGTGGGTCGTCTTCGGCGAGCGGCCCCCGCGTCCGCTGATGATCGCCACGCCGGTGGTCTTCGGAGGCGTCATGCTCATCTCGGGTGTCTTCGACAGCGCGGCCTACGGGGCCAGCCCGCTGCTCGGCGTGGTGTTCGGGCTGGCGACCTCCATCGCCTACGCCGCCTACCTGCTGGTCATGCGGGCCGTCTCCGGCGAACCCCGCCGTACGGCCGGCCCGCTCGCGCACAGCACGGTCGCCGCCGTGGCCTGCATAGCGCTGCTCAGCCCGCTGTCCGGCGGCGTCGACCTGACGCCGGACTGGCCGGCGCACGGCTGGCTGCTCCTGCTCGCGCTCGGCCCGCAGGTGCTCGGCTGGACGCTGATCACCTACTCCTTGCCCAGGCAACCCACGGCTCTCACCGCGCTTCTGCTGCTCATCCAGCCGATGTCGACCGTGACCATCTCCGCGGCGTTCCTCGGCGAGCGCCCGTCAGGACTCCAGCTCGCCGGATGCGCCGTGATCGTTCTGGGCGTTCTGTACGGCTCGCGCCGGCCGGTTCGTGGTCAGCGTTCGGCCGGCAGGCCCATAGACGTGCCGCACACCGAGAAGGCGCGGCGCCTGGGACGGGAATCCTCGGTTTCCGGCACGCCGAGCTCGGTGAACAGCTCCATGGCCCGCCCGGCATGGACCCGCGCGAGGTCGTTCTGACCCAGGTCGCGGTGCGCGGCTGCCAGGCTCCAGTGGGCCGCGGCCTGGCAGGGGCGGTTGCCGATCTCGTCCGCGACGGCCAGGGCGGCTTGCAGGTCGGCCATGGCCAGGGCCGGCTCGCCCGCGGCGCGGGTGGCGTCACCGAGCTGGGTGAGCACCTCGGACTCACGGTAGCGGTTGCCGAGGTCGCGATAGATCCGCAGAGCCTGACCGTAGTGGTCGAGGGCCTGCCGGAGGTCCCCAAGCCCCTGGTACGCGCTTCCCAGGCAGGCGACGCAGTGGGCCTCCAGCGCCAGGTATCCCACGCTGCGGGCGATGGCCATGGCCTCACGAAGGCGCTCGAAGCCCCGGTGGTAGTCGACGAGCTCCACCTCGAGGAGCCCCAGGTTGCTCAACGCGACCGCCTCGCCGTCCCGCTCGCCGTGCCGGCGGTAGATCTCCAGGCACTGAAGGTAGTAGGAGCGAGCGCGCTCATAGTCGCCCCACGACACGTGGATGCCGGCGAGGTTGTTCAGCGCGCTGGCTTCCCCGCTGTGCTCTCCGGCCTGCCGGAAGAGCTCCACGGCCCGGGTGAAACACTCGTCGGCCTCGACATGGTTGCCCTGCGGCCAGTGGACGTCTCCGAGAGAGCTGTAGGCGAGGCCTTCCGCGAACACGTCGCCGAGGCTGCGGCTGGCCCGCACCGCCGCCGCGTTGATCGTCAGGGCGTCACCGTAATGCGTGCGTTCGGCAAGGAAGCGGTGGAAGGTCTGAGCGATGGCCAGCGCGTGCGCGGGCCAGGCGGCGTCAGCGGCGTGGACACCGGCACGGATCAGGTTCGCCCGCTCCGCGTCCATCCAGGCCGTCGCGCCCACGACGTCCTCGAAGGGCAGGTCCACCGGCTCGGCGAAACGCGGCCGATGGCGGCTCCCGTCGGGGTAGAGCAGGTCCATGGCAGCTGCCGCGGTATGCAGGTAGTGGTCGAGCAACCTGGTCAGGGCGGCGTTCCTGGTCTCGGCGCTCTCCTCGTCGCCGGCGGTTCTGAAGGCTTGCTCCCGGAGGAGGTTGTGGAAGGTGTAGCGGCCGATCTCCTGCTGCATCAGCATGTTGGCGTCGAGGAGGTCCTCCAGGATCTCCTCGCCCTCCTCAGGCGGAAGATCGGCGAGCACGGCCGCGGCACGCATGTCGGCATCGATGCCCGGGTGCAGTCCCAGCAACCGGAACATCCGCTGCTGCGCCGGGTTCAGCTGCTGGTAGGACAGGGCGAACGCGGCAGCGACCCCTCGCTCCGCAGTGGACAGTTCGGCAAGGCGGCGGCGCTGGTCGCGCAGCCGCTCGGCGAGATAGGCCACCGTCCACCGCGGGCGGTGGCGCAGGCGGGCGGCGGCGATCCGCACGGCCAGCGGCAGGAAGCCGCACAGTTGCAGCACGTCCAGCGCGCTGACCGGTTCGGCCAGCGCCCGCTCGCCCACGATCGAGGTGAACAACGCGCCGGCGTCGTCGGCGGACAGCACGTCCAGCGACAGCGCGTGAGCACCGTCCAGGTTGACCAGTCGCCGTCGGCTGGTCACCAGGACCAGGCTGCGGGAGGCGCCGGCAAGCAGCGGACGTACATGATCGGTGTCGCCCGCGTTGTCGAGCAACACGAGCAGGCGGCGACTCGCCAGCTCACCCCGCCAGAGCGCGGACAGCGCCACCGTGTCCGTAGGAAGGCGCTCGGCCGGGATGCCGAGCTGGCGCAGCAGGGTCTCCAGAGCGGCTCCCGGCTCCACTCGCGCCTGACCGGTGGTGTGGGCGTGCAGGTCGACGAAGAGCTGCCCGTCGGGGAAACGCTCGGCCAGGTGGTGCGCGGCGCGGACGGCAAGGGCCGTCTTGCCGACGCCTGCCATGCCGTCGATCGTCACGATCCCGCCAAGCTCGGAATGTGGCTGCGTGATCCAGTCCAGCTCACCGGGCCGTCCGGCGAAGTCCGGTACGTCCATCGGCAAGAACGAGGTCGGCTGCCGAGTGGCCCGCTCGGGCGCCGCGGCCGGCTCCGGCTCTTGCCCCGTCGGCGGACTCAGGCTGGGATCGGCCCGCAGAATCGACTGCTCAAGATCGAGAAACGCCCGGCCGGGGTCGAGCCCCTGCTGATCGACCAGCCGTTCTCGGAAGCTTCTGGCGACGTTCAGCGCGTCAACCTGCCGGCCGCTACGGTGCAGCGCCAGCATGAGCAGCCCGCAGAGCCGCTCCCGCAAGGGGTGCTCGGCCAGTTCGGCGGTCAATCCGTCGACGATCTCCGCGTGCAGGCCCAGGGCCAGCTCCCGCTCGGCCAGCCGTTCGACGACGCTCAGCCGACGCTCCTGCAGCCGCGTCCTGGCCTGGTCGACGAAGTCGGCGTTCAGCCCGCCCAGCGGTTCACCCTGCCACAGGGCCAGCGCCTCCCGCAGTCGCTCAGCGTCGGCCTGCGCGTCGGCGACCTGGCGAGTGAACACCTCCAGGTCCACCTGGCCGGGCTCGGTGAGCAGGATGTATCCGGCTGTTCTGGTCTGCAGGATCTCTCCCGCGCCGGCCGTACGCAACACCTGGCGGATCGCCGCGATCGCGGACTGGAGCTGGGCCCGTGCCGTGTCGGGTGGAGTCATCCCCCAGATGGCGCCGACAAGCCGGTCGGCGCTGATCACCGTCCTGGCGTGCAGCAGCAGGTAGGCCAGGACCGCTCGATGCCGTGGCGAGGCAGCCGGCACCCGGCGCCCGACGGCGGACACCGTCACGGGGCCGAGCAGCGCGAACCGTACGCTCATCATTCCTCCGCAGGTCAACGATCTCAGGAGACCACAACGGGGCCATCCCACGATCGTGGGGAACCTATCAACCGACTCCATGGCGGAGCGCAGCTGCCCAAGGCGGAATCGGTCGCGTGGCCACAACCCGTGCATCTCCATGAGAACCTGGCCCGAGTGGCCATCACCCTCTGAAACGCCTATGCAGGCAGCTGGTCGTCCGCCGGCGGCGAGACGCCTGGCAGAGCGTCTTCCGCTTCCACCTCCACGTGGTGCCCCGCTTCAAGCCCGCCGACCTCACGCCGCCGTGGACGGAGGTCGAGCACCCGGTCGAGTCCCTCCAGGGGCCGGCCGAGGAGATGCGAGCCTGGCGCTGAAGGCGGGCACCAGGGACGGACTACTGTCGCCCCGCATGGCTGCGGCCGACGCCCTGGCCGCCTTCCTGACCGCACTTCACCAACCCGCCCCCGAACAGGCACCCGCCGGCCGGGACCGCGGAGGACCGCTGGCCGACTACTCCGAGGGTTCGTCAAGGGGCTCGCCTCGGCCACCGAGATGGGGCTGATCCCCAACCCGGACGCCGCCCACGCCGCACTGCGACGCCTCATCGCAACCGCCCATCGCTGATCAACCGCTCCCCACGCGCCGGCATATCTTCGCGCCGGTTCGGGCCATGCTCGGCATGCTGGGTGGGGGTGACGACGGCGATCTGCTGCCGCGCCGGCCCCAGCGGTGGTGGTGCCGGCACCGGGTGGGCCGCCCCGCGAGACCGCCATCGACGTCCTGGCCGAGGCCGACTCCGTTGGAGGAGGTGCTGGAGCGGGCGCAGACCGACTGGAGTGAGGACGCTCGGATGACTTACGAGCTGATCACGTCGTTCTCCGGGAGAAGCGGTGGGTTATTCGTCATCGGGGCCTGCTGGTTCCGTGACCGGTGCGATCTGCAGTGGCGTGGTGGCCCCGCCGGTGATCTGGTGCGCGTGATTGAGCGTGTAGTCAAGCTGCCTGGCCAGGTGTGGGAGGGTCGCCGGAGGTAGATACGCATCAGCGCCGGCGTTGAGCAGCCGTCGGACCGGGCCGTGGTAATTGACTCCGAGCTCGTGGTCCTCGATTTCGGTGACGACGACGCGAGCTTTCGGGTACATCGATCGGAGCGCTGAGATCAACTGCGGGCTGCCCGGCGGTACCAGCAGCACGTCGGCTGTCTTGGGAGCCGCGTGCATGTCGAGCACGACGTAGTCCGCGCCGAGTTGGGTCGACAGCGCCACCCGAGCCGCGGCCGACAGCTCCATCGCGGTGGCCACGACCGTCACGCTGTCGTAGTCGATCGGTGCTTGATCGTCCGCCTCGTCCGCCTCGTCCGGCGCATCGACGATGGCGCCTTGGACCACGTCGATGGTGCTGGAGATCGTCGCGATCGACTCGCCGTCACGCGTGACGACCAGGTTCTCACCAGGCTCGAGGGCGTCGATGAGTGCCACGACGTCCTCGGGAAGGCGGGTCACGTCGATTCGCTGCGCGGACCGCGCGGCCCGCTTGCGGATCACCATGCCTGGAACGAACTCACGACGGCGGCGAGGGCAGGCCGCGCGTCGAGCGCAGCCCCTGTCGACCGGCCGGTCAGCCTATCCGTGATGCCACGGCTATCCGCGGGTGTGTCGGCCGGCTGACCCGACCCGGTGGCGGTGGCGATGGCGAACGAAGGGGGCAACGTCGTCACGGCGTTCACATCCTTCACACAAGTCGGACCGATTGTCAGTGGTGAGCCTATGTTGCCGCTGATCACCTGTGCGCCGCCGTTGTCTGCGTTCCGGGGGAGTGCCGCAAGCCAGGGTCTGTCATTCCGTGGGCGGTGTTGCGGCGCACTTCAAGATCGTCAAGAATGCTTGCCTTGTCCGGCCGACGAATCCGAGGAAAGGGCTGGCGTGTCATTTCGACTCCAGCTGACCTGTGTGTTGACGGTGATGGCCACGGCCCTCACCACGGTGCCCGCACAGGCCGCCACCTATGAACGCCTGCGCAACGGCTCTTTCGACGTCGATCTCGCCTCCTGGTGGAGCACCAAGAACCTGGTTGGGCACAGGGTGAACGGGGAGCTCTGCGCCACCGTCCCCGCCGGCACGGTCAACGCCTGGGATGTGATGATCGGGCAGAGCGATGTGCCCTTCGAGGCCGGCCAGCCGTACAAGCTGGCCTTCACCGCCAGGGCGAGCAGGAACGTGTCGATCAGGGTGGTCGGACAACTGGCCGTGGCGCCGTACACGGCGTTGCTGGCGGGACAGAGTCCGGTGACGACTGCCACACAGCGGTTCGAGATCACCGGGACTCCGGCCGTCGACGAGCCCAAGGGGCAGGTGCTCTTCCAGGTGGGTGGGGCGAAGGAGCCGTACGAGCTGTGCCTCGACAACGTTTCCCTCATCGGTGGCGCGACCCCGCCGGGCGGTCGCTACCTCGGCTCACCGGTGCGGGTCAACCAGGTGGGTTACCTGCCCGACGCGCCGAAGCGGGCCACGATCGTCAGTGAGGTCACCGAGGCGTTGCCGTGGCGGTTGCTCGACTCCGCCGGTGCGGAGGCCGCGGCCGGAACGACCAAGGTGTACGGCGACGACCTCATGTCCGGCGATCATGTCCACCTCGCCGACTTCAGCCAGGTGCGCGAACCCGGCAGCTACCGGCTGGAGGTTGACGGGAAGCGCAGCGTGCCGTTCGACATCGCGCCTGGCCTGTACGGCAAGCTGCGCAAGGACTCGCTGGCGTACTTCTACCACAACCGGTCCGGCATCCCGATCGAGGCAGCCCATGTCGGAGCCGCCTACGCGCGGCCCGCCGGGCACCTCGGCGTGGCGCCCAACCAGGGGGACGGCGAGCAGCGCGGCGGCTGGTACGACGCGGGAGACCACGGCAAGTACGTGGTCAACGGCGCCTTGGCCGCCTGGGAACTGATCGATTCCTACGAGCAGTCGCGCAGCGTGTCGCTGAGCATCCCGGAGTCGGGTGGCGAGCTGCCGGACATCCTGGACGAGGCCAAGTGGGAACTGGACTTCCTGCTGCGCATGCAACAGGACGACGGCATGGCCCATCACAAGATCCATGACGTCGACGGGTGGACCGGGATGGTGGCCCCGCACGAGGACCCACGCGAGCGCAGGCTCTTCCCGCCCTCGACGGCCGCTACGCTCAACCTGGCCGCCGTGGCCGCCAGATGTGCCAGGGTCTACCGGCCCTTCGACGCCGCCTACGCCGACAGGTGCCTCGACGCGGCACGGCTGGCCTGGACAGCCGCGATGAAGAACCCTGCGGTCCTGGCCCCGTCGACCTCTCCGGCTGGTGGCGGGGCCTACGGCGACGACGTCGTCTCCGACGAGTTCTCCTGGGCGGCGGCCGAGCTCTACACGGCCACCGGCTCCAGCGCCTACCTGGATTCGATCCAGCACACCATGGGTCCGGGTAACTTCTCGTGGGCGCAGACCGGCGGCCTCGCCGACCTGGCCCTGGCACGCGTCAAGCTCGTTCCGGGCGGAGAGAACGCCCGCTACTCGGCTGCTCGCGCGCGGATCGTCACGGCCGCCGACAAGCACCTGGACGACCTGCGCAGCCAGGGCTACCCCAACCCCGACCTGCCCGGCAAGCGCCGGTACTCCTGGGGCTCGACCAGCGCCACCGCCCAGAAGGCGATGGTGCTCGGCTTCGCCCACGGCATCACCGGAGAGGCGAAATACCGGGACGGCGTTCTGGAGTCGCTCGACTACCTGCTCGGCAGGAACGCGCTCAACCAGTCCTACGTGACCGGGTACGGCGAGCGCGCCAGCTGGAACCAGCACCACCGGTTCTGGGCACACCAGGCCAACGCGGCTCGTCCGCATCCGGCTCCCGGGTCGATGGCAGGCGGGCCGAACTCGGACGTGTCCGAGGTGGCGAAGGCACCGGCCGAGCAGATCCTCGCGGGTTGCGCGCCCGCCACGTGCTACATCGATGACATCGGCTCCTATGCCACCAACGAGGTCGCGATCAACTGGAACTCGGCGCTGGCCTGGGTGGCGGCGTTCGCGGACACGGCGGCTTAGCGAACCATATCGACCTCGCTCGCGACCACGCCCTACAGGCCCTTGACCTGTACACCGCCCTCGACGTCCCCGAGGCCGACGAGATCCGCACCTTCCTCAGCGATCTCCATCAGCCATGACACTGCTGAAAAGCTCGCCGCCCAGAAGGCTGCGCCGATACCGGACATTCTTTCCGAGCCGCCTACCGATCAGCGCGGGCGGCTGAGGGCGGCCTCGGCCAGATCCGTCCACTTCTCGACCGAGGAGTGGGGCACGACCACCCAGTCCTTTATCGCCCTGCCCTGCCCCGAGGGGTCGAACAGGGACGCCCCAGGCAGTTTGAGCGCGGCTGTGTGCTCGGGAGTATCCCTGACCAGCCGGAACACCATCGCACCGTCGCGCTGCAGGCTCGCGAACACCTTCCCCACCTGATCTTTGAGCGCGGGACTCCCCATCATTCTGGAGATCCGTACACCCAGGTCGGCCAGCTCGGCGCCGACCTGCTTGAAATCCTCTTCCGCGCTCATCGTCAGTCGGTCCCAAACTCCATGGCGGCGTGGTCGAGCAGCTCGTCGTGGTCGGGGCTCTTCCCGCGTGACGCGATCGCCTCGGCCCCGCCTTCCGGCAGAACGGCGATCAGGCTAGTCGTCCTGGCGGCACCGATCAAGGCCGGGTGCGGGGTGCCGCACCGGTCGCGGACGCGGGAGATGGAAAGGTCACATGGCGGGATCGAGGGGCGCACGCGGGTCGCGCAGCAGGGTGGCGATAGAGGCGTTCCTGCCCGGCAGCCGGCCTAAGGCTTGCCAGGCTTGTCATCGCCTTCCTCTCTGTACTACATACACTGTATCTCGTACGGCATTGTGAGTCAGAAGGGTGTGTCATGCACGATCTCCCGACGGTCGTCGCCCGGATGCGGGGGACGGGAGCCGGTGTCTCGCCGCGGCCTGACACTCCACCGGATCACCGCCGCGCGGCACGTCAGCGCGGACGCTTGCGGGACTTGGGCTTGCCGGTGTGGTCCGTGCGTTCCAGCCACCATTCCGCGATCAGCAGGTTGACGACCCAGCTGAGCCATACGCCTGCGGAACCGATCGCCTCGATCATCGCCTGCTGGTCGCCACCGTAGGCGCTGTCGAGCAGCGGAAGCTGGACGGCGAGCAGCACCCCGGCCCACAGGCGGCTGGCCACGATGGACGTGGTCAGCGCGAAGCTGCGGATCATCCACCTGCGGTGCTCGGGGAACCGGCGCTGCCGAGCCATCCGCCACCCTGCGAACCCGGTGATCAGCCACACCACGCCCAGCAGGGTGTTCCCGGTGTTCCCTCCGAAACCCGTGTGACCGAACGGGGCGACTCCGAGAACGGCGATGCCGGCGGGGAACACGCCGAGAAAGAAGTACGCCCGCCCCGTCCAGCGGTGCGTCCTGGGGTGGTTGCGGCGGAACCACGGCCACACCTGGAAGCACCCCGTCAGCAGGGCCACCGTGCCGAAGATGATGTGCGCCACCAGTAGGGAGTAGAAAAATGGCGGCGAATCGGACAGCTCAACCCGTGATTGCGCCGGGTCGAAAGTGAGATACGGCGGCACCGAGTACACCGCGAACCCGAGCATCACGACGAACAGCGGAATGATCCAGCCGAGCTGGCGTCGACGCCGTGACCGCGGCGCCGGGCGCGGAGACGGCGTCCCCGTCCCGTCCTCGCCGGGCGCCGAGCCCGCCCCCATGAACGTCGTGGCCACAACAGCTCTCCTCACCGAAGTCGCGGCAGGCTCGCACCGCCCGCCCGTCGCGACCAGCCTCGCGGGGGACTCGAATCCGGAGCCAGAGTCGAACCGACTGCAGTCACTCACGACACCCGGGAACCCGCCCGTGATCCACGGCCGACGCCGGGAACGAGAGGCCATCACCCGGCTGCTCGCCGACGCGCGAGGCGGCCGCAGCGGGGCGCTGGTCCTGCGCGGCGAAGCGGGTATCGGCAAGAGCGCGCTGCTGCGCCATGCCGCAGAGAGCGCGGCGACCTCCGAGCCCATGCGTGTGCTCGCGTGTGCCGGCGTCGAATCCGAGGTCGAACACGCGTTCAGCGGGCTGCTCGGACTGTTGCGGCCGGTACTCCATCATCTTGACGCGCTGCCCGGCGTCCAGGCCGGGGCGCTGCGCGGCGCGCTCGGCCTCACCGACTCCGCGGCCCCGGACTTCTCGGTCTCGGACTTCCTGGTCTCGGCGGCGGTGCTCACGCTGCTCGCGGCGGTGGCGGCGGACCGCCCTCTGTTGGTCGTCGTCGACGACGTGCAGTGGCTGGACCACGCCTCCGCGGCCGCCCTGCTGTTCGCCGCTCGCCGGCTGGCCGACGAGCCTCTCGCGATGCTGCTCGCCGTACGCGAACCCGAACCGCTGCCGGTCAACACGGCAGGACTGACCGAACTCGTGCTGCACGGGCTGCCCCAGGAAGAGGCCGCGCTGCTGCTCGAGGAGCACGGCTGGACGCTGCCTGTCCGCCAACGCGACGCCCTTTTCACGGCCACCGCCGGCAACCCGCTCGCCCTGATCGAACTGGCCCGGCTCTTCCAGGCTCGCCGCGAGAGGGCTGAGCAACCGCGAGATCGGTGACCGGATGCACCTCAGCCCGCGGACGGTGGGCTCGCACCTGTACCGGGCGTTCCCCAAACTCGGGATCTCCACGCGCGCCGAACTCCGCGACCTCGACCTCGACTGACGAAGGCGTGCCCGCTCGTACGGTATCCGGCACCGAGCCCGCGCTCGCCCCTACGGTCGGAGGAGTCATCCACGAGTACTCACGTGCCGCCTGACCCGCAGGGATGGAGTTTCGGCAGACGCGGC
>NZ_JBYITD010000022.1:0-185841 GCF_057708945.1 Nonomuraea sp. bgisy101
AGAAGGCCCACACCCCCCCGGGGGGCGCGCCCCTTCAGTCTCCGGTCAGAAGGTGTTGGGGAAGCGGCCGTAGTACTCGCCCAGCCGCTGCCGGTAGGCCGGCTCCTTGAAGGCGCCCTCGTCGAACTCGGGCGCGTTCTTGATCTCTTCCTTCGTCCTGGAGACGTGGACGTTGCGTGCCTGCGGGTCGATGCGCGTGATCACCGAACCGGGAAGCATGACCTTCTTGCCGAAGATCCACGGCCCGGTGTCGACGATCACGTAGCTCTCGCCGACCTCGTAGGTGGCCTCGTCGATTGACCCGATCTTTCCGTCCGTCGCCTGAACGTGGTATCCCACGAGGTCCAGGCTCTGGTTCCGGTCGTAGACGTCAGGACGATAGTTCCAGAGCTCCATTGGTGCTCTCTCCCTCTCTTCTGTGCGTCTTTCTCGGGCCGGCCTCCTCTACCCGGGCAATCGACGGTCAATCCCGTCATGATGGATTTGCGAGCGACTGTTCCGAGTGGCAATCCAGACGCCGCTCAGGAGGCACGCGAGCGGGAGAACCAGCATGATCGTGCGGCCTTCGTACGACGGCCCCAGCTCCTGGCCAAGAATCACGAGCGGGAAGTAGGCGGCGATCAGCATGATGGCCCACCCGTGCAGGCGGGCTTTGATCACGTGCCTGCGGAATGGGAGCAACCGAACCGTGCGGTCGGTGCCCACCATGTACAGGCCTACTCCGACATAGATCGTGGAAAGTGCTAAGCCGAACCAGTCGATCACCCGAAAGAACATCACCCAGCTCCGTCCCACTTGAAGATCGTTCCAAACGTATCGCGGACAAAGGGTGTTAAGTCCGGATACGATCCGCCATGGCCACCGAGAATTTCCCCGAATGGGCGCCCCCCGGCGTCGATCCCACCCGACCCAGCGTGGCCCGCGTCCATGACGTCCTTCTCGGCGGGACCGAGAACTTCGCGGTGGACAGGGCCGTGGCCGAGCGTCTGCGCCAGGCCGTACCCGACATCGGGGAACTCACCTGGTGCAACCGCGCCTTCGTCGGCCGCGTCGTCACCTACCTGGTCCGCGAAGCGGGCGTGACCCAGCTGATCGACCTCGGCTCCGGCCTGCCCACCATCGAGAACACCCACGAGGTCGCCCAGGCCGCCGACCCCTCCGCCCGCGTCGTCTACGTCGACATCGACCCGATGGTCCAGCCGCACGCCGAGCAGATCCTGCGCGAGAACGGCAGGACCGCCGCCATCGCCGTCGACGCGCGCGACGTCGACGCCGTCCTCGGCCATCCCGCCGTGGTGAACCTCATCGACTTCTCCCGGCCTGTCGGGCTCATGATGATCGGGCTCCTGCACCTCTTCCCTGACGAGGAGGACCCGTGGGGCCTGGTCAGGCAGTACATGGACGCGCTGCCGAGCGGCAGCCACCTGGCCTCCTCCAACATGCACGCCGCGGCCACCCCCGAAGCCCAGGCGCTGGAGCGGACGCTGCACGCCACCATGGGCACCGGCCACTTCCGCTCGAAGGAGGCGGTCACCCGCTTCTTCGACGGCCTGGAGCCGGTGGATCCCGGCGTCGTTCACGTCCCCCGGTGGCGGACCCAGGTGGAGGGCCCGCTCGAACCGTGGCAGGAGCTGCTGCTGGGCGGGGTCGGGCGCAAACCCTGACTCAGCCGTGGCGCAGCGCCGACGTCACACGCTTCAGCAGGCGATCGAGCTCGGTGCCGAACGGGTTCTCCTGCACCATGTACGTCCACGTCGCCGTGGGGCGCTTCAGGTCGCGGGCCGGAGCCTCGAAGGACTCCAGCGAACGGCGCTCGACCTCGGCCAGCAACGTCTTGTACTCCGCCACGGCCTCGCGCTGGAACTCGTCGACCGGGCTCATCCGGCCGAGCGCCCGCAGGTGGATGCCCTCGCGCAGGTCGCTCAGGAAGGCCAGATGCTCGGTCCAGCACGTGTCGATCGCGTGCAGGACGATCTGCCTGGCCGTCTCGTCGCGGGTCTCCTCGTCGAGGGCGTCCCAGCGCTCGGGGCCGGCGGCGGCGAGCGCGCCGGCGGCCGACTCGCTGTGCAGGACCTTGTCGCGCCATTCCAGGATGAGCTCGCGCTGGCGCTCCAGCAGGCGGGTGTAGCGCCAGGTGTTGCGGTGGATCTCCAGGTTCACGCCCTCGGCGACGCGCTGGGCGTGGCCGATGAGGTACGCGCCGCGGCGGTGCCGTACCACGCCGTCAGGGTCGGCGGCGGGCGGGCGCTCGTCGGGGACGTACTGCGTGACCAGGTCGTCGCGCATGCTCGCGAAGAAGACGGAACCACCGGGGTCGCCCTGACGGCCCGCGCGGCCGCGCAGCTGGTCGTCCAGCCGGCTGCTGACGTGCCGGCCCGAGCCGATCACGTACAGGCCGCCCAGCTCGGCCACGCCCTCGCCGAGCCGGATGTCGGTGCCGCGCCCGGCCATCTGCGTGGAGACGGTGATGGCGTCGCGCTCGCCCGCGCGGGCGATGATCGAGGCCTCTTCCGCGTCGTTCTTGGCGTTGAGCACGACAGGTTCCATGCCGCGGCGCTGCAGCAGCTTGGCGAGGTTCTCCGAAGCGGCCACGTCGAGCGTGCCGATGAGGATCGGCCGGCCCGTCGCGTGCACCGCCTGGATCTCCTCCACCAGCGCCGCGTCCCTGTCGGGCTCGGTCGGGTAGAGGCGGTCGGGCTCGTCCACCCTGACGCAGGGGGTGTTCGGCGGGATGACCGCGACCTTGAGGCCGTAGAACTCGCCGAGCTGCTCGCTGACCGCGACCGCCGTGCCGGTCATGCCGCACACCTGCGGATAACGCTTGATCAGCCCCTGCACGGTGATCTGGTCGAGGATCTCGCCCTTCTCCGTGGGGGAGAGCGCCTCCTTGGCCTCCACCGCGGCCTGCAACCCGTCGGGCCAGCGCTGGAGCAGTGCCACGCGGCCCCGCGAGGGGTTGATGAGCTGCACCTTGCCGTCGCGCACGATGTAGTCGACGTCCCGCGTCAGCAGCGCGTGCGCGTGCAGCGCCAGGTTGAGCTCGATGAGCGTGCCGGGCTCGTTCTCGTCGTACAGCTCGACGCCGAGGATCGACTCGACGCTGTCGGCGCCCTTGGGTGTCAGGAAGACGTTCCTCGCCTGCTCGTCGATCTCGTAGTGGTAGCCCCTGACCAGGGTGCGCACCAGCTCCGCCATCTCCGGTACGGCGTCGCCCGCGTCGGCCGCGCCCGCCAGCACCAGCGGCACCCGCGCCTCGTCCACCAGCACCGAGTCCGCCTCGTCCACCAGCGCCACCTCGGGAGCGGGCATGATGATGTCGCCGGCGCCCGTGCGCATCCGGTCCCGCAGCACGTCGAACCCGATCTCGCTGACCGGGCCGTAGCACACGTCCCTGTCGTAGGCCTCGCGCCGCTCCTCGGGCGTGGAGTTCTGGCCGATCCAGCCGACCGTGACGCCGAGCGCCTCGTAGAACGGCCCCATCCACTCCGCGTCACGCTGGGCCAGATAGTCGTTGACCGAGATCACGTGGACCCGCTTGCCCTGCAGCGCGTAGCCCGCCGCCGCCATCGCGCCCGACAGCGTCTTGCCCTCGCCTGTGGCCATCTCCGCCACGTGCCCGTGGAGCAGGGCCAGCGTGCCGATCAACTGCACGTCGTACGGCCTCAGCCCCAGCGTCCTGTCGGCGGCCTCCCTGGCCACGGCACAGAATTCGGCCAGGTTGTCCATCTTCGGCTCGGGCAGCTCGCCGGGATAGGACAGCTTGTCGGCCGCCTCGACGATCTTCCTGAACGGGGTCAGGTTCAGGCCACCCGGCCGGTCCAGGATGTTCCTGAAAAACCGTGAAAACGACGCCACGAATCCTCCAACGAGCGCTCAGTCGGCACCGGTTCCCGGATCTGTCCGGTACGGCGGCGCACGCCGTACCGGACACTAGCTCATCCGCGTTCGTGAACGCTGAGTATGATCACCGCGGCCAGCAACACGAGACACCCCGCCGCGGTGAGCAGGGTCAGCCGCTCCCCGAACACCAGCACGCCCAGCGCCGCCGCGCCGACCGCCTCCCCGAGGGAGATCACCGAGACGGTGGTCGCCTTGAGCGCGGACAGGCTCCTGAAATACAGCCCGTACGCCAGGGCGGTCGGCACGGCGCCGAGATAGACGAGCAGGCCGATGGTAGGCAGGGTGACCTGCGGCAGGAAGCCGTCGAACAGCGCGAAGGGGGCAAGGCAGAGGGCGCCCACTCCGAACCCGCCGACAGCGGTGCCGTACGGGTCGTCGTGGTGCCGCCGGGAGTGGAGAGTGACCGCGGCGTACCCCGCCGCCGAAACCAGCCCGAACCCGATCCCCGCCGGCGTCCCCCCATCTCCGATCGCCGTCCCGCGAGCCGGATCGTCCGCGCCGCCGAACACGGTCTCGGCGGTCAGCAGCACCAGCCCCACCAGCGCGGCGGCCACGCAGACCGCGCCCACCCGGTCGAGTCGCTCCCTGAGGAACAACCGCCCCCCGAGCGCGGTGAACACCGGTGTGGCCCCCATCGTGACCACCGTCGCGACGGCCACCCCCGAGAAGGAGATCGCGCCGAAGTAGGCGGTCTGGTACACCGCCATCCCTGCCCCCACCAGCAGCATCCTGCTGTGAAGGCTGGGCCTGCGCCGGACGAGGGTGACGAGGAAGACCGCGCCGAGCAGGTACCGCCAGAGCGACACCCCGACCGGTCCCAGCCCGGCGGACTGGAAGAGCAGGGAACCCGCCGCGCCACCCGTGCCCCAGGCGGCCGCGGCCACGGAAACGTACAGCACGCCGCGCCGTACGGAAACTTGCGTCATTGATTTCTCCGAATGGAGTGGTTGTCGACGTTCGGCCCGTACGCGGGCAGCGACCACCACCGGATCGCCCGGATCCGGAGAAATCGGGAAAGGTGCCGCCCGCTAGTGCGCGGGGGGCGGAGAAATCACGAAGAACGGCACGAGCCTCACCCTACGCCTAACACCCACACGCCACGGACCGCCCCCGACCTGCCCCACCGGTTCCCCGCGTTCCGCCGTCCCAGAGGCTTCTCACCGGTTCGCCCCGCGCCCCGCCTCTCGCGTTCCTGCTCGGCGGTCGGTTGCATGTCCCGGGATGGCACGCGGATGCCGTCGCGCCGCTCGCCGCAAGTGCTCCCTGTGCTCGGGTATCAGGTCGGGCTGGTCGGAGCGGGATTCTGTACCTGACACAATCTGACAGGTATGGCAGGAAGACTGGCCGCATGACAACGAAGGCAAACCTCATCGCCGTCACCGTCGACTGCGAGGACCCCGTTCGGATGGCCGAGTTCTGGCACCAGGTCACCGGGTTCGAGATCCAGGTCGCCGAGGCCGAATACTCCGCCGTCGGAGACGGCACGAACACCATCTACTTCGCCCGCCTCCCCGGTTACAAGGCCCCCGCGTGGCCCAGCGACGACAAACAGTTCCATCTCGACTTCCGGGTGCCGGACGTGGCGAAGGCGGTCGAGGAGTACCAGAACGCGGGCGCCACCAAGCCGGACTTCCAGCCGGGCGACGGCTGGGTGGTCATGCAGGACCCCGAGGGGCATGTGTTCTGCGTTTGTCCTGAGAGGTCGTCCTAAAGTCTGATTCGAGAGATGCGGTCGGCACCATAAGCTGGAGCAATGCTCGTGAATTTGCCCCTGCGTGGGCGCCCATGACCTGGGTCGGCCTGATCATCGCCCTCGCTGGGGCACTGGGATACGCCGTAGGGGCGGCGCTGCAGCAGTTCGAGGCGGTCGCCGAAGGCGCCTCGCTCAAGCTGGTGAAGCGCCCGCGCTGGTGGGTCGGCGGCGTCATCGGTTTCACCGGCGCCAGCCTGCACGCGGTGGCGCTGAGTTTCGCGCCCCTGGTGGTCGTGCAGCCGGTGTCGGTGGCGACGTTGGTGTTCGCCGTGCCGCTGGCCGCCTACCTGTACGGCCGCAAGCCGTACAAGGCGGAGGTCCTCGGGTCGATCGCCGTCGCGGTGGGACTGTTGTGGCTGACGCTGCTGGTGCCGCACACCGACGTGACGCCCGAGCTGTCCACCCCCGCCGCGCTGGGGTTCCTGGCGGTGATCGGGGTGATCGTGCTCGTCGCGAACCTGGCGGCGGCAAAGTCGACGGGCGCGGCCAAGGCTCTGCTGCTGTCGGTCGGGGCGGGCGTGGTGACCGCGAGCGTGTCCACGTTCGTGCGGGTGGTCGGCGGCGGCCTGCATGGCGATCTGTCCAGGCTTGTCCACTGGTTCACGCTGGTCATCCCGACGATGCTCGTGTTCGCGGTCGTCCTGCTGCAGCGCTCCTACGCGGTCGGCTACTTCGGTATCGCCTACGCGGGCGTGCAGGTCATCGACCCGATCACCTCGGTGCTCGCGGGGGCGATCCTGCTCGGTGAGCCGTTGCCCACCTCGCCGTCGACGGCGGTGCCGGCGCTGCTGGCCGCGGCGCTGACGATCGGCGGGACGATCACACTCGGGCGGCTGGCCCCCGACCAGTCGCGGCCGCTTCCCGAGGTGTCCATCCCAGTACCTCATCCATCGACCGCAGCATCAGATCGGGGCTGAGCCTGCCCGCCAGCGCCATTCCGGTGTCGCGCAACCGTACGGCGAGCGGGTTGCGGATCTTGGTCATCCTGCAGATCCTCATCGACCGGGCCACCACCTTCGACGTACGGCCGAGCCTGGCCGCGGTGTAGGCGGGCAGGTCGCAGGGGTCCATCGCCAGCACGATCGCATCCTCGACGGCCTGGCACGCGCCCTGGCCGAGGTTCGGCGTCATGGGGTGCGCGGCGTCACCGACCAGCGCCACCCTGCCGCGGTGCATCGCAGGCAGCGGAGCGTCGAGAGAGTAGGGCCAGCTGGTGGCCTACGGCGAGGGCATCATGTTCGACGCGATCGCGGGCGCGGGTGTGATGCCCTCGATCGAGGACCTTCGGGCGGGCCTGAGCGAGTTCCTGTCCGGCATGCTGTCCTGACCGGCCGCCCCGTCGGGTTCAGGCGTAGGAGTCCACGAGGCGGGCGCGGTGCGGCGGCCACTCCTCGGGCAGGATGCCGAACACGACCGCGTCCCGCCACGTCCCGTCGGGCCGCTGCCTGTTGCGTCGCAGCGTCCCTTCGTGCACGCCGCCGATCCGCCTGATGGCCGCCTGCGACCTGGTGTTCAGGTGGTCGGTCTTCAGCTGCACCCTGTTGTAGCCGATCACGTCGAAGGCGTGGTCGATCAGCAGCACCTTGCAGCTGGTGTTCACCGCGGTGCGCCACACCGCCCTGCCGTACCAGGTCCATCCGATCTCGACGCTCTGGTCGAAGCCGGGCACGTCGAGATAGGTCGTCCATCCGACGGCCTTGCCGCTCTGCTTGAGGACGACCGCGTGCGCCGCGTACTTGTCGCTGTCGATGATCTCCGCGGCGACCGTGGCGAGTTCCTCGGGAGTGCGCGGCACCGGGGCAGGCATCCAGCGCCACACGTCCTCGTCTCCACCCCCCGCCTCGAACAGGTCGGGAACGTGGTCGAGGGTCAGCGGCTCGAGCCGTACGACGGCGTTCTCGTGCACGGTGGCGGAGGGCAGCTTGGCGGTCATGCGGCACACCGTACCGAAGGCGCTCACCTGCGCTTATGGCCACCCGCTCGGTTTTCCTCGCGACCACTTGTCGACACTCATACCGGCCGGTCGGTATGGTCAGAGCATGGACTTCGCATTCGACACCGTCACCGAGGACCTGCGCGAGCGGCTGCTGCGCTTCATGGACGAATGCGTCTACCCGGCCGAGGAGGCCTTCGAGGAGCAGGCCGCCGCGAGCGGCTGGAGCAGCCCGCCGCTGATGGCCGATCTGAAGGAGGAGGCGCGCAGGAGGGGGCTGTGGAACCTCTTCCTGCCGGGCGAGCACGGCGCAGGCCTCACGAACCTGCAGTACGCGCCGCTGGCCGAGATCACCGGCCGGAGCCCGAGGATCGCGCCGACGGCGACCAACTGCGCCGCGCCCGACACGGGGAACATGGAAGTGCTGTCGATGTTCGGCAGCGAGTGGCAGCGCAAGGAGTGGCTGCAGCCGCTGCTCGACGGCGAGATCCGCTCGGCGTTCGCGATGACCGAGCCCGACGTCGCCTCGTCCGACGCCACCAACATCTCCACCCAGATCGTCAAGGACGGCGCGGAGTACGTTATCAACGGCCGCAAGTGGTTCATCTCCGGCGCGATGAACCCGGACTGCAAGATCCTCATCGTCATGGGCAAGACCAACCCCGACGCGCCCAAGCACCGGCAGCAGAGCATGGTGCTCGTCCCTCGCGACACCCCGGGCCTGCACATCAAGCGCGGCATGCACGTCTTCGGTTACAGCGACGCCGACCACGGCGGCCACGCGGAGGTGGTGTTCGAGGACGTGCGGGTGCCCGCCGACAACCTGATCGGCGAGGAGGGCGGCGGCTTCGCGATCGCGCAGGCCAGGCTCGGCCCCGGCCGTATCCACCACTGCATGCGCATGATCGGCATGGCGGAGCGGGCGATCGAGCTGATGTGCAGGCGCTCGCTCCAGCGGACGGCCTTCGGCAAGACGATCGCCGAGCAGGGCGTCGTCCAGGACTGGATCGCCGAGTCACGGGTCCGGGTGGAGCAGCTCAGACTGCTGGTGCTCAAGACCGCGTGGCTGATGGACACCGTCGGCAACAAGGGCGCCCATACGGAGATCCAGGCGATCAAGATCGCCACGCCCCGCGAGGTCGAGTGGATCCTCGACAAGGCCATCCAGGTCCACGGCGCGGGCGGGGTCAGCCAGGACTTCCCGCTGGCGGGGCTCTGGGCGGGAGTGCGGTCGCTGCGCTTCGCCGACGGGCCCGACGAGGTGCACAAGCGTTCGCTCGCCCACAGGGAGTTGAAGAAGTGGATGTAGTCGACAGGTTCCTGGAGAACGCCCCCTCCGACCGCCTGGAGTTCCTGCGGGCACGGTTCGACGCCGGGCTGGCGTGGGTGCACTTCCCCGTGGGGCTGGGCGGGCTGGACGCGCCCCGCGAGCTGCAGCAGGAGGTAGAACGCGCGCTCGCGCACACCCCGCAGCTCGACACCGGCGTGCAGGGCATCGGCCTCGGCATGGCCGCCCCGACGATCCTCGCGTTCGGCACGGAGGAGCAGAAGAAGCGCTTCCTGCGGCCCCTCTGGACGGGCGAGGAGATCTGGTGCCAGCTCTTCAGCGAGCCGGGCGCGGGCTCCGACCTCGCCACGCTGGCCACCCGTGCCGTCAGGGACGGCGACGAATGGGTCATCGACGGTCAGAAGGTGTGGACGTCCGGCGCCCATCACGCCCGCTGGGCCATCCTCGTCGCCAGGACAGACCCCGACCTGCCCAAGCACCGCGGCCTGACGTACTTCATCTGCGACATGGACGCCCCCGGAGTCGACGTGCGCCCGCTGCGGCAGATCACCGGAGAGGCCGAGTTCAACGAGGTCTTCCTCACCGGCGTCCGCCTCTCCGACGACCTGCGCCTCGGCGAGGTCGGCGACGGCTGGAGGGTCGCCCAGACCACGCTCATGAACGAGCGCGTGGCCATCGGCGGCGCGCCCGTCCGCAAGGGCGGCGGCATGGTCGGCCTGGTCGCCGACGCCTGGCGCGAGCACCCCGAGCTGCGCACCCACGACCTGCACCAGCGCCTGCTCGCGCTGTGGGTGGAGGCCGAGGTCACCCGCCTTTCAGGGGTACGGCTGCGCGAACAGCTCGCCGCAGGGCAGCCGGGCCCCGAGGGCTCGGGCATGAAGCTCTCGTTCGCCAAGCTCAACCAGGCGCTGACCGGGTTCGAGGTGGAGTTCCACCGCGACCTCGGCTACGACGACTGGGCCTTCCGCCGCTCCGATTCGGTCGACTTCCTCGGCCGCGGGCCCGGCTACCGATACCTGCGCGCCAAGGGCAACTCCATCGAGGGCGGCACCTCGGAGATCCTGCGCAACATCATCGCCGAGCGCGTGCTCGGCCTGCCCTCCGAACCCCGCGTCGACAAGGACGTGCCGTGGAAGGACCTGCCGCGATGACGCTGCTCTACACCGACGTCGAGGAGGAACTGCGGGCCGCCGTCCGCGACCTGCTCGCCGACCGCTGCCCGCCCTCCGCGGTGCTGGCCAGGGTCGAGGGCACGCCCTACGACCTGGACCTGTGGAAGACGCTGGCGCGCGACATCGGCGTGGCGGGGCTGCTGATCCCCGAGGAGTACGGCGGGGCGGGCGCCTCGGCGAGGGAGGCCGCGGTCGTGCTGGAGGAACTGGGCAGAGGGGTGACGCCTGTCCCGTTCTTCACCAGCTCGGTGCTCGCCACCCACGCCCTCCTCCAGGTGGGCGCCGCGGATCTGCTGACCGGCATGGCGGCCGGAGAGATCACCGCGGTCGTCGCCGTGCCGTTCACGGCCTCGCCGTACAGGGAGGCGAGGGTGGCGGTCACGCTCACGGACGGGACGCTGACCGGGCAGGTCCGTGGGGTCGCGGGCGCCGATGTGGCCGACGTGCTGCTGGTGCCGGTCGACGGCGTCCTGCACGCCGTCCGCGCGGCCGACGTCCGCGTCGAGGTCGTGCCCTCGCTCGACCTGACCAGGCCGATCGCGCACGTCACCCTCGACGGCGCGGCCGCCGAGCCGCTGGGCGCGTTCGACCTGGCCGAGACGCTGCGGTTCGGGGCGGGGCTGCTGGCCTCCGAGCAGCTCGGCGTGGCCGAGTGGTGCCTGGAGACGACGCTCGCCTACGTCAAGGAGCGCTACCAGTTCGCCAGGCCCGTCGGCTCCTTCCAGGCGATCAAGCACAGGCTCGCCGACCTGTGGCTGGACGTCGTCAGGGCACGGGCCGCCGCCCGCGGGGCCACCGACGACGCTCCGATGTCGGCCGCGGTCGCGCAGGCGTGGAACGCGGGCGTGGCGGTGCACGCGGCCGAGGAGGCGGTGCAGCTGCACGGCGGGATCGGGATGACCTGGGAGCATCCCCTTCACCTGTACCTCAAGCGCGCCAAGGCCACCGAACTCGCCCTCGGCACGCCCGGCGATCACCGGGACGCGCTGGCTCCGCTCGCCGACCTGCCCGGCCCTGCCTGACGTGGTGCACGTCGTCCACCGGGAGTGGAGCGCCGGCCCGCTCGGCAAGCTGACGCGGGCGCTCAGCGGGCGGCGACGCCGTACATGAGGGTGTCGAGGAGGCGTGCCGCCAGCGCGTCGGGGTCGGCGTCGGCGGGCGCGGTGTGCGCGGTCTCGGACAGCAGCGCCAGGTAGGCCTGCCGTACCCAGGCGACGTCCACCTCGGCCCGCACCAGCCCCGCCTCCTTCGCCCTGGCGAAGACCGCCTCGCACGTGGCCATCACGCTCTCCTGCACCTGCCTGGCCTCGGCGCCCATCGGCACAGGACTGGCGAGGGTGAACCGCCATCCGGGCTTGACCTGCAGGATCGCCGCCGTCGCCTGGTGGAGGGCGACCAGCGGGGGAGCGGTCAGCGGGCGCGCCGCGTTGACGATCGCGTCGAGCTCCCGCCACGCCGCCAGCTCCATCGCCTCGACGAGCGCCTCGCGGCTGGCGAAGCGCCGGTGGACCGTGGCCCGTGCGACGCCGGCCGCCTCGGCGATCTGCTCCATCGTGGCCGAGGGGTTCTCGCTGAGCAGCCGCTCGGCGGCCTCCATGATCGCGCGGACGCTCCGCTCGGCGTCCGCACGCAACCGCCTGACCGTCATGCGTCGACGGTACAGCACTTAACTGAGACAAGACGTTGCAGTTAGCTATAGAACTGCTACATTTACTCTCATGAACAGGACTTCTCTCGTCACCGGCGCCTCATCTGGGATCGGCGCCGAGTTCGCTCGCCAGCTCGCCGCCCGTGGCCACGACCTCGTTCTCGTCGCCCGCTCCGTGGAGCGGATGCAGGCGCTCGCCGCCGAGCTGAGCGCCGCCCACGGCATCGCCGTGGAGGTGATCGGCCAGGACCTGTCCGCCCCCGGCGCCGCCGCCGCGGTCGCCGAGCGGCTCGGAGGCCGCAGGATCGACCTGCTGGTCAACAACGCGGGATTCGGTACGGCAGGCCGCTTCCAGGACCAGTCACCCGAACGCGAGCGCGACGAGCTCATGGTCAACGTGGTCGCGCTGGTCGGCCTCACCCACGCGCTGGTGCCCGGCATGCTGGCGCGGGGTGAAGGGGCGGTCGTCAACGTCGGCTCCACGGCGGGCTTCAACATCGCGCCCTACTTCGCCACCTATGGCGCGTCGAAGGCCTTCGTCCTCAACTTCAGCCTCGCCCTGTGGAGCGAGCTGCGCGGCACGGGGGTCAAGGTGCTGGCCGTGACACCGGGGCCGGTCGAGACGGCGTTCTTCGACGTGCTGGGAACCAGGGACGCGGCGCTCGGCGGCCGCATGGTCACGCCCGAGTTGGTGGTCGCGGCGGCCCTGCGCGGCCTCGACCGCGACCGCGGCTACGTGGTGCCGGGCGCGAGCAACTTCGCGATGGCCCACCTGATGCCGCGCAGGCCACGCAAGCTGCTGGCCCTGATCGGCCGGGTGGTCACCAGGGCCGTCGCCCGCACCCCTACGGCCGCAGCGACGTGAGCAGCAGATCGGCGAAGTGCGCGCCGACCTGGGCGCCCGACAGCGCGCCCTCGGCGTGGTACCAGGAGCCGAGGTGGTGGACCGAGCCGAAGAAGTAGTCGACGACGATCTCGGCGGGCACGTCCGAGCGGAACGCGCCCTCCCGCTGGCCCTCGTCCACCAGGTCGCGGAACCTTTCGTGGTAGCGCCGGCGCTCGGCCCTGACGGTCTTCTGCGTCTCGGGGGCGAGCAGATGCATCGACCTGAAGAAGATCTTGGAGTCGTCGAGGTTGTCGGTGGTGGTCTCCACGACGTCGGCCGCCGCCGCGTGCAGGCGCTCGGACACGGTGCCGGGGCCGTCGGCGATCTTCGTCAGCCGTTCCATCTGCATCCGGAGCACGCGACCATAGATCTCGTGGAGCAGATCGTCCTTGGAGTCGAAGTAGTGGTACATCGCCCCCTTGGTGACCCCGGCAGCGACCACGATCTCCTGCACCGACGTGCTCTCGAAGCCGCGATCGGCGAACAGCCGCGTCGCCTCGGACAACAGTCGCTGTCTGACCGGTTCTTCCTGTGCCATGGTCATTAGCATACCGACTGGTCGGTCGAGCGTCCGGAAGGGGCTCCTCACGGCTAAGTTAGGCTTGCCTTGGGTATCTGATGACCAGCGAGGGATCTTCGGCGTGGCAGATCCATGGTCAACCTTCTGAACTCGGGGAGTTTGCCGTGCCCGGTGGCTCGATCTACGTGCAGCAGGACGAGAAGTTCACAGGCTCGTCCCCGCAGTGGTGGTACGAGAAGTTCTTCCGCGAGGACGCGAAGAACCGTCAGCGGTCCAGGGCCGTCAAAGCGGGCGTGGGGCTCGTCGCGGGGCTGGCGCTGGCCTTCCGCTTCGACCTCCCGTGGATACCCGTCGTGGGGCTCCTGAGCGCCGCTCTCGTGGCGGCCCTCGACTGGGGCATCGTCTGGTACAACTTCAACGCCACCTCCGTCTGGCGCGGCCGCCGCCGCGGCGAGGTGATCACCCAGCGCAAGCTCAGGCGCGGTCTCAACAGCTCCGGCTACCGCATCCTGCAGGGCAGGGCCATCCGCGGTCAGGCCTCCATCGACCATCTGGTCATCGGCCCCGGCGGCGTCTGGATCGTCGACAACGAGTCGTGGTCGCCCGACACCGACATCGCGGCCTACGGCGGGCGGCTGTTCTTCGGCGAGAAGTTCGGCGCACACGTCGCCAAGCCGCTGGTCGCCACCGCCGACGCCTTCGCCGAGCTGCTCGGCAGGGAGACCGGGATCGCGCTGTCCATCCAGCCGGTGCTGGCCGTGCACTGCGGCAGGCTGCCGCGAGGCGGCATCGTGAGCGGCGAGGGCGTGACGCTGCTCAAGCCCTCCCTGGCCGCCAAGGTCATCAAGAGGGCCGACAGGGTGGTGCTGAGCGAGGAGCAGATCGAGCTCCTCGCCCGTACGGCGGCGCGTGAGCTGGCTAGGCCAGTCGCTCGATGAACTCCGCCAGCTGGGAGATGTTGCGGCACTCGCGCATCGGCACGATCGAGCCGTAGGCGGTGGCGAGGGAGTCGCCACTGTCCCACTGCTGTCGCGGCTCGGGATTGAGCCAGTACGCGTGCCGGGCGCCCTTCGCCAGCCGCTTCAGCGTGTCGAGCGCGGGCGGCTGGTAATTGGAGCGGGCGTCGCCGAGGATCAGCAGGCTCGTCCTGGGCCCGACGGCGTCCTTCTCCGCGAACTCCTCGAAAGCCCGTCCATAATTCGTCCGCCCAAATCGCGACATATTCGCTTCTGTTGCAAGTTTGGCCAGCGCCTCACCCACATCACCACCGGGCGCGAAGAACCGGGTGATCTCGTCCACCGTGTCGACGAACCCGAAAGCCCGCACCTTGGTGAACTGCTCCCTGAGCGCATAGGTGAGCAGCAACGTGAAATGGGCGAACGAGGAGACCGAATCGCTCGTGTCGCACAGGACGACCAATTCGGGCTTGTGCGGGCGCGGCGGTCTGAACCTCGGCTCCATCGGCACGCCGCCCGTGGACAGCGACGCCCGCACCGTCCTGCGGAAGTCGAGCCGCCCCCTCCTGCCGTGCTTGTGCCTGATCGCGAGCCGCGTGGCCAGCCTGCGCGCCAGCGGATACACCTCTCTGCGCAGCCTGACGAGGTCCGCCCTGGTGATCCGCAGGAAGTCCAGCTGATCCACCGGAGGCCGTACGGCCGAGCGGGCGATGCGCTCGATGCCCGAGTCCTCGGCGATCCTGCGTCTGACGTCGGTGGCGACGGCGTCCTCGAAGCGTTTGATGTTGGCGTTGACGCGCTGCCTGGCCGTCTTCTCCTCCAGACCGCCCCTCGTCACGCCCTGCAGCAGCCGCGCCATGAGCGTGTCGGGGGACAGCGCCCGCATGACGCTGTAGGAGAACCAGTTCTGCCTGCCCTCAGCGGCGGGCTGGCGGCCGAACCGCTCGACCATCGCGCGGGCGAACGCCCTCATCTCGGCGTCCGTCGAGTCGCGCAACAGCTCGGCCAGGCGCTCACGGGGATCCGCGTGCTCGTCGTGCCCGCCGTCCCGCGGCGGCCCGCTCGGCCCGGCCTCCAGGCCCGTGGTGGAGGACGGGAACCACAGGTCGAACAGCACGTCGAAGCCGGGCCGGTAGGCGGGCTTCTTGACCAGTGTCGCGGCGTAGGCGGCGCGCAGCGACTCGCGCTCGGCCAGGTCGATCACCCGTAGCGCTCTGGCCGCGTCGAGGCCTTCGGCCAGGGACACCGGCAGGCCCGCCTCGCGCAGGGCGTGCACGAAGCCGACATGCCGGTCCACCAGGCTCACAAGCCCAGCTCCTTGCGGGCGCGCGCCTGGTCGGAGGCGTGCTTGAGCACGACGCCGAGCGTGCCGGAGACCGTCTCCCCGTCGAGCTCCTCGCGGCCGAGCGCCAGCAGCGTGCGCGCCCAGTCGACGGTCTCGGCGACCGAGGGGGCCTTCTTCAGCTCGAGCTCCCGCAGCGTGGCCACCGTCCTGGCGAGCTGCTCGGCCAGGTCGACGGGCAGGGTCGGCACCTGCGCCAGCACGATGTCGCGCTCGCGTTCCGGTGTCGGGTACTCGATGTGGAGGTAGAGGCAGCGGCGCTTGAGCGCCTCCGACAGCTCGCGCGTGGCGTTGGAGGTGAGGACGACGAAGGGCCGCAGCGTGGCCTCGATCGTGCCCAGCTCGGGGATCGTCACCTGGAAGTCCGACAGCAGCTCCAGCAGCAGGCCCTCGACCTCGACGTCGGCCTTGTCGGTCTCGTCGATCAGCAGCACGGTGGGACCCGCGCTCCTGATCGCCTTGAGCAGGGGACGCTCCAGCAGGAACTCCTCGGAGAAGATGTCGTCGTCCGAACTCGTCGCCTGGATGCGCAGGAGCTGCTTCTTGTAGTTCCACTCGTACAGCGCCCTGGCCTCGTCGAGTCCCTCGTAGCACTGCAGCCTGATCAGGTCGGCCCCGCTCGCCTGCGCGACGGCCTTGGCCAACTGGGTCTTGCCCACTCCTGCCGGTCCCTCGGCCAGTAGTGGCTTGCCGAGGGCGGCGGCCAGGAACACCGAGGTGGCGATGGAGTCGTCGGAGAGGTAGTCAACGGCGGCGAGCCGCTCGCTCACGTCGGCGGGCGAGTTGAACATCGATGCTCCTGTCTGGCGTGGCCGAACTTTATTCTAGCAGATTGAGCAATAGGTCCGAATTACGTTGTTCTGTGGCATTTGGAGAAATGATGATAAACGGGGGTTCTGCCTGAATGCAGTAATGGTCATGGCAAGAAGCGGATTGTGCCGGTTCGGCGGACGTGCGAAGCGGGGATTTCTCGCAATGACTTCATAGTCACTCAGAGAGGAAAAAGCGATGCGTATCGCAGTTGCCGCCACCGGCCTGATCCTGGTCGCTGGCTTCGGCCTCGCCTCCACGGCGACCCCCGCTTCGGCGCAGACCCCGACCGCCCGCGTCGTCCTCACGGGCGACGACTTCAAGGACCGCTTCCATGACTTCGGCGACTGCCACGGGCCTCTTTGCAGCAACACCTGGAGCCGCTTCAGCGGCCACCACGGTGGTCACGGCGGCTGCGGTGGTCACGGCGGCTGCAACGGCTGGCGCGGTGCCTGGCCGGGTAACTGGGCCTGGGGCGCGGGCGGCTGGCGCGGCCCGCACACCGGCGGTGGCGCCATGGCCAAGGCGACCGTCCGCAAGTGATGAGGGGACACATCATCGGCCGCCACGCCCTGTGCGTGGCGGCCTCCTTCACGACCCTGGCCCTGGCGCCGCCATCCGCGCACGCCGGTATCGAACGGGCCGAGGCGCCCAAGCCGGTGCGCGCGAAGACGGACAAGCCCGTCAGGCCTGCTCGCACCGAGGTTCCCCGGCCCGTTTCCTCCGACACTCCCAAAGCCGGCCGGGACGAGCTTCCCAGGACCGACCGCACCGACACTCCCAAGACCGGATGGGGTGGACTTTGGCGGGTCGATCGCGCCGACACTCCGAAGGCCGGACGGGACGAGTGGTCCACGATCGATGGCGTCAACCAGGACAGGGCCGCCAAGCCTGCCGGCCTCGCGAGCGTCAAGCCCACTCGCGCGGAGACCGAGGGAAAGGGCAAGGCCGTGTCCGTCGGAGTCCCGCCCGCCACCATCCGGATCCCCAGTCTGGACCTCGGCGCGAGCGTCGTCCGGGTAGGCAGGGACGAGGACAGGATCGCCGCCCCGCCCCTCAGTGCGCCGGGGAAGGTCGGCTGGTTCGAGGGCGGTCCCAGACCGGGCGCGCAGGGCGCGGCCGTCCTGCTCGGTCATTACGACAGCACCACGGGCCCTGCCGTCTTCTACAAGATCAGTGAGCTCCGCCCCGGTCAGCGGATCTTCGTTACCCGCAAGGACGGAGAGAGATTGCGGTTCGTCGTCACCAAGGTCTCCACCTATCCGAAGGACGACTTCCCCGCTGACAAGGTGTACGGCGACCCCGGGTATCCCGCCCTGCGGCTGATCACCTGCGCGGGCGCGTTCAACCTCACCACCAGGCACTACGTCGACAACACGGTGGTCTTCGCCAAGCTCGTCCACGGGGGTGAGACGGCCTGATTCCCGCTGATTCGACCTGCGTCGCGAAGCCGGGTATATTTCTTCCCGCGGGCGCCGCTAGCTCAGTTGGTTAGAGCAGCTGACTCTTAATCAGCGGGTCCGGGGTTCGAGTCCCTGGCGGCGCACAAATCGAAAGCCCAGATCGGTTCTCCGGTCTGGGCTTTCGCTGTTTCCGGGGAAATGTCAGGCGAAATGACCCGGCCCGGCACAAGGGCCGCCTCGACCGTGGCCCGGAACCTGACGACGAGCCGACCGGCGGGACGACGGCAAGCGGGCGGCGGGACGGCCGGCAGGACGACGGCAAGCGGGCGGCTACTCGCGCTTGCGGCGCTTGCGCTTCACGTCGACGCCGCCCCAGAACGAGAACCCGGTGATCCTGATCCGCGGCGCACCTGGCGCCCCAGCGCCGCCGGCGGCGTGGTCGAAGCCGCCCATGACCCCGATGCCGGTCACGTCGACGTCGGCGTCCTCGGGCACGATGATGTCGACCCCGCCCATCACGGCGAACGCCCTGATCGTGATCTCCCCGCCGTTCAGCGTCGCCTCACGCAGGTCGATCTTGCCGCCGCCCCAGAAGGCGACGGTGGTCAGCACGCGCGGCGCCCGCCAGATGCCGGTTCGCTTGAACCCGCCCATGACGGCGATCGCGACGCCGCTGTCCGCCCCCGAGGTCGTCGAGGGTGACGACACGGGCAGGGGGGTGTGGGCAGGGGTGGGCAGGTCGTGCGTGAGGAGGTCGAGCTCCGCGTAGGTCTTGGCGGAGTAGACCTGGTCGAGCCGCTCATGGAACTCCTCCATGCCCAGCCGTCCGTCTCCCGCGGCGGCTCGGAGGATCTCGGCGGTGCGCTCGCGGTCGAGGTCGGCGGCGCGCATCTCCCGCGGGTCGCGGTCGGGCAGGGGGGTCATGGGTAAAGCCTAGACCGGTTTCGCGTGGCCCGTGAGCTCGTGCGAAGCTGTCAGTGTCCCCAAGACCAGGAGGTCCTGATGGCTGAAACACCGGCGGAACCCGAGCCCATCGAGGCTCCCGAGGATGAGCTGAAGCGGAAGTTCCGCGAGGCGCTGGAGCGCAAGAACAACGCGCACGCAGACTCGGTTGCGGGCGGCAAGGGAAAGGATCCCTCGAAGATTCACGGCGCCCACGGTCCCGCCTCGAGCAAGCGGACCTTCCGTCGTAAGAGCGGCGGCTGACGCCTCAGGTTCCAGGGAGGGTACGGCGCATGCCGTACCCTCCCTCTCTTTGTGTTGCCTGAAACGATTCACCATCGAGTTGAGCTGCGGTGATGTGGTTCGGCGATAAATATGAGAAACATTCTCAATTGCCGCGTGGCGGAATAGCCTTGCCACTCGGATGGGCTTTTTCGCTCCTCTGGCTATAAATATCCATAACCGTGATCTCGCCCTTTTTCGGGGCGGCACGTGCTCCTCCTACGCTGTCCCGGTCAGCGCGATGGTGAGGGAGGGTTCGTGCTGGGACTCGATGACTGCCTGGCCGAGGTCATGGCCATACCCGGCGCCCTCGACGCGATGGTGGTCGACCACATCAGCGGCATGGCGGTGGCCGCGAGTGGAAGCGAGGGCCTCGACGTCGAACGGTCGGCGGCGGCGCTGAGCGAGGCGCTGCGCCACACGACGGACGGGCTCGCCCAGAGCTCCCCGGATGGAACGATCCGCGTCGACGAGATGCTCGTCACCACTGACAAGGGCCACCACCTGGTGCGCCACCTGGTGTCGCCGTTCGAGGGGCCGCTGGTCCTCTACGTGCGGCTGGACAAGGAGCGAGCCAACCTCGCCCTTGCCCGCTACCGACTGCAGGCCATCTCAGGACAGTTGACCAAGTGACATGCCGGTACTGGACACGCTGCTCGCCGGGCTGGCGAGGCAACGCTCGACGGGCGCCCTGCGGGTGGGGCGGGCGGGCACGATCTTCATGGACGCCGGACGGGTCACCTACATGGAGTGCGCGGACACACCGAGGGCCGAGGACGTGCTGATCGCCAGCGGCAGGGTCTCGGCTCCCGCGCTGCGCAGGGCCCAGCGAGAGGGCGGCGGCGCGCGCCTGGTCGAGGACGGCATGGTCACCAAGGGCGAGCTGCAGCACTGCGTGCTCGGCGCGGTGCTCGACGCGGCCTACTTCCTGTTGCCCGTCACCGGGACCAGGCCCAAGTTCCGGCCGGGGGAGCGGCACTGGCTGGGCTCCCACTGGTACTTCGAGGTCGAGGAGATCGTCCGCGAGTGCGGGCGGAGGAGGGCTCAGTTGACGGGGATCTGGCCGTCGGCCGACGTGGACACAGCGCCCGTGGCACCGGTCAGGCGGCTGCCCGGCCATCGCGTCGTGCTGAACGACCTGCAGTGGGAGATCCTCGTCCACGCCGACCGCGCGGCCACCCCACTGGAACTGGCGATGAAGCTCGGCAGACCCGGTTACGCGACGCTGCTGGCCGTACGCCGCCTTGCCGCGGCGGGGCTGCTCGCACGTTCGGAGGGCATGCCGCCGCCGCTGCCCAGGCGGCTCGGCCGGGACGAGGAGTCGCGGCCGCGGCCCGACCCCGACGCTCCTGCCCTGCCACTCGGGCCCGTGGTGACCGCGGACCCGACCGACATCAACCTGCTGATCCGGCTGAAGAAGGCGCTGGAGGAGCTGTCGTGAGGTTCCCCTCACTCAGAAGGAGGCCACCGGTGGAGCTGCGGGACGAGGTGCTGAGAGAGATGGTGCTCCTGCGTGAACGCACTCCCGACGTCAGCGGGAGCATCGCCTGCAGCGTGGACGGGCTGACCATCGCCAGCGACCTGACGGGCGGCAACGTCGAGCAGACGGCGGCGCTCTCGGCGGCCCTCCTCGCGCTCAGCAAGCGCATGGCCATCCTGGCAGGCAAGGGCGCCCTGGAGGAAACCCTCATCTCGGGCACCGCGGGCTTCGCCGCCTTCTACGCGGCCGGCCCCACGATCGTCCTCACAGTCCTGGCCGACCCTGGCACCAACCTGGGGCTGCTGCGGCTGGAGGGTCGCAAGACGGCGGCGAGTGTTGCCGCCATCGCATCGCGAAAGTGACTCACATCCACACGGAGGAACGCATGGCGAGCATGGACGTCTCCCTCAAGGAGATGATGGCGATCGACGGCGCTCTCGGCGCCGTCGTGGTCGACTACGGCAGCGGCATGGCCCTGGGCGCCCTCGGCGGCTCCAAGGACCTGGACCTGCAGGTGGCCGCCGCGGGCAACACCGAGGTCGTCAAGGCCAAGATGCGCACGATGGACTCCCTCGGCCTCAAGGACACCATCGAGGACATTCTCATCACGCTGACCGGCCAGTACCACATCATCAGGCCGATGACCGGCAGGGGCGGCAAGGGACTGTTCCTTTACCTCGCGCTGGACCGCGGCAGGGCGAACCTGGCGATGGCGCGGCACCAGCTGCGCTCGATCGAGGAGAAGCTCGAGGTCTGACGGACCGCGCCCCGTGTCCGCGGCGCGGCGGACACGGGGCGTGCCGTACGGCCTGGGCCGCGCCCCTCGCGCCGTGCCGAATCCGGCGTTCGACCATGACTCTTCCATGATTTTTGACTTCTGATCGATTTACCATGCCGGACCCCGTGAAACCCGTTGTTTCGCAGGGGTTTTCGTGTCTTCTGGGCCTGTCGATTCGTGACGATAAAAGGTAGATCTTCTTTCCGATTCATGGCTTTGCTTTTGCCTTTGGGGTGGTTTGCGCCTAGAGTCCATTGCGTTACCGACCGGTGACGTGCCCTTCACAAGGAAGAGCAGGCTGGTCGGCGCCGAATCCCGCGAACGCGGGAACCGGGGACCCATCTCTTTGGGGTGAATCCGGCCCAGTGCCGGTAGGGCATCTCCACGCCCGAACCCGTCAGCTAACCCGGTAGGCGAGATGGAGAGGACCACACTCGTGTACTACCACCCCCCAAACTGAGCGGCGCTTTCCCCCGCTTCTTCGCGCTCTCCTTTGCGTAGCGACTGTTAGGCCCATGCCCGGCTACGCCTTTGCCTGATCTTCATTCGAGCGCGGACTGCCCATTCCCTCGCACAAAGGACTTTCATGACCCGCCGCTTTGGCATGCGCGTTTCCGCCCTGCTCGTCACCACCGCCCTCGCCGTAGGCACCGGTGCCGCCGCCGCTCTCGCCGAGCCCTCTGGGCCCGACATCAGCCAGGTCACCCAGCAGCGGACCCTCCTCCAGGGGTCCACCACCGCCTCCTACTACTGGGACGACGCCTCCGGCCGCGCCGGTGACACCGGCCTGCCCGCCAGTGGCATTCCGATGCGCAAGGGTCTGATCGCCAGCCCGAGCTGGCCCCTCATGACCGAGGGCTACGTCGTCTACAAGGGCAAGAAGGCCCCCTTCTTCGTCGGCGACCGCGGTCCCGGCAACCCCTCGAACAACGGCATCATGCTCGACCTCGACGCCAAGACCTTCGCCGAGCTCACCGGCGGCAGGTTCAACTCCGACACGCTGGGCGTGGACGGCATCGGCGGCGAGGGGCACATCAAGATCCAGTACGTCATCACCAAGTGGGGCAACGGCGTGGGCAAGAAGAACCACCCCGTCGCCTTCTCCACCGGTGCGTGGAGCCGTAAGGACAGGAACCCGGCCAAGCCGCCGGTCGACCTCCTCGCCCTCGCCAAGGCGAAGAAGGCCGAGGAGGCCAAGAAGGCCGAGGCCAAGCGGATCGCCGCGGTGAAGGCCGAGGAAGAGGCGCAGGGCGGCGCGTCCGTCCAGCCCGCCTCGTTCGACACGGGCGCCGCCACCACCACCGCCGCCCGTACCGAGACCACGGACGAGAACGGCCACACCGGTACCGCTCTCGCCCTCATCGGCGGTCTGGCGATCGTCGGTGGCGTCGGCTACCTGGGCCGCGGCCACCTGCGCAAGGTCGTCTCCCGCTAGGCCTTGCCGCCGCGCGAAACAGAATGGGATTCTGTTTCGCGTGACGCTCAAGGCGCATGCCAACGGTATCGAGATCGCCTACGACACCTTCGGCACCCCCCGTGACAGGCCCCTCCTGCTGATCATGGGACTCGGATCCCAGCTGGTCCACTGGGACGACGAGTTCTGCGAACTGCTCGCCGGGAGGGGCCACCACGTCGTCAGGTACGACAACCGCGACGTGGGGCTCTCCACCCATTTCTCCGAGGCGGGCGTGCCCGACCTCACCCCGGGCGCGGCGGCGCCCTACCTGCTGAGCGACATGGCCGACGACGCGGCCGGCCTGATGGACGCCCTCGGCTGGCCCGCGGCCCACGTGCTGGGCGTCTCGATGGGCGGCATGATCGCTCAGGCGCTCGCCATCGCGCATCCCGGCAGGGTGCTCACGCTCACCTCCATCATGTCGACCCCCAGCCCCGACGCGGGGCCGCCCACCCCCGAGGCGACGGCCGCGCTGTTCTCCGCTCCCGCTCCCGACCGGCAGGCCGCGATCGAGCGGGCCCTGGAGGTCTGGACGGTGATCGGCTCACCCGGTTACGAGCTCGACCGCGAGCGGATCGCGAAGCTCGCGGGCCTGGCCTACGACCGCGACTACGATCCCGCGGGGACCACCAGGCAGCTGGCCGCCATCCTGGCCTCGGGCGACCGTACCGAGGGGTTGGGCCGCCTGCGGATGCCCGCCCTGGTGGTCCACGGCGAGGCCGACGTGCTGGTGCAGGTCTCCGGCGGCAGGGCCACGGCCGCCGCGATCCCCGGCGCGCGGCTGATGACCTTCCCCGGCATGGGCCACGATCTGCCCCGCCCGCTGTGGGAGCAGATCATGGACGCCGTCACAGATCTTCAAGAGCGCTCTTCAGTCGCCGCAGCAGACTGAGGTCGGCCGGCTCGTGCCGCACCTCGGTGCCGGGGGGCTTGGCGACGCGCTTGGGCAGCCCTCGCTCGCGGCGGGGCTTCACCAGCAGGTCGGCCGCCGCCAGCTCCCGTACGGCGAGCAGCACGGTGTACGCCGTCGTGTCCAGCCGCCTGGCGAGCTGGAGCGGCGTCGCGCTGCCGTCGGCGTGGACCAGGATCTCCCACTGGCGGTCGGTGAGCGTGACGCGCTCGCCCGGCAGGCGGGGGACGGGCACCACGGGCGCGGCGTCGAGCTCGTCCGAGGGCCAGACGTCGTCCAGCTCCGTGCTCCTGCGCCCGCACTCGGCGATGAGCTCGTCGACCTCGAAGTGCCAGTGCGGGCCCAGCCAGTGGCGCTCGCTCGGCTGGAACTTGGGCCTGGTGTTGTCGATCCCGAACAGCACGAGCGCGGCGTCGAGCACGACCCTGCGCAGATGCTCGGCCAGCTCCTCGCGCGTCAGCAGGCCCTCGCCGAACAGCGGCTCACCGCCCTCGCGGCGCGCCACGGCCCTGTCCAGGTCGGCGGGGGTCACCCGGCCGCCGCCGGTGAGCAGCTCCTCGATGCCAGGCGTCTCGGCGCTCTCCATGTAGGTCACTTTGCCCTCGAGCAGGTAGACCACGCCCGCCCTGCCCACGCGCAGGGCGCCGGACGAGCACACTCCCGCCAGCCCGGCGAGGAGGCTCTCCAGCGGACGCACCGAGCCAGGCTATGAAGGCTCGAGCCGGACCGGAAGAGACCGGTGATGGATATCTTCATCCCGGGCGGAGAAAAGCTGCCCCGGGTAGGAGAGATCACCGTGCGTGGTCGGCGGCCTCCCTGCTGCTGAGAATCCTGCCGATGTTGCTCTCCGCCCACCGGGCGACCGCGGCGACCGGCTGGTGCAGCGAGTGGCCCAGATCGGTGAGCGTGTATTCCACCTTGGGCGGTACCTCGGCGTAGACCTTCCTGGTCAGCAGTCCGTCGTACTCCATGGCGCGCAGCGTCTGGGTCAGCACCTTCGGGGTCACGCCGCCGATGCGGTCGCGCAACTCCGTGAAACGCATCGAGCCCTTGGCGAGGCTCAACAGCACGAGCACCGACCATTTGTCGCCGATGCGGTCGAGAACCAGCCGGGTCGGGCAGTTCGCGTCGAAGGCATCGCCAGTATCCATGAGGTACCTATAGCACGATGAAGTAACCAGTATCAAATGGATACCATTGGGGGCATGAAGATCCTACTTTTCGGCGCGACCGGCATGATCGGTCAGCGCATCGCCGCTGAGCTGGGCGATCGCGGTCACGAGGTCACCGGCGTCAGCAGGTCGGGCCCGGTCAAGGGCGACGTCACACAGACCGGAGAACTCGCCAAGGGGTATGACGTGGTGATCTCCGCGATCGCGCCGCCACGCGACGGCTCGGAGCCCGAGGCGCCCTTCCTCGCCGCCACCAGGGCCCTGATCGACGGCGTCCGCGAGGCGGGCGTCAGGCGGCTGATCACCGTCGGCGGCGCGGGCGGCCTCGAGGTGGCGCCCGGCCTCGACCTCGTCGACACCCCCGACTTCCCGGAGATCTACAAGAAGGAGTCGCTCTCCCAGCGGGCGGCTCTCGCGCTCTACCGGGAGGTCGCCGACCTCGACTGGACCTACGTCGCCCCCGCCGCGGTGATCGAGCCGGGCGAGCGGACCGGCTCCTTCCGCGTCGGCGGCGACCAACTGCTCACCGACGAGCACAGCAACAGCTCCATCAGCGCCGAGGACTACGCCGTCGCCATCGCCGACGAAGTGGAGAAGGCCGAGCACGTGCGGCGCAGGTTCACCGTCGGCTACTGAGGATCGTCGGGCAGCAGCGCCTTCTCGTCGGGCTTGTGCACCAGGACGGTGTCGACATAGGAACGGACGGCGGCCGGGAGCCCCACATCGCTCCCGGCCTTCTCCGACAGGAACCAGCGGTGGTCGAGCACCTCGTGGAAGAGCTGCGCGGGCTCCAGCTTGCGCCGCAGCGCGTCCGGGATGGCCTCTATCGTCGGCTGGAAGACCTCGGCCAGCCACCGGTGCGCCACGATCGCCTCGTCCTCGTGCCGCAGGCCCTTGGCCACGCGGAAGCCGTCGAGGTCGTTCAGCAGCCGTCGCGCCTGGTTCTCCTCGGTGTCGAGGCCGGTCAGGCGCAGCAGCCTGCGCTGGTGGTGCCCCGCGTCCACGACCTTGGGCCGCACGATCAGCCGCCCGGTGCCGACCTTGCGGCGCACCATCATCTCGGCCACGTCGAAGCCGAGCAGGTTGAGGCGGCGGATGCGGTTCTCCACCTTGTGCCAGTCGACCTCCTCGATGATCTCGTCCTGGGTGATCTCCTCCCAGAGCCGGTGATAGCGCGCCGTGATCTGCTCGGCGGTGTCGTACGGGTCGATCGAGGGATGCAGCAGCCCTCCGGCCTCCAGGTCGAGCATCTCGCCGAACAGGTTGGTGTAGGCGACCTCGATGTCCTGCAGCCGCTGACCATCGCTGATCATCGGGTGCATCTCGCCGGTCTCCGCGTCGACCAGGTAGGCGGCGAAGGCACCGGCGTCCCTGCGGAACAGCGTGTTCGACAGCGAGCAGTCGCCCCAGTAGAAGCCGTTCAGGTGCAGCCGCACCAGAAGGACGGCCAGCGCGTCCAGCAGGCGGGTGAGCGTGTCGGGGCGCAGCGTCCCCGACATGACGGCGCGGTAGGGGAGCGAGAACTGCAGGTGCCTGGTGATGAGCGCCGAGTCGAGCCCCTCCTCCCTTCCCGTCACGTACGCCACGGGCTCCACGGAAGGCGCGTCGAGCCTGGCCAGATCCCACAGCAGCTTGTACTCCCGCTTGGCGTACCGCTCGCTGATCTCCTTGATCGCGTACACCTTCCCGCCGAGCCTGGCGAAGCGCACGACGTGACGCGAGATACCGCGTGGCAGGTCCACCAGGTGACGGGCCGGCCACTCTTCGAGAGGGAGCTCCCACGGGAGCCTGATGAGGTCGGGGTCGCCGAGGGCGCCGGTGATCTGTAGCGGCATTTGACCAGGATATGGTGCGGACGTGGATGAGTTTCTGACCTGGTACTTCTCACGCAACCCTATCTCCGCCACCCTTCTCGGCGCCGACGGCCACGACAGGACGCTCGGCGACTACACCGCGGAGGGCCTGCTCGCCTACGAGCGCGAGCAGGTCGCATGGCTGGAACGACTCGAGACGTGGGAGACCCCCACGCTCGACGACGAGATCGACCGCGACCTGGCCGTCTCCCACCTGCGCGGCGAGCTGGCGCTGGCCACGTGGCCGTGGTGGCGCAGAGACCCCACGGCCTACCTCGGCGGGATCTTCTCCTCGCTGTTCGTGCCGTTCCAGCGGGCGCTCAAGCCCGAGCACGAGCTGGTCGAGGCGGCGGTCGCGCAGCTCGGCGAGGTGCCGGGCGTGCTGGCGGCCTGCCGTACCAACCTCGACCCCGACCTGGCGGCCGACCTGCAGGTGCAGCGCGCGCTCGGTCAGGCCCGCACCGCGAGGGGGCTGATCACCCGCACCATCCCCGCGATGATCGCCGACGAGTCGGCCCGCGCCAGGTTCGCATCGGCGGCCGAGCCCGCCGCCGACGCCTTCGACGGCTTCGTCACCTTCCTGGAGAACTTCACGGCAGGCGGCAGCTGGCGCATGGGCGAGAAGCTCTACTCCACGCTGCTGACGGAGAAGGAGCTGCTCGGGTACGGCGCCGCCGGGCTGCACGAGCGGGGCAGGCAGCAGGTCGCGCTGCTCGACGGCCAGATGAGGGAGCTGGCGCGCAGGTTCGACGGCTCCGACGACTGGCGTGCGGCGCTGGCGAGCCTGGCCGAGGACCACCCGCCGACGCTGGAGGCCATGCGCGAGGAGTACGAGGCGCAGACCCAGCGTGCCAGGGAGTTCGTCCGCGAGCGCGACCTCGTCACCTTCCCCGAGGGCGAGGAGTGCCTGGTGCTGCCGTCGGCGGAGTACAACAGGCCCATCCTGTCCGTCGCGCACTACATCGCGCCGCCGCCGCTGACCAGCTCGCGGCGCGGCTACTTCTTCGTGCCCTACACCCCCGACGGGTTCACCGACGAGCAGGTACGGCAGCGCCTGCGCACCAACAGCCGCTTCCAGATGCCGGCGATCGCCGTGCACGAGGCCTACCCTGGGCACCACTGGCACCTGGCGCACAAGGCGGGCAACCCCAGGACCATCCGCAAGGTGTTCAGCACGCCGTACTTCAACGAGGGCTGGGGCCTCTACGTCGAGAAGATGATCAACGAGCAGGGGTACTTCGACACCCCCGCCACCGAACTCGGCTTCCTCGACGCGCGCATCTTCCGCGCCGCCCGCATGGTCGTCGACACCGCGCTGCACTGCGAGGACATGTCGATCGCGGACGCCGAGGCTTACATGCTGGCCAACTCCTCGCTCTCGCCCGAGACGGCCAAGGGCGAGGTCAACCGCTACTGCGCATGGCCGACCCAGGCGCCGTCCTACCTGACGGGCGCGCTGGAGATCGACAGGATCAGGGGCTCGTTCACCGGGTCGCCGAAGGAGTTCCACGACAGGGTCGCGGGCTCGGGCAGCCTGCCGCTGGGCCTGGCCGAGAAGGCCGCGCTCGGCTGACGGCGCCGGCCGGCGACGACGAAGCCGACGGCACCGCCCGGCTGGCGGCGCCGCGGCTGGGGCTGGGGTGGCGGTCGCGGTGGGCCCGTGACCGCCACCGGGTTCACGCGTTCCTGCGCGGGAAGACCGGCGGGTTGAGCGACCGCTCGACCACCGCGGCGAGCTGCTCATCGGTCAGCACCACGGGCTTGCCCACGGACAGCCCGCGCACGTAGACCTCGCACAGCCACTCCAGCAGCCTGGCCGCGTCGAACGCCTGGGCCATCGTCGCGCCGATGGTCACCCCTCCGTGGTTGGCCATCAGCGCAGCCTGCTTGCCCTCCATCGCGGACCTGATGTTGGCGGCCAGCTCGGGCGTGCCGTAGGTGGCGTACTCGGCGACCTTCACCACGCCGCCCAGCAGCAACGCGTTGTAGTGGACGGGCGGCAGCTCGGTCATCGTGGTGGCGACCACCGTGCCGAACACCGAGTGCGTGTGCACGACGGCATGCGCGGCGGTCGAGGCGTAGATCGCCAGATGCATGGGCGTCTCGGAGGACGGCTGTGTCTCGCCCTCCACCAGATACCCCTCGACGTCCACGATCGGGCACAGCTCGGGGGTCAGCCGGTCGAGCGCGACGCCGGCGGGGGTGACCACCACCAGATCGCCGTGGCGGGCGCTCAGGTTGCCCGAGGTGCCGAGCACCAGGCCCAGCTCGACGGCGCGCCTGCCGTAGTCGCAGATCTGCTGTCTGAGCAGGTCGACGGCGGTCACAGTGCCTCCAGAGTGGTGATCAGGATGCGCTCCAGCTCGGCCCTGACCAGCTGGTCGGGGTAGAGCAACGATCTCAGGCTCAGGCCGTCGACCAGGGCGAGCAGCCGCTCGGCGACCACGCCGAGGTCGTCGTCCGTGCGGATCTCGCCCGCCGTCCGTGCCTGCTCCAGCAGCTGCCGTACGGCGGCGCGCAGCTCGGCCGCCTCGGCCCGCTGCACCGCGGCCAGCCTCTCCACCGCCAGGCTGCGGCTCCAGAAGCTGATCTCGAGCCGGGTCTCCTGGTCGCGTTCGGCGTCGAGCGGCAGGTTGTCGAGCAGCACCTCGCGCAGTGCCGCCAGGCCCGTCAGGCCCTCGACCCGCCGGGTGATGCGGGCGCGGATGCGCTGGTGCGAGTGGCGCAGCGCCGACAGCAGGATCTCGTCCTTGTCGGTGAAGTAGTGGCCGAGCACGCCGTTGGACAGGCCGGCCTCCTTGGCGATGGCGCGGCTGGTCGCGGCGTCGATGCCGTCGCGCACGATGACGGTGCTCGCGGCCGACAGCACCTCGCGGCGACGCTCCTCGTGGTCAACGATCTTCGGCATGCGTCCAGCATATTGACTTTTTATTCGGACGTCTGTCTACTACCGGCCATGAGCGTTGTGACCGTAGGCGTGCACATCGTGGACGTCCTCACCCGGCCGGTCGAGACCATCCCTGCGGGCCAGGACACCGTGCTGGTCGACCAGATCCGTCTCACGGCCGCGGGGGCCGCCGCGGGCACCGCCGTCGACCTGGTCAAGCTGGGCAACCAGGTCACGTCCATGGGCGCGATCGGCGACGACGAGCTGGGCGACTTCCTCGTCATGATCATGTCGAGGCACGGCGTCGACGTGTCGGGGCTCGCCCGCCGTACGGGGGAGCAGACCGCCGCCTCCATCCTGCCGATCAGGCCTGACGGCGGCAGGCCCAGCTTCCACGTGCCAGGGGCGAACCTGAGCGTCACCCTCGCCGACCTCGACCTCGACGTGCTGCGCCGCGCGAGGGCCGTCCACCTGGGTGGCATGGACGTCACCTTCGGCCTCGGCGACCCCGCCTTCTTCGCGCTCCTCGACGAGCTGCGGGCACGGGGCACGGTCGTCACCATGGACCTGCTGTCGGAGATGCCCGACCTGCTGGGCATGGCGCGGGCCTTCGTCCCGCACGTGGACCACGTCCTCCCCAACGCCTCCCAGGCCCTCGCCATGACGGGCGCGGACAGCGTGGAGGCGGCCGCCTCGGAGCTGCTATCGGACGGAGCCACGGGCGTGCTCGTGACGCTCGGCGGCGAGGGCAGCCTGGTCGTCACCGCCGAGGGCGCGACCCGGGTGCCGGCCCTGGAAGTGGAGGTCAGCGACACCACGGGGTGCGGCGACGCCTACTGCGCGGGCTTCCTCACCGGCCTGCTGCACGGGCACGACCCCGTCACCGCCGCCCGATGGGGCACGGCCGCCGCCGCCCGCGTCGCCACCGGTCTCGGCTCCGACGCGGGACTCATCGACCTGGAATCGACCCTGAAAGGACTGTCGTGAAGGACGCCGAGCTGAGGAAGCGCGCGCAGCAGGTCATCCCCGGCGGCATGTACGGTCACCTCAACGCGGCCATCTTCGCCCCCGGCTACCCGCAGTTCTTCGCCCGCGGTGAGGGGTGCAGGCAGTGGGACGTGGACGGCCGCGAGTACATCGACTTCATGTGCTCGTGGGGCCCCGTCGTGCTCGGCCACCGGCACCCCGTCGTCGAGGAGGCCGCCGCGCGGCAGCTCGCCCTCGGCGACTGCCTCAACGGGCCGGGCCCGATCATGGTCGAGCTGGCCGAGCTGCTCGTCGACACCATCCCCAGCGCCGACTGGGCGATGTTCTCCAAGAACGGCACCGACGCCACCACCCAGGCGCTCATGGTGGCGCGGGCGGCGACCGGCCGTACCAAGGTGCTGATGGCGCACGGCGCCTACCACGGCGCCGACCCGTGGTGCACGCCCTCGCCGGCGGGCACGACCCCCAACGAGCGCGCCGATCTCGTCGAGTTCGCCTACAACTCGCTGGAGTCGCTCGAGGCGGCGGCCGCCACCGTCGAGGGCGACGTGGCCGCGATCATCGTCACGCCCTTCAAGCACGACTCCTTCGAGGACCAGGAGCTCGTCGAGCCCGCCTTCGCACGTGGCGCCCGCGCCCTCGCCGACCGGCTCGGCGCGGCCCTGGTCATCGACGACGTGCGCGCGGGCTTCCGCATCGACCTGCGCGGGTCGTGGGAGGAGTACGGCGTGCGCCCGGACCTGACCGCCTGGTCGAAGGCCATGGCCAACGGCTACCCCATCGCGGCGGTCACCGGCACGGACGCGCTGCGCGGGCCCGCCCAGTCGCTCTACTCCACCGGCTCGTTCTGGTTCTCGGCGGTCGCGATGGCCGCGGCCAAGGCCACCATCGAGACGCTGCGCGACACCGACGGCATCGCGACCATGTTCAGGTCGGGAACCCAGCTCCGCGAAGGCCTGTACGCCCAGGCCAAGGCCCACGGCTTCACCGTCAACCAGACCGGGCCCGTGACCATCCCCTGGCTGAGCTTCGAGGGCGACGCCGACCTGTCCGTGGCCCTGCACTGGAGTGACGCCTGCCTGCGCAACGGCGTCTACATCCATCCCTGGCACAACTGGTTCATGTCGGCGGCCCACTCCGAGGCCGACGTCGCCCGCGCCCTGGAGGGCACCGACCAGGCCTTCGCCGAAACCCGCGCGCACTTCGGGGCGTAGGACCCCCGCAGCGTCGACGCCCGCGGCGACCCCGGCGCCCCGTCCCGGACGCCCCCGGTGAAGACCCGGGGGCGTCCGGCGTTTGCAGCGGAGATCTGCCGGAGTGTCCGGTGTTCCCGGTCTCCTGGATGTTCGGGGTTCGCGGTGGAGGTTCCCCGGGGTGTCCGGTCTCCCGGTCTCCTGGATGTTCGGGGTTCGCGGTGGAGGTTCCCCGGGGTGTCCGGTCTCCCGGTCTCCTGGATGTTCGGGGTTCGCGGTGGAGGTCTCCCGGGGTGTCCGGTCTCCCGGTCTCCCGGTCTCCCGGGCGTTCGGGGTTAGCAGTGGAGATCTCCGGGGTTGTTCGGTGATCGCGGTGGAGGCCTCCAGGGTGTGTCCGGTGTCCACGTCCAATCGAGGGTGCGTTTCAGCCGCCTCCGGGTGGTTTCTCTCGTCCGGGCAATGCCGTTCGGCGGGCGTTCTCGTTCGCCTGGTCACGCCGTTCGGCGGGCTCCGGCGGCGCCTGCCGGGATACGCGGGGCCCAGGACCGGGCGCGCCCGTTGACGGCGGCCCTGACGGCGTCGGGCGGCGCGCGGCGTCCCGCTCCTTTGAAGATCGTCTGTGACACCCTTGCCGTCCATGCCGTTGTCGACGATGCTGTCAGCCTCGTCGCCGCTACGCGCGGTCCGCGTACGCTCGACATGGGTCCGACCTTCGCCCCGAAATCACGGTGTGGCCTCTCAAGGTCACAGCTGCGTCTCGAAGTCTTGACCCAGGTCGTCGGCCGTCCGTACCTTCAGGCAAACGTTTAGGAAACTTTCCTAATTGATCCAATCGGGAGACCCCATGACCCACCCGGGAGAGATCACCAGGCGCCAGCTGCTGCGCCGGATCGGCCTCACCGTCATCGCCGCAGGCCCCGGCGCGGGCCTCCTCACCGCGTGCGCGACCGGCGGCGGGGCCGAGCCCGCCGCGTCGGCCGGCGCGAGCGCGGCCGCCTCCAACCTGGTCTCCGCAGCCAACCCGCTCGGCGTGGACGCCAAGAAGCCTCTCGAAGTGGTCATCTTCAGCGGCGGATACAGCGACGCCTACGCCAAGGACGTCCATGAGCCGCTGTACTCCAAGGCGCACGCGGGCGTCCAGATCAAGCACGTCGGCACCCAGAACATCGGCACCCAACTGCGCCCCCGCTTCCTCAGCGGCGACGTGCCCGACGTGGTCAACAACTCAGGCCCCGAGGCGCTCGACCTGGCCGCGCTCGCCGCCGAGGGTCACCTCGCCGACCTGACCCCGCTGTGGGACGCCCCCTCCGTCGACGACCCCAGCAAGAAGGTCCGCGACACCATCACCCCCGCGGCCATCGAGAACGCCAAGCTCAACGGCCAGGACCTGGTCCTGAACTACACGGTGTCGCACCGCGCGCTCTGGTACGACGCCAAGCTCTTCGCCGCCAAGGGGTGGACGCTCCCCGAGACGTGGGAGGAGTTCAAGGCGCTCGGCGAGACGGCGAAGAAGGAAGGCATCGTCCTGTTCGCCTACCCGGGCCAGAAGGGCCCGTACTACCAGCTCTGGAACATGCTCTACACCGCCGCGAAGATCGGCGGCAACCAGGTCATCATCGACATCGACAACCTCGTCGACAACGCGTGGAAGTCCGAGGCGGTCAAGGCGTCCGTCACCGCGTGGCTGGAGATCCAGACCGCCTACGGCGACAAGGCCTACCTCGGCCTCGACCACACCCAGACGCAGGTCAAGCACCTGCAGCACAAGGTGCTGTTCTACCCCTGCGGCTCCTGGCTCGAGAACGAGATGGTCAAGGACAAGCCCAAGGACTTCGAGTACGCCATCGCGCCTGTCCCCAGCGTGACCGCCGCCGACAAGATGCCCTACGGGGCGATCCAGGTCGGCGTGGGCGAGAACTTCGTCGTCGCGGCCAAGGGCAAGAACCCGCAGGGCGGCCTGGAGTACTTCCGCATCATGCTCTCCAAGGAGGGCGCGAAGGGCTTCACCGAGAAGACCAAGAACCTCACCGTGGTCAACGGCGCGGCCGAGGGCCTCGACCTGACCCCGGGCCTGGTCAGCGCCGCCAAGGCGCAGGACGCCGCGGGCCAGGACATCATCACCGACGCGCGCTTCGAGGGCTGGTACAAGGAACTGTTCGACTTCGCCTGGCAGCAGCAGAACACGCTGATGGCCGGCCGTCTGACCGTCGACGAGTACCTGAACAGGGTCCAGAAGAAGGCCGACGACATCAAGGCCGACTCCTCGATCGCGAAGCAGACGAGGAACGTCTAGCGGCGATGAGCACAGAGCGAACCCGACGCAGTGAGCGGAGTGGGTCCGTGAGGGACGAGCGGGCCCGCGGAGCGAATGAGGAGGGTGAGCGACGATGAATACAGAGCGGCTGCGCAAGTACGGGTTCATCGCCGGGTTCCTCATCGTCCCTCTGACCCTCTACCTGGTTTTCGTGATCAGTCCCTACATCCAGGCGTTCCAGCTGTCGCTGACCAACTGGAACGGGTACCAGAGGAATCCGGCCTACATCGGCCTGGAGAACTTCGGCAGGCTCTTCGAGGCCGAGGTCTTCTGGCAGGCGATCCGCAACCACGCGGTGATCCTGCTCGTGCTGCCGCTCGTGACCATCGCCTTCGCGCTGTTCTTCGCCTTCCTGCTCAATCTGGGCGGCGGTTCGCGCGGGGCGGGCATGAAGGGCGTCTGGGGGTCGACCTTCTACAAGGTGGTCTTCTTCGCCCCCCAGGTGCTCGCCGTCGCCGTCGTCGGCGTGCTGTGGAAGGCGATCTACCGGCCGGACGAGAGCGGCGTCATCAACGGCGCGCTCATCAAGATGGGCTTCGACCCGGTCGGCTGGCTGACGGAGCCGAACCTGGCTCTCTGGTCACTGCTGGCCGTGATGATCTGGCAGGCGGTCGGCTTCTACGTGGTGCTGTTCTCCGCCGGTATGGCCGCCATCCCGAAGGACTACTTCGAGGCCGCCGCGCTCGACGGCGCGGGACGCTTCCGGCTGTTCTTCTCCATCACGCTGCCGCTGCTGCGCGACACCATCCAGGTCGGCTGGGTCTACCTGGGCATCGCGGCCTTCGACTGCTTCGCGCTCGTCCAGGTGCTGTCAGTGGACGCGGGCGGTCCCGACGGCGCCACCACCGTGCTCCCCGTCGAGATCTACAAGACGGCCTTCTCCTACAACAAGGTCGGATACGCCTCCGCCATGGGGGTCGCCCTGTTCTTCCTGACCATCACCTTCGCGGTGCTGACCCTGCGCGTCTCCAGGCGCGAGAAGATCGAGCTCTGACATGCGGAACAAGCGCACGCCCAACGTCTTCAGCGGTCTCTCGCATCTCGCGCTCGTCATCTGGGCCCTGCTGATCGTCCTGCCGCTGCTGTGGACGTTCCTGGCGGCCTTCAAGAACAACACCGAGATCTTCGGTGACGCGCTCCAGCTGCCGGGCGCGCTGCGCTGGGACAACTGGGCGCGCGCGTGGGACAAGGCCCACGTCGGCACCTACATGATCAACACTGTGATCGTGGTGTTCTTCGGTACGGCCGGCACCATGCTGTTCGGCTCCATGGCCGCCTACGTGCTCGCCCGCTACAAGTTCCCCGGGCAGCGCCTGATCTACCTGCTGTTCGTGGCGGGCATGGCCTTCCCGGTCTTCCTGGCCATCGGCCCGCTGTTCTTCATCGTCAAGCAGTTCGGCCTGCTCGACTCGCACATCGGCCTGGTCATCGTCTACATCGCCTACTCGCTGCCCTTCACCGTCTTCTTCCTCGCGGCCTTCTTCCGCACGCTCCCCGAGGCCGTCGCAGAGGCGGCGAAGATCGACGGAGCCTCGCACACCAGGACGTTCTTCCAGGTCATGCTGCCGATGGCCAGGCCGGGCCTCATCAGCATCACGATCTTCAACGTGCTCGGCCAGTGGAACCAGTACCTGCTGCCGCTCGCGCTGGTACCCGGCGACAAGGAGAAGTGGGTCATCACCCAGGGCATCGCCGACATCTCGACCATCGCGGGATACGAGGCGGACTGGCCCGCCCTGTTCGCGGCGCTGAACCTGGCGATCATCCCGGTGCTCGTCATCTACATCGTCTTCCAGCGCCAGATCCAGTCAGGGCTCGGAGCGGGCGCGCTGAAGTAACGTGGCCGTATGACCGACTGGAAGCAAGAGGGAGAGGTGCTCCGGCGCAGCATCAGCGCGCCGGACTTCCCCACGGCCATCCGCATCGTCGACGCGATCGCGGTCAAGGCCGAGGAGCTCAACCACCATCCCGACATCGACATCCGCTGGAGGACCCTGCATCTCGCGCTGACCACGCACGACGCGGGCCGCCTCACCGAGCTTGACCATACATTGGCCGCCATCATCGACGACATCGCCCGCGAACACGGGGCGTGAACGCCTGACTACTCAGTAGAGTGGGCACCCGCCTGCTCGTCTGGAGAGTTCGTCATGCGCCTGCCGACCCTCATGCTCGCCCTGCTGCCCCTCGGGGCGTGCGCCGCCCCCACCACCGCCCTCGTGCCGACACCGCACGAGGGGGTGCGTATCTCCGGCGGCGGCGAGTTCAGCACCAAGGACACCTCGGCCATCGTCTACGACACCAAGCTGGCGCCATCCGGCGCGCAGGCCAGCGTCACCGTCGAGTCCGCCGACGGCCAGACCCGCACGTCCTTCGTCGCCGAGGGGCTGCTGCCCGACCGGAAGTACGGCGTGCACCTGCACACCAAGCCGTGCGGCCTCAAGCCGGACGATTCGGGCCCGCACTTCCAGCACGCCCACGCCAGCCCGAGCGCGACCAACGAGGTGTGGCTCGACATCACGACCGACCGCTCGGGAGCGGCCACCTCGGCCGCGCGTAACCCCTGGGCGCTGACTCCCGACCGGGTGCCGCACTCCCTGGTCATCCACGCCTCCGCCACCGCCACCGACGGCACAGCGGGGGCGCGCGTCGCCTGCCTGACGCTCAAGTAACCCCGGCGCGCGTCTCCTGCCTGCACAGACGATCCTGCGGTAGGGCGCGTCCTCGGCCTGAGCTCAAACGATCCTCCGGTACGGCACGGCGGGGTCGAGGCCACCGCAGGACGACGGTTGAGGCCCGTCCATCACGCTGCTCCAGCGGGACTCCGGTCCCCGCCGTCACGTCATGGCGGTCCTTCACCCACCCTGGCCCTGCAGGGCCGCCGAGGACTCGGGCCGGTGCGACCTCACCCACGCGCGGTCCCTTGTCGGGCCTCACCCACGCGCGGTCCCTTGCCGGGCCTCGGCCATGCCCGGCTCGCCGAAGCCTGGGCCGGTGCGACCTCACCCACACGCGGTCCGTTGCCGGGCCGGGCCACGTGCGCTCGGGGAGGCGTGTCCCTGGACAGACGCCGGCCCCGCGCCTCGGGTGGCGCGGGGCCGTGCTTGCCGTACGAGACCCCGGGAAGCGGGGCCGCGCGACGGCCGGTGGCGGGACCCCGAAAGCCCGGGAGGTGGGGCCACGCGCGACGGCCGGTGGCGGGACCCCGAAAGCCCGGGAGGTGGGGCCACGCGCGACGGCCGGTGGCGGGACCCTCGGGAGCCCGGGAGGTGGGGCCACGCGCGACGGCCGGTAGCGGGACTCCTGGTAGGCGGGGCCGCGTGGCGGTCGGTGGCGGGACCGCCTGCGATCCGACGGTCGGTGGCGGGACGGTCAGTGGCCGGCTGGGATGCTGCCGAACTTGCCGGACTGGTAGTCCTCGAAAGCCTGCACCAGCTCGGCGCGGGTGTTCATCACGAACGGGCCGTAGTGCGCCACGGGCTCGCCGATCGGCCGGCCGCCCAGCACGATGACCTCCAGCGTGTCCTTCGGGCGCGCCGCGATCCGCAGCCACTCCCCGTCGGTCGTCAGGCCCGGCTTGTCGCCGAAGCCGTCGAACACCGCCAGCTGCCCGCTCGTGATCGGCTGCCGGTCGCCGCCGACCGTGCCGCGTCCCGACAGGACGTACGCGAGGGCGTTGAAGTCCCTGCGCCACGGCAGCGTGAGCTGCGCGCCGGGGCTGACGGTCGCGTGCAGCAGCGTGATCGGCGTGTGCGTGCTGCCGGGGCCCAGGTTTCCGGCCACGTCGCCCGCGATGACGCGGACCAGCGCGCCGCCGTCGTGGCTGCTGAGCAGGACGACGTTGGTGCGCCCGATGTCCTGGTACTTCGGGGTCATCATCTTGTCCTTGCCGGGCAGGTTCACCCACAGCTGGATGCCGTGGAACAGGCCGCCCTTCTGGACGAGCCACTCGGGCGGGGCCTCCTTGTGCAGGATGCCGCTGCCCGCCGTCATCCACTGGGTGTCGCCGTCGGTGATGGTGCCACCGCCGCCGTGGGAGTCGGTGTGGTCCATGACGCCGTCGATCATGTAGGTGACGGTCTCGAACCCGCGGTGCGGGTGCCACGGCGTGCCCTTGGGCTCGCCGGCGGCGTACTCGACCTCGCCCATCTGGTCCATCATCACGAACGGGTCGAGGTAGGCGGGCTTGATCGTCGCCAGGGCCTTGCGGACGGGGAATCCCTCACCCTCGAAACCGCTGGGCGCGGTGGCGACCGTCAGGACCTTGCGCTCGGGCACGGTGACGTCCGGCTGTGGCAGGCGCGGCAGAGTGAGCTGGTTCTCTACGGTTACGGCGGGCATGTCGGGCTCCTTCCTGCGAGTCTCGGATGCTCCAACCAAGTTTAGAATTCAACTATTCCATGCCGAAGACCGCAGGGGGAGGGGCTGGGGCGAGAACGGCGTCCCCGTCGTGGATGGGGGAGGCGCCGGCGACGAAATTCGTCAGCGCCTCGCCGTACACGCAGCGGGCCTGGGTGAGGCCGCCCGCCGCGCGCCTGGTGAGCAGATCGACCGGCAGCTCGCTGGGGGAGGCGGCGATGATCAGGTTGCCGAACCTGCGGCCGCGCATGATGCCGGGCTCGGCCAGCAGTGCCACGTGCTTGAAGGAGCCGCGCACGGTCGCCACCACCCGCCTGGCGAACGCCAGGCCCTTGCCGTCGGCCATGTTGATCAGCAGGGTCCCCGAGGCGCGCAGGACGCGGGCGACGTCGGCCATGTACTCGGCCGTCGCCAGCTCGACGGGCATCGTCGCGCCCGAGAAGGCGTCGAGGACGAACAGGTCGGTGGAGCCGTCCCAGATGGCGGCCGTCGCCTCGCGCCCGCCCTGGACACGCACCTTCAGCCTGGGCACCGAGCGGAGGTCGAGCTGCGAGCGCACGAGCTCGACCAGTGCCGCGTCGGGCTCGACGACGATGTGCCTGGAGCCGGAACGGGTGGCGCTGACGTAGCGGGGCACCGTGCAGGCCCCGCCGCCGACGTGGACGCAGTTCAGCTCGCCCTCGGGCAGGACGTCGATGACGTCCGCCATGAGCCGCACATACTCAAAATCCAGATATGTCGGATCTTCTAGATCCACATACGACTGCGGTACGCCATCCTTGGACAGCATCCATCCGCTCGGCCGGTCCAGATCCCTTAGCAGCTCGACTTCGCCGAAGGTCACCGGATAGCGGCCGGGCATCGGCTCCCGCGGTCCACGTGTCACGTTCGGCTCCCTATCTGGTATATCGAGGTGGAACTTGTTCCTGGGAGAACCGTATGCGTAGGCGAAGGCTGATTGGGCTGCTTGTCGCGCTCGGCGTGGTGGCGGGCGCAGGCGCCTTCGCGTTCGTGGCCTCCTCGGGTGTGCACGGCAGCGCCATGGCGACGGCCGGCGCCTATCTGGCAGCCTGGCAGCGCAGTGACGTCACCTCCATGGAACAGCTCGTGGCCGACCCGCCCGCCGACTTCACCGACAGGCACCTCGCCTTCGCCGACCAGTTCAGGGTCTCGGCGCTCACGCTCAAGCCGGGCAGCCTCAAGGTCACCGGGGAGGAGACGGCGGAGCTGCCGTTCAGCGGCACCAGGCAGCTGACCGGCATGGGGCCGTGGGCGTTCGCGGGGACGTTACGGCTCGCCGTGAAGGACGGCGCGTGGAAGGTGCTCTGGGGTCCCGAGACCCTGCATCCGGCGCTGCGGAACGGAGGCACGCTGTCGCTGGAGGAGACCGAGGTGTCGGGCGTGGAGCTGGTCACCAGGTCGGGGGCGGCCTTCCCGCACGACAGTGCCGCCGAGCCGTACCTCGACCGGCTCAAGGAACGGATCGGCGAGACCAACACCGGCTGGGCGATCAGAGCGACCGCTCCGGGCGCGGAGGGAAGGACGCTGGTCGTCTTCCAGCCGCCGCCCGCCAGGCAGGTGCACGTCACGCTGTCGCGCCCGGTGCAGGCGGCCGCGGCCAGGGCGCTGGACGGGGTCGACGAGGCCGCCGCGATCGTCGCGGTCAAGGCCAGCACGGGAGAGGTCCTGGCCGTGGCCGACCGGCTGGGTGAGGCGGGCGCCTTCGAGCGGCTGTTCCCGCCGGGCTCGACGTTCAAGGTGGTGACCGCCGCGAGTCTGCTGGAGGCGGGGATGACGGCCTCCAGCGCGGTCGCCTGCCCGCCGAGCTACGCGGGCATCGCCAACTCCGGCGACCAGACCGCCACCACGCTGGCGGGAGCGTTCGCGGTCTCCTGCAACACCACTTTCGTCCAGCAGGCGCTCACCAGTCTGGGCGCCGCGCGGCTGGAACGGGTCGCCACGGAATGGGGCTTCGACGGCAGAAAGCTGCCCACCGGCGTGGGCGGGCAGTGCGGCAGGCTCACGCCGGAGGCCGACCGGAGCACGCTGGCGCTGAACTCCATCGGGCAGGGAACGGTCGAGGCCTCGCCGCTGTGCATGGCGGCGCTCGCCGCCGCCGTCGACAGCGGCATCTGGCGCTCGCCGAGGCTCGTCACCGCGAAGGCGGCGAGGAAGCTCGACGGCGCGCCGCCCGCCGAGGTCACGCTGGACCAGCGGGTCGTCCAGGACCTGCGGACGATGATGCGCCAGGTCGTCAGCGAGGGCACCGCCAAGGACGCGGGCCTCGGGGCCGACGTGGCGGGCAAGACGGGCACGGCCGAGGTGCCCGCGGGCAGGCCGCACGCCTGGTTCGTCGGATACCAGGGCGATCTTGCCTTCTGCGTGTTCGTCAAGAACGGCGGATCGGGTGCGAAAGTGGCGATTCCCATAGCCGCCCGCTTCCTCGGCGCGCTCTAACCTACGCTACCGTAGGTTTCATGACGAGTGTCGCCACGTTCCCCAAGCCGCGGCTCCGCGGCTGGCTGCACACCGGAGCCCTCCCCGTGGCCCTGGTCGCCGGATTCGTCCTGGTCGCTCTGGGGCCCACCGTCCAGGCCAGGCTGGCCTCCGCCATCTACGCGATCACCTCCGGCCTCCTGTTCGGCATCTCCGCCACCTATCACCGCAGCACGCTCGGCCCCCGTCTGGCCGAGGTCCTGCGCAGGTTCGACCACGCGAACATCTATCTGATCATCGCGGGCACCTACACCCCGTTCGCCCTCCTCGCCCTCGACGGGCTGCCCAGGGTCCTCGTGCTCGCCATCACGTGGGGCGGCGCGCTGGCGGGCGTGCTGTTCCGCGTGCTGTGGATGTCGGCGCCCCGCTGGCTCTACACCGTCCTCTACCTGGCGCTCGGCTGGACCGCGATCTTCGTGATGCCGCAGCTCCTGCAGGGCGCGGGCGCGGCCGCGGTCGTCCTCGTGGCCGTCGGCGGCGTCCTCTACAGCGCCGGCGCCATCGTGTACGGCCTGCGCAGACCCGACCCTTCGCCGCGCTGGTTCGGCTTCCACGAGGTCTTCCACGCCTTCACCGTCGCCGCCTACCTCGTGCAGTACATCGCGGTGTCGATCGTGGTCTACTCTCAGGCGTGAATCTCGGCCATGAGCAGTACGTCTGCGTGACGACCTATCGCAGGAACGGCACCCCCGTGCCCACACCGGTCTGGGTGGCGCAGGACGGCGACGCCGTCGTGATCTGGACCGTGGCCGACTCCGGCAAGGTCAAGCGCATGCGCGCCAACCCGTCCGTCACCGTCGCGCCCTGCGACGTGCGCGGCAGGATTCGCGGCGAAGAGGTGAAGGCTCGCGCCGAGGTCCTCTCCGCGGAGGAGACCGAGCGCGTCAGGCGGCTGCTGAAGGCCAAGTACGGCCTGCAGGGCAGGCTGGTGCTGCTCGGCAGCCTGCTACGCCGGGGTCGTACCGGCACGGTCGGTGTCCGGATCGCTGATATTTGACCCATACCTGGTCTGTATTCGCCAAACTTTGGGATATCAGACCAGGTATGGAGCAATTGGCAAGCACCTGGTGGCTCATCCTCATCCGGGGTATCTGCGCCGTGATCTTCGGCATCCTGGCGATCATCTGGCCGGCCATCACGGTCTTCGTGCTGGTGATCTTCTTTGGCGCCTACGCGCTCGTCAACGGCATCTTCACGCTGGTCTCCGCCTTCCGGCACAACGTCGAATCCAGGGCCTGGCTCATCATCTCCGGCATCCTCGGCATCCTGGCCGGCATCGTGACCTTCGTCTGGCCGGGGATCACGACGCTCGCCCTGCTCTACGTCATCGCGTTCTGGGCGATCTTCACGGGGGTCGCGGAGATCATCGCGGGCATCCGGTTGCGGAAGGCCATCGACAACGAGTGGATGCTGATCATCGGTGGGCTGCTGTCGGTGATCTTCGGAGTGCTGCTGCTGATCTGGCCCGCGTCGGGAGCGCTCGCGCTGACGTGGCTGATCGGCACCTTCGCGATCGTCTACGGAATCGCGATCATCATGCTGTCGATCAAGGTGAAGAACCTCGCGTGAGCCCGCCCGCGCCGCCGGCTCCTCTCGGTGGCGGGGTGTGTAGAACCTTGTGCGATCAAGCCTCTTTCGCGAAAAGTCTTTACATGGACGCCCAAATATGGGGAACGTATGTCGTGATCCAGCTCACAGAGGAGGGGACATGGACGTCCATGACCGGCTCGCCCGCCACCTACTCGTCGACGGCTACCGGCTGGTGCTGGATCTCGACAGAAGCCAGGGTTCCTGGCTCGTCGACGCCCGCACCGGCCGCCGGTACCTGGACTTCTACACCTTCTTCGCCTCCGCCCCCCTCGGCGTGAACCCGCCGCTCGACAGGGAACTGCTCGGCAGGATCGCGCTCAACAAGCCGGCCAACCCCGACATGTACAGCGAGCACCTGGCCGACTTCGTCGACACCTTCACCCGCGTCCTCGGCGACCCCGACCTGCCCCGCCTGTTCTTCGTCGAGGGCGGCGCGCTCGCCGTCGAGAACGCGCTCAAGACGGCCTTCGACTGGAAGAGCCGCCGCAACGAGGCCGAGGGGCGCCCCCGCGAGCTCGGCACCCGGGTCATGCACCTCACCAAGGCCTTCCACGGCCGTTCCGGCTACACCCTCTCACTCACCAACACCGAGCCGCTCAAGACCGACCGCTTCCCCGTCTTCGACTGGCCGCGCATCGACGTCCCCGCGACCCACATGGAGGACGTCGAAGCCCTCGAGGCCAAGGCCCTGGCCCAGGCGGCCGCCGCCTTCGAGCGCCACCCCCACGACATCGCCTGCTTCATCGCCGAACCCATCCAGGGCGAGGGCGGCGACAACCACATGCGCCCCGAGTTCCTTCAGGCCATGCAGGCCCTGTGCCACGAGCACGACGCCCTGTTCATCCTCGACGAGGTGCAGACCGGGGGCGGGACCACCGGGACCCCCTGGGCGTACCAGCAGCTCGGCCTCGCCCCCGACATCGTCGCCTTCGCCAAGAAGGTGCAGGTCGGAGGCATCATGGCGGGCAGGCGCGTCGACCTCGTCCCGGACAACGTGTTCAACGTCAGCGGGCGCATCAACTCCACGTGGGGCGGCGGGCTCGTCGACATGGTCCGCTCCCGCGCCATGCTCGAGATCATCGAGCGCGACGGTCTCATCGCGCGCACCGCCGAGGCCGGCGTCCGCCTCGTCGAGGGGCTCGGCAAGCTCCAGGCCGAGCAGCCCGCGCTGGTGTCGAACGTGCGGGGCCGGGGTTTCATGTGCGCCTTCGACCTGCCCGACGCCCCCCGCCGCAGCGCGCTCATCACGCGTCTGCGGGAGGAGGAGGGCGTCGTGGTCCTGCCCTGCGGGGAGCGTTCGGTACGGCTCAGGCCCGCGCTGAACATCCCCGACGAGGATCTCGACCACGGCCTCACGGCCATCTCCCGCGCCCTCTCCCGACCTCTGTGACCAGCTTTCCCCCCGATCGACCCCGTCACCAGGCCCGGCTGAACCCGCCGGTGGATCGGCCCGCAGGGCCCGCCACGACCGCCGGCTCTCAGCTCAGCCGGCCGTAGGGCGCAGGATCAAGGTGACGAACCCCCACGTGTCCCGATAGACGCGCAGCCATTCGGAGCGGTGCGCCGTGGCCACCGCGAGCGCCTCGGCGCTGTCCGGATCCCCCTGGTTGTCCAGAGCCCAGGAGGCCAGCGTCCCCGTCCATGCCCATTCGTAGCCGTCCAGCTCCTCGCGGGAGCTGACGTGCCCGTAGACAGGAGTCCACCCGTCGGCGACGACCCGATCCACGGTGGTCGGCAGATTGGCGAAGTCGCCGAGCATCTCGACGGCCTCCCGAGACGGCTCGCGCAGCCAGAGCCCGTCGCCGACCAGCACCCGCCCGCCCGGAGCCAGGTGCTCGCGCGCCGCCGCCAACGTGGGGAGCAACCCGCCGAAGGCGTGCGCGGCTCCGACACTGAGTACCAGGTCGAACGCGTGCGAGGCGGCGAAGTCCGCGGCCGCCCGGTGATGCAGGACGAGACGATCCTGGACGCCGAGGGCGCCGGCCGCCTTGCGGGCGTGCGCGAGAGCGACCTCCGAGGTGTCCACTCCCTCCGCCCGTACGTCCGGACACGCCGTCAGAGCGCGCAGAAGCCATTCCCCGCCCCCGCACCCGAGGTCGAGCACGCGTTCGTCACCGCGTGAAAGGGCGCGATCCAGCAGCCGCCGGACCGAGTCGTCGTCGAGCGGTGCCGCGATGGGGTGGTCGGCATGAGCCAGTCTGGAGATCAGGTCACGATGCATGGGGCGCAGTGTCACAGAGCCGCCGGTCGCGGCGCACCTGTATTTGTCCCCGTCGGGGATCGGAAAGGAGCCCGCAGGAAGCCGGGGTGACCTGAAGGCGTCAGGACGTGCGGAGGTACCCACGGTGCGGGCCGGCTCGGTGACCCACGTCCACCTCGAACCACCGGGCGCTCGCCCAGGTCGGCGGGCCCTGTCTCGGAGGCACGCGCGCTCAGGGAAGGCTGCTAGGTGTCGCGATTGAGCCACAGGCCGATGGCGGTGACCCGGTTGTCCGCGCCGAGTTTGGCGTAGATCCGGTTGACGTGGTTCTTGACCGTCTTCTCACTGAGAAACAGTTGTTGCGCGATCTCGCCGTTGGACTGACCGGTCGCGATCAGGTCCATCACCTCAGCCTCACGCTTGCTTAAGCGTGCGACGTCGTCGACTCTCATCCGGCCTCCGGGACAGCGAAGTCGGTCAGATCGCCGATTGGCCCCCGTGCTTCCGGCGTAAGCGGTTGACAGCGAGCATAACTCGCATTGTCCTGATTTGGGGCCAAAGTCACGGGAGAAAAGCAGAAGGCCGGCCCCTGAGGACCGGCCTTCTCGCCTGGGGTGACGTGAACCCCGGGTCGGCGAGTCATGGCCTCACGGTGGCTGATGGCCACAAGGGGCGTCCGGCTGACGGAACGCAGGGCACTACCCGTCCCTCGCGCGACGCGCTCACCATGTGCCGCCCGCCTGCTGGCGGGTCGGCGCGTTGAGGCGGTTGAAGGCGTTGGTGATGGCGATGTTGAGGACCAGCACGGCGAGCTCCTTCTGGTCGAAGTATTTGGCGGCCATGTCCCATACCTGGTCGGGCACCGGGTCGGGCCGGTCGGCGAGCCGGGTGATGGCCTCGGTCAGGGCCAGCACGGCGCGTTCCTCATCGCTGAACCATGGCGTCTCACGCCATGCGACGACGGCGTGGGCCTGCTCGTCGGTGGCGCCGTGGTGGCGGAGCTGCTGGGCGCCCCCGGCCACGCAGGGGCTGCAGCCGTTGATCTGGCTGGCTCGCAGGTGGCTCAGCGCCAGCAGCTTCGCGTCCACTCCGGCGCCCAGGATGGCCTTGTTGACGCCCATCAGCGCCTGCATCGCCTCGGGGATCAGGGTCGCAGGGTTCGGCATGCGTTCGGTCGGCATCGCTTTCTCCTTCGTCGTCGTGCTCTGACGGGAGTCATCTGACCACCGGCGCGTCGGGGCCCGCGCCGTCCGTGGGACAGCGTGGGACACCCGGGACGCGGCCAAGCTGCGGAAACGAAAGTCTGTTCCGTGACCGCGGGCTGGGACGGGTACCGTGATCGGGTGTCGAGCGGACCTGAGCACCTGAACGCCCAGCTCACCCGGATCAAGGAGTTGAGCGGGCTCAGCGTGCGCGCCCTCGCCCGCCAGGCGGGCCTCAGCAGCTCCTCACTGTCCCGGTATCTGACCGGACAACTGGTGCCGCCATGGGAAGCCGTCGTGGCGCTGTGCCGGGTCGTGGCCCGCGATCCCCGTCCGCTGCGCGCGGTGTGGGTTGAGGCGTCCAAGGCCGGAGCGGCACCCAGCCCACGCCGGAACGACCTCCCGGCCGACCTAGCCGACTTCACCGGGCGCGAGACGGACGCGGCGCTGGTCGAGGAACTGCTGCGTACCGCGGGCGCGGTCGCGATCGACGGCATGGCGGGCGTCGGGAAGACCAGCCTCGCCGTGCACGTGGCGCACCGGCTCGCGCCGTCCTTTCCCGACGGTGGGCTCTATCTCGACCTGCACGGCTTCACCCCGGGCCAGGAACCGTTGGAGCCGTCGGCCGCACTCGGCCGGCTACTGGGCGCCCTGGGCGTCGCCCACCCTCCGGCCGAGACGCTCGAACGCGCGGCGCTCTGGCGGTCGGAACTGTCCCGGCGCCGGGCGCTCGTCGTGCTCGACAACGCGGTCGACGCCGAGCACGTGCGTCCGCTGCTTCCCGGCGCGGGTAAGTCCGCCGTGCTGCTCACCAGCCGCAATCGGCTGGTGAGCCTGGACGGGGTGCCGCCGGTGTCCCTGGAGGCGCTCCCCCCTGCGGACGCGGCGTCGCTGTTCGGGCGGGCGGCAGGGGTGGACCTGACCGAAGAGGAGGCGGTCGCCCAGGTGCTGCGGCAGTGCGGTGGCCTTCCGCTGGCGCTGCGGATGGCGGGCGCGAGGCTACGGCACCGTCCAGGCTGGACGGTGGCGGTGCTGGCCGAGCGGCTGCGCGACAACGCCGGCCGCTTCGACTCCGTGTTCGGCATGTCGCTACAGCAGCTCGACGCGGTCCAGCGCCGCATGTTCCGGTTGCTGGGCGTGCTGCCCGGCGCCGACTTCGACGCCCCGGTGGCGGGCGCGCTTGCCGACATGACGCCGGACCGCGTCAACGCGGTACTGGAAGAGCTGGTGGACGCGCATCTGGTCCAGGAGCCCTCGCCAGGGCGGTACCGGCTGCACGACCTGATCCGGCGGTACGCGGCCGACATCGCCGCCGATGAGGAGCCGCAGGCGGATGCCGCCGTGCGCCGTGTCCTGAGCCACTATCTGGAGCAGGCGACCGCCTACGATCGGACGCTGCCCCTGCCGCAACGCAAGGAGACCGTGCCGGGCGATCCGGCGAAGGCCATGGCCTGGTTCGACACCGAGTACGCCAACCTGGTCGCCTGTTTCGACACCGCTGCTCGGCTCGGCGCGGACGAGGTGGTGGCTGAGCTGCCGCAGGCCATGCGCGTCTGGTTCCTCCGGCATCGCGGAACCGACGATCAGGTACGCCTGCTCGAAGCGGCCGCGGCCGCCGCGGAACGTCTCGGGCGTAGCCGGCAGCGTGCCTCACTGCTCGTGGACCTCGGTTTCGCCCGCGCCGCCGCCGGACGTCTCGCCGAGGCGCTCGCCGCCTACGAACTGGCCGGACAGTCCGGTTCGGACGATGACGAGCTGGCAGGCGCGCTGGCGTTGCGCACCGGCTTCGTCCGCCGGGATCTCGGCGACCTCGAAGCGGCACAGGCACAGTTCCGGCTGGCGCGCACGCTGTTCGAGAAGACCGGGCATCGCTCCGGGCAGTCCCAGGCGCTGGCCTTCGACGGATGGGTGACCCTCCACCTCGGACGGCGCGGCGAAGCCGCGGAGCTCGCCCGCGCGTCACTCGCTCTGGCCGAAGGGCCCGCCCGGATGACCGGGCTGGTCACGCTCGGTGTCGCACTGGCGCCGGACGACCCGGCGGAGTCGCTGCAAGCGCTGCATGAGGCGTTGCGGCTCACCGAGGTGCAGCACAACAAGGCGTGGTGCCACAACTATCTCGGTGTCGCGCTGCGCGTCATGGGTTCACTCGACGAGGCACTCGAGCACCATCGACGCGCCTTCGAGCTGCTGGAACCGCTGGCCGAGGCACAGCTGGAGATCGACTTCCTGCCCACGTACGCCGAGACGTGCCGCGCGGCGGGCCGTCACGACGAGGCGCTGGCGTTGCATGAGCGCACCATCGAACTGGCGCGCAGGCTCGGGCGGCCGCGTGACGAGGAGCGCGCGCGTGAGGCGTACCAGGCCATCGTCGGCGCCGTCCCAGCCGGCGACCATGGAACGGACTCTCGTTTCCGCAGCTAGGCCGTGTTCCCGGTGTCCCACGGTGTCCCACGGACGGTGCGGGCCTTGACGCGTCGATGGTCCTATGGCTCATGTCAGAACGCACCGACGAACGAGGGACGATCCGCAACATGAGGATCACCCCCCACGGAAGGAAGCCCGCCATGAGCGACGCCAAGCAGCCCGCCAACACCACCGCCGAGGCCGACAAGAAGTACGACGGGTTCACCGCTGAGGAGCGGGCCGCGATGAAGGAGCGCTCCCAGGAGCTGAAGGCGACCGCCCGCCGCGGCTCGCGCTCGGCCAAGCCGGACGGGGAGAGCGAGGTGCTCGCGAAGCTCGCCGAGATGTCGGAGTCGGACCGCGCCACCGGCGAGCGGCTCCACGCCATCATCAGGACCCACGCGCCGTCGCTGTCGCCGAAGCTGTGGTACGGAATGCCGGCCTATGCCAGGGACGGCAAGATCGTCTGTTTCTTCCAGCCCGCGCAGAAGTTCAAGACGAGGTACTCGACGCTCGGCTTCAACGACCTGGCGCTCCTCGACGACGGCACCATGTGGCCGACCGCCTTCGCCCTGACGACGCTGACCGCCGAGGACGAGGCACGGATCGGCGAGCTCGTGAAGAGGGCGGCGGGCTGAGGAGCCGGTGTCGTCGTTCGGCATGCCGGTCCGTGGAGCGGTGACCCGGGGTCGGGCATGGCCGTCTCACCGGCACCACGGACGCCACTCCGGCGGGGTTCGTCACGTCCGGGTGGAGCCGACCGCCCGGACGTCACGTACCGCCTCGTCACCGACGTACGGGGCGAGCGCTCCACGTGATACCCCGCGTCTGGTGCGAGCCCTCGGAGGGGCGATGAGGACCTCCGGCACCATCCGGAACCGGAACCAGGAGCTCGTGTCGCGGCTTCTTTCCCATCCGGACACCCGATCACGCAGAAGGCCCGACCACCGGAGTGATCGGGCCTGCTGACCTGACATTTCACCTGGGGTGAGTGAGGGGACTTGAACCCCCGACATCCAGGACCACAACCTGGCGCTCTGCCAACTGAGCTACACCCACCATGTCGCGCCGCCGTGGCAGCACATGGAAAAGTGTAGCGGTCTTCGGGACCCTTTGCGCCACTCAGCCCAGGGACACGCCTTCCGCGAGCGTCCTGGCGGTCGCGGAGTCGGGTCCCGGCTGGCCGACGAACACGGCCGCCCGGTAGTAGCGCAGTTCGCGGATGCTCTCCGTGATGTCCGCCAGCGCCCGGTGTCCGCCCTGCTTCTCGGGCGCGGCGAAGTAGACGCGGGGGTACCAGCGCCGGACCAACTCCTTGATCGACGACACGTCGATCATCCGGTAGTGCAGGAAAGCGTCCACAGCCGGCATGTCACGGGAGATGAACGTGCGGTCAGTGCCGATGGAGTTGCCGCACAGCGGCGCCTTCTTCGGCTCGGGGATGTGGCCGCGGATGTAGTCGAGCACGAGCGACTCGGCCTCCGCGAGCGTGACGCCCTCGGCCAACTCGGGCAGCAGGCCGGAAGCGGTGTGCATTTCGCGGACCACTTCCGACATCTGCTCCAGTGCCTCGGACGGCGGCTTGATGACCACATCGACGCCTTCGTCCAACTGCCGAAGCTCGCTGTCGGTGACGACGCACGCGACCTCGATGAGCGCGTCGCGCCCCAGGTCCAGCCCGGTCATCTCACAGTCGATCCACACCAGCAACTCACTCATACGATCAATCTCCTCGCCCCAGCGGCTCGGAGCTACCCGCCCGCTTGCTATTGACTCCAGCGTAGTGCCCAGGTCAGGAGAGCTTGAGAGAGTTCAGGGTCTGAGTGACGAGACCGGTATCCAGATTGTCGGGAACCGAGAGGTAGAGCAGCGCGGGACGCTTCCCCTCGCCCCTGTCGATGACGGCGATGGCCGCCCGCTCCTTCTTCCACTGGTAGCTCTTCTTCTCGGACTCGGCGGTGAAGTCCATCTCGTACTCCAGGAGCCAGCCCTTGTGACCGTCGACGGTGATCGCCTTGTCCTGGAGGATCTTCCGCTCGTGCTTGACCGGATAGAAGCGGGCGAAGTCGATGAAGACCGTGCCCGTGGCGGCGCGCAGGTTGTCGACTCCCTCGTAGGGATAGCTCTCGTTGAGCTCGCCCGAGTAGATGCTGCCCGTCCAGTCGCTCTCGCCGTCGTACTTCTCCTGCGACACCGCGCTCACCCCCGCCGACCACTGCTGGGCGTTCGGGTCGGGGTTGTTGATCTCGGCGGATCTGGGCACGCTCCACGGGTCGCCGGGCGCGGCGAAGGACAGCCCCGTCTTGGGATCGGTGATGCGGCCGTCGGCCGGCGCGGGCAACTCGGCGCCGGTCCCCTGCGTGGGCGGGTCGGTGGGGGAGTCGCTGGAGGACGGGGTCGGCGACTCGCTCGGGGTCGGCAGCGGGTCGGTCTCCGTGGTGGGAGCGGGGGTCGGCATGGTGGTCGTCGTCTCGCCGCCCCTGTTGACGAAGATGAAGGCCGCGCCCGCGATCAGCGCGAGCACCAGCACCGCGCCGACGCCGCCGAGGATCCACGGCATCGCGCCGCCCGACTTCGGCGGCGGCCCGAAGTCGGGCGCGGGCAACTGCATCGTCCCGCCGCCCCACGGCTGCTGCCCGTACTGCTGCGTCGGCGCCTGGTACTGCGGCGCAGGACCCGAACCCGGCGCCTGGTACTGCGGCGCAGGGCCCGAACCCGGCGCCTGGTACTGCGGCCCGGGACCGCCGCCAGGCGCCTGGAACTGAGGCCCGGCGCCCGGCTCAGGGGCGTGGTACGGCTGAGCGCCGGGGCCGGCTCCCGGCGTCTGGTACGGCTGAGCGCCCGGACCCGTCCCGGGCGCGTGGAACGGCTGGGCGGAGGGCCCCGTGCCCGCCCCCTGAGGCGGCCCCCACGGCCCCGAACCCTGGGCAGCTCCCGACGGTCCCGAGTTCGGCGACTCCCATGAGCCCTGGTACGGCTGCGCGGGCCCCGACCCCGGCGGCGGGGCCTGGGAGCCGGAATCCATGCCCGGCGCCTGGTACGCCTGTCCAGGCCCCGTGCCCGGTGCTTGATACGCCTGTCCTGGCCCCGTGTCCGGCTGTGCGCCCCCGGCCGCCTGCTGCGGCTGCTCCCCGTGATACGGCGTGCTCCCCACGACAGGACCGGCGGAACCCACAGGACCCGCGCCACCCTGCGCGGAGGGCTGGGCGGGGCCACTGCCGTACCCCTGGGACTCGGTCGGGTGTGTCGCGTCGGTCCACTGGTTCCCGTCCCACCACCGCAGTTGCGGGGAGCCGTAGGGGTCGGGGTACCAGCCTGCGGGGGTCTGCGTGGTCATGGCCGCCAGACTAATGACAACCGCTTGACCATGGGTAGATCAGCACTTGTAGGTGAATGTCGCCTTGTCCTCGACCTTCTGCCCCTCCGGCACAGGGGACAGGATCCGCAGCCGCGCGGTCAGCTTGGCCGTCGCCTCGCCCTTGACCGTCCACCGCAGCTGCACGCTGTGCGTCGTCTTGCCCGACGGGATGGTCTCCGTCTGCTCGATCGGCTCCTTCTGGTCGCTCCGCAGCCACTGGAACGTGACGCTGCCGCCCGAGCCGTTGGTGACCAGGTTCCCCGTGATGGTGGCGGTCTTGCGGCAGCCCAGCGTCTTGGGCGCGCTGACCGTGACCGACTGCACGACCAGGTCGGCGGGGGAGCGCACGGAGAACCACGCCAGGACTGCGCCCGCGACGATGAGCGCGAACACCGCCGACGACACCACGGTCCTGCGGCGCCGCGCCCTGGCGGCCTTCTTCGCGCGCGTGCCGTGCGAGGACAGGACGGCCGGCTTGTTGCCCTCGCGCCAGATCTTCTCCGCCGTGGTCTCCCCGTGGGTGCCGTAGGAGCCGTGCGTGCTGGAGGAGCCGTGTGCGCCGGGGGAAGCGTGTGTGCTGGAGGAATCCTGCGCGCCGGGGAAGCCATGCGCGCCGGGGAAGCCGTGCGTGCCGGGGGCGGCGATGCCGGGCCCGAAGCGGGCCGACTCGTGGGTCGGCCCCGGCACCCGCAGCATGGTGACGATCTCACCCTCGTCTCTCACGGGGGACATGCCGGGCGTCGAAGGGGTCGCCCAGCGCCGGGCGGTCCCGGCCAGGACGTCGCGGCTGATCAGCCCGCCGGGCAGGGCGCCCCTTCCGGCGAGCAGGGCGTCTCTGGCCGGAGCGAGCCCGTGGGTGGTGGCGGTGGCCGCGACCCTTTCCAGCAGATCGGCCGCACTGGGCGAGGTCGAGGCCCAGGTCGCGGCGAGGCCTCTGGCCAGTGCCGCCCACGCCGTCACGTCCCTGTCGGGCGCGGGCGGCAGGCCTCGTACGGCGTCGGCGAGCCCGCGCTCGGCCAGCAGCGCCGCCCCGTCGTCGGCGATCAGCACCGTGCCGGGATGGAGCGAGCCGTGGGCCAGCCCCGCCGCGTGGAGCGCGACCAGGGTCTGCGCGGTCTCGACGAGGACGGCCGCGGCGCTGGCCGGGTCCATCGCGGGCGCGGTGAGCAGGTCGGAAAGGACGGGCGAGATCGAGTGGCCGACCAGCAGCCACACCTCGGGCCCCGCCGTCACCAGGTCGGCGATGGGAACGAGCCCGCTCACCCCGCCGTCGGTGAGCCTTCGGTCGGCGAGGACGGCCTGGACCAGGCGCTCGCTGGCGCCGGGCACGGCCACGGCCCTGGAGTCGAACCGCAGGGCCCCGCCCCGACGGCCGTCGGGCCCTGTCGCCTCCACCCATGTGCCGAGCTCGGTGACCCTGGCCCTGTCGGTGAGCGAGAAGCCGGCGATCATGCTCATCAGTTCCCCCGGTGACTCGCCCGCGCTATCTCTGCCTCCTGTGCCGTCCTGCGACACGGCGCTTCACCGCAAGTGTGACGGGAACCGCGCCGGACGTCACCAGTCCCAGCGCGAGCAACGCGGCGGGCGCCGTCTCCGCCGGCGTCTGCGTGGGCGTCTGGGTGATCCTGGGCGGCTCGACGCCGGGTGGCGGCTCCGAGGTGCTCGGCGTCTCCCGCGGTGTCTCCCGGGGCGTCTCCCGCGGTGTCTCCCTCGGGGTCGACGGCGGCGATGGCGGAGCGGAGGTGGTGGCCGTCTGCGAGGGCGGCGCGGGATCGTTGTCCGACTTGCCGCGCAACGTCATGTCCGGCGTCGGTGTGGGGGTCGCCGACCTGGTCTTCGTGGGTGGCGGAGGCGGCGGGGTCGACCTGCGCACCGGCTTCTTGGACGGCGTGGGCGTCGCGGTCTTCTTCGCCGCGGCGACCGTCGGCGAAGGCGTCGGCGTCGAGGTCGAGACGGGGGCCACCGTCTCCTCAGCGGACGGCTCGGCGGAGGACGGCGCCTCCGCGGAGGGCTCCGCCGACGGGGACTCCGACGGCGAAGGGGCCTCGATCAGCGACATCGTGGGCGTGGCGGGGGAGGTCTGCGCCCTCAGCGCGGGGTCGTCCTCGCCCGAGGTGAGCATCACGGTGGCGACCGTGCCGATCACCACGACGAGCCCGATCCCCACCAGCATCTTCACGCCCAGCTTGGCGACGATCCCCTGTGGCTCGGCGAACTCCGTCTCGGCGAGCGTCGTGCTGGCGTCGAGCGCCTCCTCCCGCGTGCCGGGGAACAGCACGAGCAGCAGCCCGGCGAGCCTGGCCAGGCGGCGCCTGCCCCGCTCCTCCCAGTCGGGACCGTAGGCCCTGGCCGCCACGACCTCCAGCTCGTCGAGGAAGGCCTCGGCCGAGGGCGGGCGCTCGATGGGGTGCTTGGACAGGCCGCGCTCGATGAGCGCCTGCAAGGGGTCGGGCACCTCGTCGATCGGCGGAGGCGTCGCGTGGTGCTGCCTGGCGAGCGCGGCCACCGTGGCCGCGCGGAAGGGCCGCATGCCGGTCAGGCACTCGAAGAACACGATCGTCGCCGCGTAGACGTCGCTCGCGGGCGTGGCGGGGCCGCCCGACCACTGCTCGGGGGCCATGTAGGCGGGCGTGCCCGCCGAGTTCGCGCCCTCGCCCTGCCGTACGGCGATGCCGAAGTCGACGAGCTTGCTGCTGCCGTCGCCCTGCACCATCACGTTCTCGGGCTTGAAGTCTCGATGCACGACGCCGATCGCGTGTGCCGCGGCCAGGCCCTTCAGCGCGCCCTTGAGCACGGCCAGCGCCGCCTCGGGACCCGTCGGGCCCTCGGAGTCGAGCAGCGCCCGCAGAGAGACGCCGTCGACCAGCTCCATCACGATCGCCGCGCCCTCACCGTCCTCGACGTAGCCGAGCAGCCGGACGTTGTACGGGCTGCGCATGCTGCCGAGCATCCGCGCCTCGTGCCTGAACCTGGCCACGAAGCCGACGTCGTCGCGCAGCCTGTCGGACAGGTACTTGATCGCGACCTCGACGCCGTCGTGGTCGCGCGTGGCCAGTACCACCCGGCCCGAGGCGCCGGAGCCCAGCTCGCGCACCTCGGTGTAGCCGGGGACCCCCCACCGGTCCATCAGATCACCTCTGATCCCTCTGGGCCCCCACCCACATCAGACGGATCGTAGCTTAGTGTCCGCCACTCTGGCCCGGAACAGAATTGTCAGTATCTTCTTGTCCGGAATGACCGGGACGCGGAGTAGCGGTCTCGGCCGGGGGTTCGCAGGCAGGCGTCTTGCCTCCGGCGGTGTCGGTGCCGTTCGCCGCGGCCGGGCTGGTCGCCGCTGTCACGGCCCACGTCGATCCGCACGGCAGCCGCGGGAAGGCGAAGGCGACGGTCCTGCTGTAGGAGGTCTGGCCGGACAGCTCGGCCGACTCGCTGTGCTGGGTCCTGCCGCCGACGCCGAAGGCGACGCTCAGCCGTACCGGCTGGACGCCCTCGGTGCTCACGGTGACGACGGCCGTCACGCGGCCCCGCGCGTTCATGGCGGCGCGGGCGATCGAGACCTGCCGCACCCGCGCGGGGCACGGGACCTGGGCCCTGGCGGTGTCCTGCCGGTCTCCGGCCTTCACCGTCACCGCGACCGTCCCGCCGCACGGCCGCTCACCGAAGGTGTGGCTGAAGGCGCGGGTGTAGGCGGTCCGCCCGGACAGCGAGAGGGACCTGGAGGCCACCTGGTCGCCGTTGAGCGCGACCGTGGCGGTCACGGGCACCTTGCCGGTGCCGCTGGTCTCGACCGCGAGCTGGGCGCGTACGGCCCGCCCCGGCGCCTCGGGCACGTCGAGGGACACCCGCACTCCCGTGACGGTCGTCGGGCACTCGGGCAGCGCCGCCCTGACGGTCTTCGCGCCACCGGGGGCGGCGGGCGAGGTGGAGACGGTGAGCGTGACGACCCTGCCGCAGCGCCGTTCGCCGAGGCCGTGGCTGAAGGCGCGGGTGTGGGCGCCGGAGCCGCTGACGCGCTGTCTGGCGGTGTGCACGGCCTGGCCGTCGACCGCGAAGCGGGCGGTGATCGTGACGGCTCCCGTGCCCGTGGTGCGCAGCGAGACGGTCGCGGCGGCCAGGCCGTCCGCGTCGACCGTCAGGCCGCCAACGTTCAGCGCCGACACGGCCGTCGTCGGAGGCGGTGTGGGAGTGCTGGGCGTCGGCGTCGGCGTCGGCGTCGGCGTCGGCGTGGCTGTGGGTGTTCGGGTCGGGGTGGGTGTCGGCGTGGGAGGGGGCGCACTGGTGGAGGTGGCCGGCGGGGGAGCGGAGGTGGCGGATGAGGGCGGCTGAGTCTCCGCGGCCTGGCCGGTGTTCGATCCCGCGCCGCCGGGCTCGCCGCTCGGGTCGCCGCCACCTGTCTCGGGGGTGACGGTGGGCAGCGTCGCGGGGCTCGGCAGCTCGGGCGAGGGTGAGGTCGTCGGTACCGCCGCCACCACGTCGATCGCCGTGGGCGGCCGCTCCCTGCCGGCCAGCACGTAGCCGGTCGTGCCCGCGGCCACCACGACCGCCGCGGTGCCGACCAGCAGCCGTTTGCCGTGGCGCCGGGCCGTGCGCCCCGCGGTCCTGAAGACCGTCTGGAAGAACGACGAACTCGTCGCGGGCGGCGGCGTCTCGGGATGCGGCAGCAGCAGCGCCAGCAGCGCCACCAGCGCGGCCAGGCGCCGCCTGCCGTTCTCCTCCCACTCCTCGCCGTAGGCGGCGAGGGCGGCCCGCTCCACGTCCGCCACGAACGCCGCCGCGCTCGGCGGGCGGTCGGCGGGCTCCTTGGCCAGGCCGCGCGCGATCAGCTCGTGCATCTCCTCGGGCGCGTCATGGACGGGGATGGGCGCGTGCAGGTGCTGGTAGCCGAGGACGTGCGACTCGGTCGAGCGGTAGGGCCTGTGCCCCGTCAGGCACTCGAAGAAGACGACCGTGGCCGCGTAGACGTCGGTCGCGGGGGAGGCGGGCTCGCCCGACCACAGCTCGGGCGCCATGTACGGCGGGGTGCCTGTGGCCCGCGTGGCCGTGCCGTGCCGTACGGCGATGCCGAAGTCGACCAGCTTGCTGACCCCGTCGTCACTGACGATCACGTTCTCCGGCTTGTAGTCCCGGTGGACCACGTGCGCCCGGTGCGCCCGCTCCAGGCCGAGGAGCGAGCCCTTGAGCACGACCAGCGCCGCCTCGGGACCCGTCGTGCCGTTCTCGCGCAGCAGCGCGCGCAGCGAGACGCCGTTGACGAGCTCCATGACGATCGCCGCGCCCTGCGGCTCCTGGACGTACTCCCACATCCTGGCGATGTGCGGATCCACCAGCGTGGTCAGGACCTCGGCCTCGGCCCTGAAGGCGGCCAGCGCTCCCGGCTCATGCCGTACCAGGTCGGACAGGTACTTGATGGCGACGCTGATGCCGGTCTCGTCGTGCACGGCGAGGACGACCCTGCCGCTTCCACCCGCGCCGAGCTGCCGTATCTCGGTGTAGCCGGGGGCGCTCCACTCCATGGCGCTCTCCCATCAGAGTCTGACCCACCTGATGAGACGTATGATCTAGCGCCATGGTTTGCTGTCAACGGTCATTGATGTGGGCGGGTGCCGCAGTCCCTTCCTGAAGAACGCGGTCGGGTACGGGCGCGGCCCACGAGGTGACCAGGGGAAGCACCCCCGCCCAGATCGGCAGCGCGTAGTCCTCGTCCTCGTCCTGCGGGTCGCCCTCGCGCACCTTGACCGACGCCTCCTCCAGCGACAGCGCGAGCACTGCCGTGGCCGCGAGCTCCTTGCGGGTGGGCCGCCTGGCGTAGTCCCACTGGCCGGGCGCGAGCTGCTCGGTCAGGGCCCGCAGGCCCGCCATGCGCTCCTCCTCGTCGGTGACGAGCCTGGCCTCGCCGTAGATGATCGCCGACCGGTAGTTGACGGAGTGGTTGAAGACCGAGCGGGCCAGCACGATGCCGTCGACGTGCGTGACGGTGACGCAGACCTGCCGGCCCTGGCCCGCGCGCAGCGAGCGGGCGCCGGTGGAGCCGTGCAGGTACAGGGTGTCGCCGATGCGGCCGTAGCCGGTGGGCACGACCATGGGGTGACCGTTCAGCACCACGCCCAGATGGCAGATGAGCCCGGAGTCGAGCACCTCGTAGAGATCGTTCCTGTCGGTGCTGCCGCGGTGCTTCTCTCGGCCGAGTGTCGTGCGAGGTGTGGTGGAGAGCATGCGGCCACGGTATTGAGATAGTGGACCTGTCGTTAATGTCCACTAATAACCGCTTCTTGGAGACCACTTCCTTGCGCACGCTCGTTGACCTGCCCGTCTCGCTGACCAGGGACTCGGCGGTGCCGCTCTCCGTGCAGCTCGGCGACTGGCTGCGCGACGCCATGCGCGCGGGCGCCCTGACCGCCGGAGCCCGCCTGCCCTCCTCCCGCGGGCTCGCGGCCCAGCTCGGCGTCAGCCGTACGGTGGTCACCGAGGCCTACCAGCAGCTCTACGCCGAGGGCTGGCTCGACGGCCGCCACGGCTCCGGCACCTACGTGGCCGACCTGTCGGAGGACGCGCCGCGCGCGGCGCCCTTGCCCGCCGCCGCCGCGCCCCGGCCCGTACGGCGGTCCGTCCCGCTGATCGACCTCACCCCTGGCGACCCGTGGGTGAAGGACTACGACGTGTCGGCGTGGAAGCGGGCCTGGCGCAAGGCAGCCGACCTGCCGCCCGGCGACGACCCCGACCCCTACGGCCTGCCGCACCTGCGCGAGCTGCTGGCCGTGCACCTGCGCAGGACGAGGGCGATCGCCGTGGGCCCGGAGAACGTCCTGGTCACCAGGGGCACGGGCAACGGACTCCTCCTGGTCGCCATGGCCCTGCTCGGCCACGGTGTGCGGGCGGGCGTCGAGGATCCCGGCTACCGGGTCGCCCGCAACGTCTTCGCCGCCAGGGGCGCCACGATCGTGCCCTGCCCCGTGGACGAGGACGGCGTGATCGTCTCCTCCCTTCCCGACGACCTGCGCGTCCTCTACACCACCCCCGCGCACCAGTACCCGGTGGGCGGCAGGCTCCCCATCCCGCGCAGGGAGCGCCTGCTGGCATGGGCGCGCCGTACGGGGGCGGTGGTCGTGGAGGACGACTACGACGCCGAGTTCCGCTACGACGTCGCCCCGCTGCCCGCCCTCTACGGCCTCGACCCCGCGCACGTGGTGTTGCTCGGCACGCTGTCGAAGTCGCTGGCACCCGACGTCGGGGTGGGCTGGCTGGTGGGGCCGCCCGAGCTGCTGGGCAGGATCGCCGCCATCAGGGACGACCTGTCCGACCGCACCAGCGGCCCCGTCCAGCAGGCCGTCGCCACCCTGCTGGAGCGCGGCGACCTCGACCGGCACCTGCGCAGGATGCGGCTGGAGTACGCCCGCCGCCGCGCTGCCGTGGTGGAGATCCTCGGCCCCGTCTGCCGCCTGCGCGGCGACACCGCGGGACTCCACGTCCTGGCCGAGCTGCCCGCCTCGGCGGTGCGGGGCATCGTCGGCTCGGCGGCCTCCGCGGGCGTCCTGCTCGACACGACCGCCCGCCACCACCACGGCGAGACGCAGGTGCACGGCCTGGTCATCGGATACGGCTCCGCCTCGCTGCCGGACGTGCGGCGCGGCTGTCAGATCCTCGCCGACCTCATCCGCGGGCTGGAGTGAGCTCGCGCAGGACGGGCAGCGACCGGTGGGCGTAGACGGGGTCGACGGGCAGCACGTGCTCGGCCCACCACCGGGCGTCGCCGGGAGAAGGGGACGGCGTCGTGAACGAGGGGGCGTAGTCGTCGTAGGGAGGGGCGTAGAGGTAGCCGGTGGCCACCCCGCGGCGTTCGAGCGCGGCGACGGCCTCGTCCCGCTCCTCGACCAGCAGCGGCACCCTGAACAGGGGCTGGTCCAGGTGGTCGAGGACACCCGCGGCCACGCTCGGCAGCTCGGCCAGCCGCCGCACCCCGACCAGCCGGCGCGGCCGCAGTCGCGCCACCTTCGCCACCTTGCGCCCCTGGTACCAGCGGGACAGCGGCCCCCGCCTCGCCCTGTAGGAGTGGAGGTCGGCGCGGACCCACGGGTCGAAGGGCGGCAGCGAGGGCACCATCTTCATGGCCAGATCCAGCTCGGTGGCGCGCAGCGCGATCCGGTAGCCCTCGCGCTCCTCCTCCAGGCCGAGCGCGCGCATCAGCGCCAGCGCGGGCCTGACCAGGTCGAGGGCGAGGGCGGCCTGCCGGGCCATCGAGCTGGCCACGCCCAGCGCCTCCGCGCGCCACGACCCCGGCTGGAGGAGCTCGTCGCGAGCCCGCTCCAGCGCCGTGAAGTCCGCGGCGCTCTCGACGGCCAGCACGCCGCCCGAGCCCGCGCCCGCGTGCTTGGAGAGGCTGAAGACGCCCGCGGCGCCGAACGTCCCGAGCGGGCGTCCGCCGACGGTGGTCTCCATCGCGTGGGCGACGTCCTCGATGAGGGTCAGGCCAGAGAAGGCGGCCAGGTCGTCGGGCAGGCCGTACAGGTTGGTGGTCAGCACGGCGTCGACCTCGGACAGGTTCACGCGTGAGGGGTCGATGTTGCCCGTGCGGCGCGACAGCGGCGCGATCACCGGCCGCAGGCCGGCGGCGAGCACCAGGAAGAGGATCTCGTCGGCGGAGATCGGCGACATGAGCAGCCGCTGCCCGGGGACGCAGAAGTGGCGCAGCGCGAGGTAGAGGCCGAGCCTGTTGGAGGGCAACGCGAGGCAGTGGCGGCCGGTGCGTTGCTCCAGCGCGCGCGTGGGGCTCACGCCTGCAGCGCCGTGCGCAGGCGACCGTAGGTCTTCAGCGCGCGGTCGGCCGTCTTGAGCAGGACGGGATTGGCCATGACCGCGCCGCGCGCCTTGCGTACGGGAACCCTGATCATCCAGTGGACGCCGGCCCCCGCGCTGGCGCGCGCGACCCTGCCCTCGGCGACGTGGAGCTCCCCGGTCTTGAGCTTCTCCTTGTACTCCTTCGTGCCCCTGCCCATGTCGATCAGCTTGATCCCCGCGGCGGCCGCGGCCTCGGCCATCGCGAGATGGTGGATCAGGCCGGGCGACGACTTGGCGAAGGCGGTGTCGTAGGCGGGGAACCAGCCCACGAGCGTGTTCCTGGTGCGCAGGCCGAAGTGCCCCGCCATCGGCACCCCGTCGACGTAGACCATGTCGAGCACGCCCGCGAACGCCTCCGTCTGGGTGGCGAGCAGGCGTTCGACCAGGTCGACGATCCAGCGGGTGGCGAACCTGTCGGTCCGGCCGGTCCTGCGGTACTGGTCGGTCTTCCAGCCCAGCAGCGTGCGCAGGGGCGCGGGATCGGTGCTGGCGTAGTCGTGGCGCAGCGGCCCGACGTCGCGCTGGAGCTTGCGCGACTTGGCCAGCGTGCTCTTGTACGTCTTGCCGGAGTTGGCGGTGAGATAGTCGGTGTAGGCAGCCCATCCGTCGCTCAGGTCGATGATCGGCGAAGGGTGGAGCTCGTGCCGCTCGGCCAGCATGGGCTGGCCGGCCACCAGGTGATCGAACTCGAAGACCCCCAGCCCGCAGGCCTTGATCAGCGTCTGGGCGTCGATCTCCGCCTTGGCGTCCTTGACCATGCCCTGGGCGTCGGTGAGCCCGGCGGCCACAGGTTTGCCGATGCCGAGCGGGTGCCGCTCGAAGGGGAAGAACGCCACCACGTCGTTGCCGTCCTCCACGACGGCGACGCGGGTCTGATCGCGCGACTCGCCTACCGCGATCGTGAACTCCGGCGACAGGAAGGGGTTGTCGAAGGTCGGCTCGGCCTCCTGCAAGGCTCGCCACCGGTCCACTTCCGGGCGCCCCAGGTCACGGGGGTGAACAAGAGTGATGCGCATGGGCTCCTACTGGGGTGTGCGGTCCCCGACCACCATCCGACATGGTCCGAGGGGGATGGGAGTCCTCCTCACGAGCAGATCATGCGCGGCGGTGTACAGCAACGTTAAGGGATGAGCGAGTGTGGTGGACGACGCCCGAGCGCAAATTTAGGGAACTCTCATTTTGCCTGCGCGAACCGAATCGAGTTCTAATGAGGTCCTATGACGGTACCTGGCATTGACTGGCCGCGCCTGGTCGCGTGGATGGGCGAGCACGTGCCCTCGGCGGGCACACCCGTCTCTGTGTCGCTGATCTCCGGAGGCAGGTCCAACCTGACCTATCTGGTCGAAGCGTCCGAACAGCGCGTGGTGCTGCGCCGCCCTCCGCTCGGCCACGTCCTGCCGACCGCGCACGACATGCGCCGCGAGTGGCGGGTCATCTCCGCCCTGTACGGCACGCCGGTGCCGGTCCCCCCGCCCCTCGCCTTCTGCGCCGACGACGAGGTGATCGGCGCGCCGTTCTACCTCATGGGCCACGTCGACGGCGCCGCCGTCCGCGACAGGGACGAGCTGGGCACGCCCGGCGTCGAGGAGACCAGGAAGCTGTCCGAGCGGCTGGCCGAGGTGCTGGCCGAGATCCACGCGGTGGACTACGCGGCCGTGGGCCTGGCCGACTTCGGCCGCCCAGAGGGCTACCTGGCCAGGCAGCTCGACCGCTGGTGCCAGCAGTGGTCGCGCTCGGCCGACCGCGAGGAGCCCGTCTACGACCGGCTCGTCGCCAGGCTGCGCGACCGCCTGCCCGCCACCTCGGCCTCCACGCTCGTGCATGGCGACTACCGGCTCGACAACACGCTGGTCAGGCTCGCGCCCCCCGAGATCCGCGCGGTCGTCGACTGGGAGATGTCGACGCTCGGCGACCCGCTGGCCGACCTGGGCCTGACCCTGACCTACTGGCACGACCATGGCGACGAGGAGCGCGCCTCGATCCCCGTGGCGGGCGACGTCACCCTCGCCCCCGGGTTCCTCAACGCCGCCGAGTTCGCCGCCCACTACGCCAAGGTGTCCGGCAGGGACCTCACCGACCTGGACTTCTACGTGGCGTTCGGCAATTTCAAGCTGGCGGTCATCGTGGAGGGTATCCACGCAAGGTTCCGGCAGGGTAAGACCGTGGGGGAGGGGTTCGAGCGCATCGGCGGCGCCGTGCCCGTCCTGCTCGCCCGCGCCCACCGCACCCTCGACAGGGGCACCCCGTGAGCTCGTCCGGCAACCGGTCGGGGCGCTCACCAGCGACAGCGAAGGAGACCCGATGAGCAGCGTCGTCCTCATCACAGGAGCGGCCAGCGGGATCGGCGCCGCGGTGGCGCGCAGAATGGCGGCAGGGGGCGCGCGTTGCGTGCTCGTCGACCGTGACGAGGCGGGCGTCGAACGCGTCGCCAAGGAGGTGGGCGGCGTGTGGCTGGCGGGCGACGTCAGCGACCCCGAGACCTCCCTGCGCGCGGTCGACCTTGCCGTCACGACGTACGGCAGGCTCGACCTCGTCCACCTGAACGCGGGCATCTCCAGCGGAGTCGACCTCGCCGACTTCGACCTCGAGCGGTATCGCGTCGCCATGGGCGTCAACGTGGACGGCGTCGTCTTCGGCGTCACCGCCGCGGTCCCCGCGCTGCTGCGCTCGGGCGGCGGCGCGATCGTCGTCACGGCCTCGCTCGCCGGCCTGGTCGGCTACGACGGCGACCCCGTCTACACGATGACCAAGCATGCCGTCGTCGGCCTGGTCAGAGGTCTGGCCACGCCGCTGGCCAGGGACGGGATCAGGATCGGCGCCGTGTGCCCGGGGTTCACCGACACCCCGCTGGTCGCCGGGCAGCGGGAGATGTTCGTCGGCGCGGGTTTCCCCCTGCTGACAGCCGAGGACGTGGCGGGGGCCGTGGAGTCGGCCTTCTACACCGAGGAGCCGGGTACCCTGCTGGTCGTTCAGCCAGGCCGGTCGCCCGTGCCCTACCGATATGCTGGCGTGCCGGGGCCGGCAGGGGGACAAAGGCCACCGATTCCCAGCTAATCGATAGAGCGACATTCAAGCGTTCTGCAAACGGTCCGGTTACCTTGGTGTTTGAGCCGGGCGCGACGACCCGGCTTCGTCGTGTGGAACGCTACAGGAGGCTTCGGTGATACCGACGAACGGCCGTCACGCGCAGAGGCGCTCGCCATGGCCGATCGCCCTCGCAGCCGGAGTCATCGCGCTGGTCCTCGTCGCGGGGATCATGATCTACGCGGGCTCCAGGACCAAGGCCTCGGGAGAGCAGAACACGATCCCGCCGTCGCAGGCGGCGCCCACGCTGGCGCAGCCGCCGGTCACGGAGGACTGGCCGCGCTGGGGCGTCACCCACACGCAGTACAGCGCCGACCAGGAGGTCAAGCAGGTCAGGGACCGCGCCGCGAACATGCTCGGCCGCGAGCCGATGCTGCAGAACCAGCACATCATGGGCTGGGGCGCGGGCAACCCCGAGCCGAGCCCCGGCAAGTACGACTTCCGCGATCTCGACCGGCGCATGAAGCTCGTCTCCGACTCGCGGGGCATCCCGATCATCACCCTGTGCTGCGCGCCCGACTGGATGAGGGGCGGTACGGCGGGCCGTACCGACTGGACGAAGAACGCGACCACCGCTCCCAGGCGTGAGCACTTCGACGACTACGCCAAGCTGGCCGCGACCGTCGCCAGGCGCTACCCGACCGTCAAGCACTTCATGGTCTGGAACGAGTTCAAGGGCTTCTGGAACCAGGCCACCAACACCTGGGACGCCGAGTCCTACACCGAGCTCTACAACAAGGTCTACGACGCGCTGAAGCAGGTGAACTCCGAGATCAAGGTCGGCGGCCCCTACGTGCCGATCGACCACCACGCGCCCACGGCGGGCACCTCGCCCGTCAGCGGCTCGTGGGGCACGGTCGACCGCCGGGTGCTCGGCGCCATCGAGTACTGGATCCAGAACAAGAAGGGCGCCGACTTCATCGTCGTCGACGGCGCCACCATGACCAGGGACCAGCCGCCCACCCCCGACGAGTTCAGCGCGACGGCCAAGTTCTCGGCGATCACCGCGTGGCTGCGGCAGCAGGCGCCCGACCTGCCCGTGTGGTGGGCCGAGTACTACATGGAGCCGGAGAACACCGGCTGGACCGAGGAGCGGACCGCCGCGGTCCAGGCGACGGCGATGATGGAGTTCGCCAAGAGCGGCGTGACCACCGCGCTCTACTGGAACCCCCACAAGAAGGACGAGCGCGAGTGCCACGGCTGCCTGTGGGTGCCCGGCCGTGGGGACGAGATGCCGATGGCCGGGCTGCTCAGCGGGTTCGTCAAGTGGTTCCCCGCGGGCGTGAAGGTCGAGCAGCCGACCTCGAGCGACCCGAAGGTGCGCGTGCTCGGCCAGCCGGAGCAGATGGTGATGGTCAACACCACCAACGCCGCTCTCACCGCGACCGTGGACGGCAAGCAGTTCACCTTCGGACCGTACGAGATCAAGTGGAGCCCGCGCGGCACCACCTCCTAGACGGCCTTGAGGAACCCGCCGTCGACGACGAACTCCGCGCCGGTCGTGCTGGCCGAGCGGGGCGAGGCCAGCAGGGCGATCACGTCGGCGACCTCCGACGGCTCGACGAGCCGGCCCGTCAGCAGGTTCATCATCTGCGGCGCCACCGTGTCCATCACGCTGTCCCGGTCGGAGCCCGTGGCACCGGCCAGGATGTCGGCCGCGCCGCCCTCCTCCGTCCACCACGCGGTCCTGACCGGGCCGGGGGCGACGGTGTTGACCCTGATGCCCTGCGGGGCGTACTCCTCCGACAGCGCCTTCGACACGTTCAGCAGGCTCGCCTTGGCCGCCTGGTAGTCGACGTTCATCGGGCCGGGCTGCCTGACGGCGCCGGTGGTGACGTTGACGATCGAGCCGCCGCCGCGCGCCAGCAGGTGCGGGATGGCGGCCCTGATCGCACGCACGACCGCGAACAGGTTGAACTCGAACATCTCCCGCCAGTCCGCGTCCGTCGGCGCCAGGAAGGCGAAACGGGGCAGCTTGGTGCCGGGCGGCGGACCGCCGGCGTTGTTCACCAGGATGTCGAGCCCGCCGTAGACCTCGACGGCCCGGTTCACCGCGGCCGCGGGCCCTTCAGGGTCCATCAGGTCGATGGCGGCGTGCGTCAGGTCCGGCCCGGCCAGCGCGTCCAGGCCGGGAGTGCTCTTGCGCGAGACCGCCACCACCTTCGCGCCCTCCTCCAGAAGGGTGGCGACAGTGGCGAGACCGATGCCCTTGGAGGCGCCGGTGACGACGGCCACGCGGCCGGACAGCTGCAGGTCCATGAGTGAGCCTTTCATCGAATGCGTTTGCACCCTCTGAAACACCGGCACCCTCAGGACGGTTGCACCCGTGTCGTCGGAATCCTCCAGTAGGTGAGCGCGCGCAGGAGCCACTCGACGGGGCCGTAGCGGCGGCCGCGCAGCCACCAGTGGCTCACGACGGCCTGAAGGGCGAACACGGCCATCGCGATGAGCACCTCGGCGGGCGGGCTGACCCGGTCGACGAGCGCCAGGCCGTACCCGGTGAAGATCAGCGAGCAGATCAGCGACTGCCCGAGGTAGTTGGTCAGCGCCATGCGGCCAGGGGCGGCCAGCAGCCGGGCCACGCGCGGCAGGTGGGGCAGCAGGCGCAGCAGGGTGGCGGCGTAGGCGGCGGCGAGCAGCGGGGCCGTGACGAGGTCGACGGACTGGCCGAGCAGCCGCAGCACGGCCCCCGAGCCGCTCCAGGCCGAGTAGGCGTGGAAGGCCTGCCCGGCGACGCCCACGGTGAAGCCCAGCCACTGGAGCGTGGGCAGCATCGCCTGGTTCGGCTCGCGCAGCGCGCCCCTCTTGCCGAGGGCGAGCCCGAGCAGGCAGGCGGACAGCACGGCCGGGCCCTGGAACAGCACCCGCAACACGACGATCATCGACAGCTCGTGCAGGTGCTCAGAGATGATCTTGCCGGGCCCGCCGCGCAGCAGCATGTCCGCCCTGAGTGCCTCCGCGACCCCGCCCGAGCCCGCGCCTGGCACATGGAAGCCGAGCGTGGCCGCCACGGCGGCGAGCGCGAAGGCCGCCGCGAGCAGCGACGTCAGCGTGACGGCCAGGACCACCGCCGTCCTCGGCTGGATCTTCCTCAACGCCAGCAGCACCAGGCCGACCATCGCGTAGGTGGCGAGGATGTCGCCGGGGAAGAGCAGCACGGCGTGCGCCAGCCCGAGCAGGAACAGCCCCGCCAGCCGGCGCAGGAACATCGGCGAGAAGGCCGTGCCACGCCTGGCGGCCGAGTCGAGCTGCAGGGTGAGGCTGTAGCCGAACAGGAAGGAGAACAGCAGGTAGAACTTGTTCTCCATGAACATGGTGACGAACCAGCGCACACCCCAGTCGAGGGTGCTGTCGAAGCCCGGCTCGGGCAGGCCTGCCATCCGGTAGCCGGAACCCAGGAAGGCGATGTTGACCACCAGGATGCCGAGCAAAGCGAAACCACGCAGTGCGTCGACGGCGGTGATCCGGTCTCCGGGGGCGCGAGCAGATGTCCACATCAAGTGGACATCATCTCGCAACCTTCGAGTTTGCTGTGACTTTTCTTGAATTACTGGAACATATTCAGCCCGATGTAGAGGAATCGGAAGACCACCACGGCCACGGCGATCACGAACGCGGGCACCGCGACCCACAGCAGCCGCCTGCGCGCCCTCGGAGCTCTGTCCGTGCCGCGCAGCCGGATCATCTCGTAGGAGAGCAGCGTCGCCCATGTGAGCCCGAGGGCGAGCACGCCGACCAGGTCCCACGGCGAGGAGGGCTCACCCGGCCCGCCGACCGCGTAGCGAGGCAGGGGGATCTCGGTGCCCTTGACGAACTTCTTCCACGTGTAGAGCGCCGCGTTCGCGTTGGAGTACACCTTCTTGAGGTCCTTGGACCGGTCGAGCGCGGCCACGAACGCCGGATACCAGTCGGCCGGATAGCCCTCGTTCAGCTGCAGGTAGGCGGCCTGCCCGGTGGTGACGGCCAGGAAGGTGTTGCGTTCGCTGCTCTTGAGCTTCGCGACCACGTCCTTGATGTCGTTCGGGTCCTTGTGCACCAGCGCCTGCTGGGTGTAATCGACCTTCTCGAAGTCCTTCTCGCCCCACGGCAGGATCGGCGTGACCTCCGGGCCGAGCTTGGGAACCAGGTACAGCACCCTGGCGCTCGGCTTGTCGTGGTCGTAGACGTAGCGCATCGCTGCGACCTCGCCCGAGGTGGTCCGCTCGAACTTCTCGTTGCCGTAGCGGGCGATGAGGAAGGCCATCGAGAAGCCGAGCGCCACGCACGCGGCCAGGACGATCGAGACGATCCTCGTGGTCCTCGGGTTGAACCTCACGTTGCGCCGGCGGAAGGGCACCGTCTCGTCGGAGGCGTCCTCGCTGTCGGCAGGCAGGTTGGGGAAGAAGGCGTAGGCGGCCAGCAGGCAGGCGCCCGGCAGCATGAACATGTAGACCCGCAGGCCCATCTCGCCGCCGTAGCTCTGCAGGCCCATGGCCAGCACAGGCACGCACAGCAGGACGAGCGCCGCCCTGTCGAACACGCCGCGCCGCAGCCGTCTGACCAGGCCCGCGGCCGCCAGCAGGAGGACGGCCGCGCAGATGCCCAGCCGTGTCTTGAGCACCATCGCGTGGACGGGGTCGCTGCCCGCGATCCTGTCACCGGTGCCGCGCTGGAGGTTCTCCAGGAGCCTCCCGATGCCGCCGAAGATCGCGTCCATGTGGCCGGCCCAGAACCCGACCGTCTGGTAGCTGATCCACGCCAGCACCACCAGGCCGAAGAAGAACGGCAGCGCCCACGTCAGCGAGGTCCGCTTGACCAGCAGGAAGGCGGTCAGCACGCCCAGCATCATGAAGGGGGTGATCTGGTGGGACGCCGTCGCGGCGAAGAACAGCGCGATCAGCATCATCAGCATGAGGAGCTTGTCGGCGCTGTACGTGCCCGTGAAGGCCAGCTCGCCCGGCAGCATCGCGTCGAGCTTGGCCAGCAGCCTCCGGACCCGCCCCTTGGACGGCAGCGGCTTGTTCCGCGTTTCGACCTTGCCGAACCAGCGCAGCAGGATCGCCACGAACGCCAGATAGAGGGCGAAGGTGAAGCCCTGCGGCGAGAAGTAGTCCTGCCCGATCCACTGCACCAGGACGAACAGCAGCGCCGCGAACCATCTGGCCCGCGTGGTCGCGACCACCTGGCGCAGGATCAGCACGAACGGCAGCAGATAGAGCAGGTTCGACAGCAGCGGCGTCCAGTTGAGGATCGTCGTGAAGTCGGTGATGCCCGCCGCCTTGCCGACGAACGCGAAGAGCGCGAAGAAGCCGGGCCAGGCCATGCGCGCGTCCAGGCCGATGGCCGACTCGCCGGTTCTGGCGATGAAGTCGACCAGGCCCGCGTGCACGTACGCCGTGGGGAAGCGCGGCGCGTCGGCCACGATCGCTCCCGCTCCATGGAGGGCGAACGTGATCGCGGCGATCTGGAACAGCAGCAGGAACTTGCGGTCGGTGCTCTGGGTGACCGTCACGAAGAACGAGACGATCATCAGGATGATCGCGAAGAACGCGCTCAGCGGCATCGCGGAGATCAGTCCGAGGCCGTCGATGTCGGCCGGGTCGACCCCGCGCAGCGGCCCCGGCGAGACGCGCAGCGCCAGGACGTACATGACCAGGCCCTCGAGGACCAGCAGCACCGGCAGCCAGCGCGGCGCGCCCTGCACCAGCGCCGTCAGCCGCGCCCCCCACCCGTGGGCGGGGGCGGCGGGCTTCCTCGCCGGTACGGCAGGCGCCTCGGCGCCGGAGCGCCCGGTCTCGGCGGCAGCCTCAGCGGCGGGACGCGCTGCTTCGGCGGGAGCCTCGGCGGCGGAGCGTCCGGTCTCGGCAGGGGCCTTCGTCGGGGTCAGTCTGGAGGCGGCGGAATCCTCGGTCGAGGCAGGAGCCTCGGGGCCGCGCCCGACCCGGGCGGAGGTGGGGGCGGGGACGTGCTTGGCGACGGTCGTGTCCTCGGCCCACTCCTCGGTCTGCTCCCCGGGCTGCTCCCCGACCAGCGCCTCGGTCTCCTCCTCGGCCTCGCCGGACCGTCCTGCGGCCTCGTCGTCCGGCTGCTCGGCGCTCCGGTCGGCCCCCGCCCGCTGCTCCACGTGCGCTTCGGCCTGTTCCTCCGGCCGGGGTCGCAGGGGCAGACGCACGATCTGGGTGACGTCGGCGACGTCGTCCGCCTCCGCGTCCCGCTCTGGGGGCCGGATGGCGGGGTTGGTCTCGTCGCTGTCGACCTCGGCGGATCGAGGGAAGGCGGTCTCCTGAGTGACCGCGTCGTCGGCGGCCTCAGGGTCATCCTGTGCCGTGTGGGCGACTTCAGGGTGGTTCTGCGCCGTGTGGGCGGACTCCGGGTCGCCCTGTGCCGCCTCCGGCACCGAGGGGAGCGCGGTCTCCTGCGTGGCCTCGTCCTCCTCGGCGGCCTGGGGACCGTCGTCCGCCCGAGGGGAGCCGGTCTCTGGGGAATCACCCTCGAGGGAATCGCTCTCCACGGATCCGGTCTCCGAGCTGGGGTCGGTCTCGGCGGCGGCGTCCTCCTCCAGTGCCGCTTCGTCCGCCTGCCGAGCGTCCGCGTCCGGGGCCGCCGGGTCCTTCTTGGGCACGGTGATCCGCGGGATGACACCGGTGGCGTCAGGATCGAACTCCGACTCCTCGGACACGTCGCTCTCCTCCACCTCCGCGGCCTCGGAAGCCGCGGACGTGCCGGTCGTCTCCGTCGTCATCGCATCGCCCGCCGGTTGCCTCACGTTGACCATCATGCGGCCTCGGGCGACCTTTGGGTGACACTCGACTGCCCGGTATCGCCGTATTTGAGAATTTTACGAAGGCCTCTGAAGATCAACAACGCTACCAAAATCTCACTGAAAAGCAGACCGTATCCGACCGCGTTCACGTCCACGAAGGGGAAGAGGGCGAGCATCGAGGCCAGCACCAGCACCGCGAGCCCGATCTGCACCAACGCCAGCTTGCGCGCCTGCCCGAGCGCTCGCAGAGAGCTCAGGTAGATCTCGATGAGCACCCTCGGCAGGACCGCCAGCGCCATCAGGCGCAGAAGCGTCGTCCCCTCCACAGCGAATTCGGAGCCGAAGACCGTAAGGATGAGTGGGGCGGCGAGCAGCGCCACCCCGATGATCGGGATGATGATCGTCAGCGCGCGCTTCAGCGCCCTTCTGGCGTTGGCCGCGAGCATGGAGCGGTCGAACGAGCCCTCCACGGTCAGCGAGACCGCCATGTTCATCGCCAGCAGCTCGATCATGCAGCCCAAAGTGTGCGCCATGGAGAAGCGTCCGAAGGTGGCCTCGCCGACCCTGGCCGCGACCAGAACGGGCACCAGGTAGACGATGGCCAGCATCGAGAGCGTGCCGGGGAAGTCACCCGCGAGGAACCGCCCCATCTCGCGCAGCCTGGGCGGCTGAGCGGTCTCCGCGGTCGCGCGGATGTGCCGGGGCACCTGGATGCCGAAGATGAGGAAGTTGACGGGCACCAGCGCGATCGCCGTCGGGATCATCCAGGAGACGAAGATGCCGCCCGAGGGCAGCCGGCTGGCCAGGACCGCCAGCAGGGCCATTTTGACCAGGCCGAACACCAGGTTGTTCACCGGCACCCATGTGGCCTTGCGCAGCCCGGTGAGCGCCACGTCCTGGAGGGTGAACACCGACCACACCAGGACCGAGCCAAGAAAGAACAGGCTCATGGCGGGAGTGCCGAGCACCGCGTAGATGTCGCCCCACACGGGCAGCGTCATGAGGAAGCCCACGGCGGCGGCGCCGCCCGTGGCGGCCGCCATGCCGTACCCGCGGAGGATGACGCCGCTGGTGCTGCGGCCGGAGATCGGGATGTACCTGGCCAGCGCGCCCACGAAACCGAGCGCCGTCAGAGAGGCGAACAGCCGCATCGCCGTGATGAGCGCCTGCCCCCTGCCGAACTCCTCGGGAGTGTAGAACTGTGTGGCGAGCAGCCAGTAGCCCATGCCGAGCGTCGCGGTGATCGCCGTGTTGGCCATGAGCGCGTAGCCGTTGCGGAAGAGCGGGTTGCGAAGGTCCTGCAGAAGCCTCTGCAGGACCGTACGGTCAGACATTCCCGCGTACCCGCTGCAGTCCGTACCTCGTTCTCCTGACGACCGCGTAGCCCTTGGTGAGCACCCGCTCGCGCAGGTAGATCAGTGGAATGGAGTTGCCCTCGACCGCCCGCCTGAACATGGTCATCGACGTGTGCTGGCCCACGGTGAGGCGTGGGATGGCCAGCAGGTCGTGGCGGTCGGCGGCGAGCGCGTTGTTCACCGCGCACGCGGCCCAGTAGCCCGCCCTGCGCACCTCGCGGCGCACCCGGGCGCTGGAGTAGCCGTAGGGGTAGGCCATGGTGGCGACAGGTGCGCCGATTCTGTCCTCGAGCAGGCCCTTGTTCCTGCGCAGTTCCTGGCGCAGCTCGGCGTCGGGCAGCTGGTCGAGCTGGGGGTGGCTGTGACTGTGCCCGCCGATCTCGATGCCGCTCTGCGCGATCTCGCGCGCCTGGCCCCAGCTGAGCATGTCGTCCAGCGGGTTGCCCGCGGCGTCACCGCCGGCGTCGGCGACCCATCCGCTGGTCAAGAAGACCGTGGCGGGGAAGTCGTACCGCTCCAGGAGCGGCAGCGCGTTGGTGTGGAAGTCGGCGTAGCCGTCGTCGAAGGTCAGCACGATCGGCTTGTCGGGCAGCGACCTGCCGTTGTTCTTGTGCACGGCGGCGACCAGGTCGGCCACGGTCAGGGGGGTGAAGCCGCGCGTGGACAGGTAGTCGAGCTGCTCGGCGAAGTCGCTGGTCCGCACGGCGTGCGGCCTGGTGTCCTGGTTGGGCCGCTCGGTGATCGAGTGGTACATCAGGATCGGCACTCTGATCATTTGCGTACCACCTTCAGCCGGGCGGAACCGACCACGTAGCCCCAGGTCGTCCACGCGAGCCCGATCACGATCGCGAAGGCCCTGCCGGCCCCCGACACATCACCGCGGACCGCCTCGCCGAGACCGCGCAGCGCGCCGAGCGGGAGCGCCTTCAGCGCGTGCGCCCGCTCGCTCTTCAGCCCGTCCTGGGTGCCCACGCTCTGCGTGACCAGGGCCTTGGACAGGCCCTCCGCGTAGCAGCGGGAGCGGAAGTAGGCGAAGGTGGCGCGCTGGGCCGGCACCTTGTGGCCGATCACCGCGTCGGGCTCGAACAGCATGATCGAGCCCGGCTTGCGCTGGGAGAGCCTGATGCAGAACTCGGTCTCCTCGCAGCCCAGCGGGCGGCTCTTGCGGCCCTGCACGCTGCGGCCGATGCCGCTGTGGAAGCCGCCGACCTCGCCGACGGCCTCGCGCCTGAACGCGGCGTTGCCGCCCATGACGTTGCGGATGGGCGACCGTACGGCGGGCATGCCCCGGTAGCTGCACCCCACGGTCCAGTCGAACTCGTAGGGGAACCATCCGGGGCGCCCGCCCGTTTGCCAGAGCGGATCCGTCCTGCCTCCCACACCGACCACAGCGGGGTTCTGGAAGCCCTCCTCCAAAGCTTCCAACCACCCGGCGTCGGCCACGGCGTCGTCGTCGAGATAGGCGACGATGTCACCGGTCGCCACGTCGGCCCCGGTGTTCTTGCCGCCGGACAGCCCCTTGTCATGGACGTTCTCGACCACGACGGCGCGCGGGTAGGCCTGCTTCAGCCTGAGCAGCAGATCCGGGTTGTAGTCGACGACCAGGATCAGCTCGTGCGCTGGGCGCCGCTGGCGCTCGACGGACTCGACCGCTTCCCTGATGTCCTCCCAGCGGTCTTCGGTGTAGACGCAGATGACGACCGAACTCTTCATGACCGGACCTTTACGCGACGCCCCGGTCGGCCGCCGGGCGGGCGGCGGGCTCAGGCAGGGGCTGCGCGGGACGGCGGCGCCGCTCGCGCAGGATGGTCTTGAGCACCCTGATGCCGTCGCGGACGGCGTGCAGGTTGCTCTCGCCGTGGATACGGCAGCGCTCGTGGCTGGGCACCTCGTGCACGCGCAGACCCGCCTTGGCAGCCCGCACGTTCATCAGAGTCTCCACCTCGAAGCCGTCGCAGTCCAGGTTGAGAACCGGCAGGTGACGTGCCCAGAAGGCGTTGTAGCCGTAGCAGAGGTCGGTGTACTTGGTCCGGTAGAAGACGTTGACCAGCGAGGTCAGCACCTTGTTGCCGAAGTAGCGGCTGAAGGTCAGGTCGTCGCTGCCGCCGCCGGAGATGTAGCGCGAGCCCTTGACGAAGTCGGCGCCGGTGACGAGAGCGCCCACGAACGAGATGATCTCGTGGCCGTCCGTGGAGCCGTCCGCGTCGATCATGACGATGATGTCACTGGTGCAGGCGGCGAATCCGGCGGCCAGGGCGTCGCCCTTGCCCTTGCCGGTCTGGGTGACGATCTTGACGTTCGGCCTGAGCCTGCGGGCCACCGCCACCGTGTCGTCGACCGAGTTGCCGTCGACGAGGACGATCTCGTCGATCCACTGGGGGATGGTGGCGAAGACGTGCGGCAGGTTCTCCGCCTCGTTCATCGCGGGCACCACCACGCTGACGGTCGGGGAAATGGCCAGGTGAGGCGTGAGGGGCGTGAACCGTTCGATCGGCGGCATCGATCGCAGGGCGGCACCCTGGACCTTGTGGCCGTTTGTCTTGATGATCTCGGGACTCATGGTGCGCTAAATCCTTCCGGGACCTGTCGCTGCCGTACGGACCCGGGGCCATCCGCGATCCTATGGATCATCGGGAATGGCAGAAGTGACGAACGGTGCATGAAGGGTCCATGGGGTGAGGGTGCCAATGGAGGTGCTGGTGTTACCAGTGGTGCTGGTGGTGCTGGTGCTCGTGCTGGTGGTGCCGTGGTGCGAGGGTTGGGGGCGCTTAACGCGCTCCCGAGGGTTCCTTGACGACTGACTCCGATGACGAATCGGACTGCAGAGTCGTTCGCACCCGCCCGAATCCCTTCAGTACGCGATCGGCCACCTTATAGAGAGACGGTCGATCGAGCACGATTGTTCGCGCCTTGTTAACAGGAGTCCTGCCGATCCAATGGACGGCCGCGGTGGCGGAGGGCCTGGACACGCGTCCTTCGGACACGTAGAGCACGCCGCTCTTGAGCCAGTCCTTGTACTCCTTGCCGCCCTTGCCCATGTCCACGGCGAGGACTCCCGCCCTCGCCGCGTGCTCGGCCATCTGCAAGTGGTGCACGATGCCGGGCGAGTAGCGGGCGAACTCGGTGTCGTAGGCGGGGAACCAGCCGACCAGAGTGGTCGCCGTGCGCAGTCCGAAATGGCCTGCCACCGGAGTGTCACCGGCATAGAGCATGGTGAGCACGCCGGAGAAGTCGGCGGATTGTTCGGCGTGCATCAGATCGATGAGCTCCACGATCCACGGCTGGGCGAACCTGTCCACCCTGCCGGTCCTGCGGTACTGGTCGGACTTCCAGTTGAGAAGCACGCGCAGCACCTCGGGATCGGCCGAGGCGTACTCGAAGCGCAACTCGCCCTGCTCCCTGCCGAGCTTGCGCTCCTTGTAGCGCACGGTCTTCAGGTTCTTGGGCGAGTTGGCCTTGACCTGCTCGATCCAGACGTCGAACCCCTCGGTGAAGTCCATGATCGGGGCGGGTCTGACGTCGGTCTCGAACGGCGCGAACGTCGCCTGACCCGCCACCATGTGGTCGAAGTCGAAGACGCTCAGCTTGGCGGCCCTGAGGAGGGCCTTCGTGTCGATCTTCAGCCCGGGGGCCGAGATCAGGCCATGACACGTGGTCAGAAAGCCGCCGAGCGGCTTGCCGATGCCGAAGCTGTGCCGTTCGTAGGGGAAGAACCCCGCGATCGAGTCGCCGTCGTGGACGACGGCCACTCGCACGTAGTCGCGCAGGCGATCCATCGCGAGCGCGAACTCGACCGACAGGAAGGGGTTGTCCAGCGAGGGATCCGCCTTCTGCAACTCCCGCCATCGAACCCGTTCGGGCTCGCCGAGCTCGCCCGGGCGAACGATCGAGATTCTCACCGTGACCTCGCCCCCTGTTCGCTCTGCATGTTCTTCCCCCGATACAACACGCGCAGTACGTACATGAACCCAGCGAGCACGGCGACTGTCGCAACGCCGGCCCGTGGGGACCATGCGTCGAACAGAAGCATGGCTTGGGCAAGGAGAACGTTAAGAATGAGACTTGCCGCAGCTCCTACTGATAGTGCGGCAAGTGGGTCACGATCACGCAACAGTCCGACTACCGCGGCGCCAGGAACGACCAAAAGGAACAGAGAGATCAGAAGCGGACGCAGTGGCGTCTGGATGTCGGCGAGCGCGATCACCGCCCCCGCGATGCACGCGGCCGCAAGCACCCATGTGAGCGCCCTCCACTTGCTGACCATCTCCCCACTCCTGGCTGCTAGCTGGGTAAGACACGATTGATCGCATTATTCATGGGATCAACCTTGCCTTGGGGTCGTCAATGCCGACGTCTGACGGCAGCTCCAGGTTTACCGAACATGCCGAGATTCCAATGTGTTGTTCAACACACTGTCAAGAGCGTCCAACACTGCGTGGCCCCACAGGCCATCTAGCTTGCCCTATTGACGGAGATCATCGCCGCCCAAAGTCGGGTTTGTTGGTCTTTGTCACCAAAATGAGGTCTTAATCACCTTGCGGCTCATGCGTCGATGTGCTGCTCGCCACACCCGGGGCAGGTGTTTCGGTGGGGGCTGAAGAGGTGGGAGGTTCCTCGGTCGGCTCGGGCTCGTTGCCCTCCTGCCCGCTCCACGAAACGGCGCAGGAACCGCCGCCGCCGTTGGACCTGATCGTGACGGTGCCCGTGCCTGCGGCGCCCGGATCGTTGACCGTCACCCAGACGGACGCCGCCTGACCTGCCTTGATCGAACCCCCGGCGGGGAACACGTCGAGACCGTCCGATGCGCCGGCGCTCCAGGTGACGGTCATGTTGCGGGCGGCCAGCCGTACGGTGCCGGCTCCTTCGACGGCTCCCGGGCAGGTGACCGAGAGCCTGGCGGCCGGGGCGGGCGGCTTGGTGCGGGTCGCGGTCGGCCTCGGCCGCCTGGTCGACGGGGGCGAGGCGGGGGTCGGCGCGGGCCTGGCCGCCGGCCGCGACTGCGGCACCTGCCCGTCCGTACGGCCTGCCGTGGGCGTCGGCTCGGCCGTCTCCTCGCCTTCGTCCTGCGGCTCGGGCTCCAGCGCTAGCTCCCCCGAGGGATCGGCGGACGGATCGGCCACGCCCGGCGCCACGCCGGAGACCGAAGGCGAAGCGGAAGGGACGACGCGCAACGCGGCGGGCTCGGCCTGGCCGTTCATCACGACCATCGCCCCCGTCGCGGCCAGCACGCAGGCCCCGACGGTGAAGACCGGCGCCAGGCGGCGCGGCCTGCGGCGCGAGCGGCGCTCCACCGTCACGGGGAAGCCCGTCCTGTCGAAGCTGTCACCGCGCTCGGTGATCAGTGTGCGGGTCTGGTCCCGCGCGGGGCTGGTGCAGGTGTCGATCACCCTGCGGCGCAGCGAGATCGGCGGGAACGCGACCGGCACCATGTCGAGGAGCCTGCCCGCGGAGACGTGCCGGTGCCTGCCCTCGGTGCAGACCTCGCAGCCGCCGATGTGCCCCGACAGGCGGCGGCGCAGGATCGGGGTGAGCGGCCCCTCCCACGAGTCGACCATCGCCGACAGGTCGGGGCAGTGCGCGCGCCCGGTCCTGGCGAGCACGACGGCCGCGGCGGCGTTCTCCAGGTGGTCTCGGGCCCTGCCCAGCCTGGTCGCGGCCTGCCTGGAGGTGAGCCCGAGCACCGCGCCCACCTCGGAAGGGGTCAGCCCGTGCCGCAGCGAGAGCTCGAGCACCTCGCGCTCGCCTCTGCTCAGCTCGCCGAGCGCCTCGTGCACCAGCTCGGCCAGCTCGGGGTCCTCGGGGTCGTCCAGGACGGGCGGAGGGGTGCCGGTCGTCTTGGGGGTCTTGGCGACGCTCTGGAAGCGCGCCAGCGCGTAGAGCCAGGCCCGCAGCCTGCCGCTCTCCTTCAGCTGGTCGGTACGGCCCTGCGCCGTCACCAGCGCGTCGTGCACGGCGTCGGCCGCGGCGTCGCGGTCGCCGGTCAGCGAGCACGCGTAGTCGTGGAGCCGCTCGGCGTAGGCGTCGTAGAGATGGGCGGGGGCGTCGGGGTCGGCACGGCGCAGCGCCTCCACCAGTTCGTGATCGTCGGCGCGGTCGACAGTAGGCCATCCGGGCACGGATCTTCCTCCCCGCGGGCGAGCTCGTTCTCACAGCCCCACGCGGGTAGGACGCCCCCTCCTGGAAGGGGGTTGCCTTGGCATAACGACCGGGTATCGGTGCCTTTGTCAGCGGCAGTCGGGCGCGCACAGGCGCCGCTTCATGCCCTGGACGAAGAACTTGCGGACATCGAGGATGTTCTCCGCGATGTAGGCCTCGCCGCCGCTGGCCGCCGCCAGCGCGTCCATCTGCTTTCTGCCCTTGGGCGCGTCGGGCCCGAACGCGATGATCAGCAGGTTGACCGGCCGCTTCGGGTCGTACTCCTCTTTCAGGAACTCCACCATCCGCGCGTTGGTGATCTTGCCGGTCGGGTCGTCGTTGCCCGCTCCGTCGGTCAGGATCAGGATCGTATTGATCTTGTCGCGCTCGTAGCTGTCCTTCATCGCCTTGTAGGCGGCCGTCAGGGTGTCGTTGAGCCCGGTGTCGCCGGTGGCCTTGGCCTGCACGGTGGTCAACTGCTGGCCGAGGATCTGCTTGCGGGGCACGCCGTTGACCATCTCGCTCAGCGGGCCGACCGAGACCAGTTCCTTGTAGTCCTTCTGGCCGTCGAGCAGCGTGGAGAAGCTCCAGACGCCGATCTCGCTGTCGGCCTCGAACAGGCTGAGCCCCTCGCCGGCGATCTTGCTGATGGCCTGCATACGCGTCATGCCCGCGCCAGGGACGGGCAGCGCCATGGTGCCCGAGACGTCCAGCAACGCCAGCATCCTGGTGCCCAGGTTGAGACGTGACCAGGTCTGCCGCATGCTCGCCACGTTCTTGGTGTCGGGCGAGGGCAGCGCCTGGGGGGCGTCCTGCTCGAAGCCCTTGTCCGCGGCGAGCGCGCCGCCTCCCTTGCCGTCGGGGGTGCGGAAGCCGAACTCGCGCAGCGTCGACTTGGCGGAGTCGGTGGCGAGTTCCTGCGTGAACGCGGCGGCGGCCTTCTGGGTGGCGGCGTCCTTGGCGGTCACGACGATCGGGTAGTCCAGGCTCAGCGTGCCGTCCTCCGGGTACAGCGGCACGACGGGCGAGGCGGACTTCTTGGCGTTGTGCGCCCAGACGCTCTGCTCGGAGGCGACTCCGATCGGCACCTTGCTGCCCGACTTGACGGTCAGGCTGGCCAGCAGCGCGCTCGGGTCGGCGGCGATCTGCTCGGAGAGCTTCTTCAGCGCGCCGATGAGCTGCTCGTCGCCCAGACCCGCCTCCTTGGCCGCGCCCGCGGCGGCGACGAGGGCGCCCAGCCCCGCGGAGTTCTTGGCGGGGTCGAGCGCCAGGACGCGGATGTTCTTGCCCGGCCCGTCGGCGTTGGCCACGTTCGCCACGCTGATCAGGCTCTGCCAGCTCGGCTTCAGACTCTTGGCCAGGTTCGCGGCGGCGCTCTTGGCGGCGACCAGCACGATGGGCGAGGTGGCGGCCGAGCCGGTCGGCGCGGGCAGCGTGACCCCCGACTCGGCCTCACGCAGCATGCCGACCAGCAGGCTCGAATCGGCGATCCACATGTCGGCGTTCAGGTTGCCGTTGGCGTAGCTGTTGGCCGACTTCGCCGCCGACTCCTTGGCGACGGTCACGGTGACGCAGTGGCCGTCCACGGCCTTGCCCGTCTTGTTGAACGACCCTGCGACCTTGTTCAGCGCGGGCGTGATGTCAGGAGTGGCCACGACGCGCAGCGCGAGCGGGTCGCCCGTGCAGCCGCGCTCCCTGGTGAAGATGACGAAGGCGGCGACACCCAGGAGGACGGCGAGCGCGACCGCACCCGCCAGGGGAACCAGCACCCTGCCGCGCCCTCTGCCGGGGCGTCGGCGGGGGGTGCGATAGCCGTCATCGAGCTCGTCTGTACGGTGTCGCCCCACGTTGCCCTCTTTGGTGTCGATAGATTCGGGTCACCATACCGGGAGAAACTCCGCGGTGCTCACGGAACGATACTGGGTGCACTTGGTGTGGCAAAACCACTGATTTGGTGCATCGATTACCGAGAGTGCCTGTCAGTGGCAGCAGTCGTGACCACGCCACGCACGGGCTCCCTCGCGCACGGCTACCGCCGCCAGCCCCACCGCCACCGCCGGATCGACCCACCACCAGCCGAGCGTGTTGAGCCACAGCCCGGCCAGGACACCGCCGGCCACCGCCGCGCACATGAGGTTCTGTGCGCCCTCCCCGCGCGTGGCCGCCGATCCGAGCCGCGCGCCGAGCCGCCGCTTGGCGAGGCCGAGCGCCGGCATGCTCACCAGGCTCACCGCCGTCACCGCGATGCCCAGCACGGTCGGGGTCGCGCGGTAGCCCTCGTCGAGATCGTGCAGCACGTGGACGACCAGATAGGGCGCCAGCACCCAGAAGCTCACCGCCACCGCGCGCCTGGCCCGCCCCTCCGCGTGAGGCGAGAGCGTGCGCGCGCCGGTGAAGCGCCACACCACGATCAGGCTCGCCAGTGCCTCGACGAGGGAGGACAGCCCCCACCCGATCAGCGCGACCGAATGCGCGGCCAGCCCCGCCGCCAGGCCGAGCGTGCTCTCCAGGCCCAGCCATACCAGGGTGAGCACCGACAGGGTCCGCGCCCTCGCCGCGTCGCGGAGCCAGGCGGCCGACACGACCGGATGCGGGCGACTCCGCTGGTCAGGAACCATGACCCCGATCACATCCCTCCAGGCGACGGCAGCGCTCCGTACCTTATCCATCACGCACCGTTATCGTGCTGTTTCTATGCAAAGCTCGGTCAAACATCACCGGGGGAGAATCTGTGCCGTTCACACCGAGCCACATCGCCGCCGTCGTCCCGTTGTTCCGGGTGAGATGGCTTGATCCGTGGGCCCTCGCTCTCGGCGCGATGGTGCCCGACCTGCCGATCTTCCTGCCGTTCCTGCCCGACTACATGCTGTGGCACTCCGTCGCCTGGGTCGTCACGGTCAACCCGGTCGTCGTGTGCGTGCTGATCGCCGCCTTCGAGGCGATCTTCAGGCTGCCGCTCGTCGCGCTGCTGCCGCCGGGACTCGTGGGACGGGCCGCCTCACTGCGTCCCTCACGCCGGGTCCTGCCCCTCCTGGCCGGCGCGACGGCCGGTTCCGCCACCCACGTGTTCTGGGACTCCTTCACCCACTCCTACAGCTCGCAGGTGTGGGGATGGACCTGGCTCGACCACGAGGTGCTCGGCGTGATCACGGTCTTCAGGCTGCTGCAGTACATCTCGTCGGCGGCCGGCCTGGCGTTCGTGACATGGTGGGCATGGCGCGGCCTGTCCCGGATGGACGACGTGGCCGCACCCGGGGAGCTCCTGCTGCCCGGCCGGGTACGGCGAGCCGTGCTGTGGGCGGGCGTTGCCGGCGCCGTGGCGGGCGCGGCCTGCTGGCCCGTGCTGAACCCGCCGGGATCGAGCGCCGCCGCACTGGTCACCAGGCTCGGCGCGGGAACGATCGTCGGGCTCTGCGCCGTGCTCACCGTCTACGCCGCGACCTGGCAGGTCAGGCGGCTCCGGCGGCTCATGGCAGGATTCGACGGTGCCTGAGTACGTATCCGACGCCCACGACCCCCGCCTGTCCGACTTCACCGGCCTGCGCGACGTCGAACTGCGCAAGAGCATGGAGGCCGAGCAGGGCCTGTTCGTCGCCGAGGGCGAGAAGGTGATCAGGAGGGCGATCGGCGCGGGCTACCCCGTACGCGCGGTCCTCACGACAGAGCGGTGGCTGGAGTCGCTGGCCGACGTGCTCGGCGACGTGACCGTCTACGTGGTCTCCGAGGAGGTCATGCACGGCGTCGCCGGATTCCAGGTGCACAGGGGAGCGCTGGCCTCCATGGAGAGGCTGCCTGTGCCGCCGGTGACCGAGGCACTCGAACGCGCCTCACGCATCGTGGTCCTGGAGGACCTGGTCGACCACGGCAACGTCGGGGCGATCTTCCGGTGCGCGGCGGCTCTCGGGGTCGACGCGATCGTCCTGTCGCCGCGTTGCGCCGACCCCCTCTACAGAAGGTCGGTCAAGGTGTCGATGGGCGCGGTCTTCGCGATTCCCTACGCCCGCATGGACAACTGGTACGACGGGCTGGAGCAGATCCGCGCGGCGGGCTTCCGGACGCTGGCGTTGACCCCGGCCCAGGACGCCACGCCTATGGACACGGTCGAGATGAGTGATCGGGTGGCGCTGCTGCTCGGGTCGGAGGGGGACGGGCTGTCCTCCCGCTGGTTGCGGGAGGCCGACGAGCAGGTGTGCATCCCGATGAGCCCAACCGCGATGGAGGCGGGCGTGGACTCGCTCAACGTGGTGGCCGCCGCCGCGATCGCCTGCCACGGCCTCATGAGAGGCACGTCCATCCATCGAGGTCGGCGGCAACCGTAGCAACGCCCTAGGTGTTCGTGATCACCCCAACGTGGAACTGCGGTGCGTGAGCCGCCGGTGGGGCGACGGGTGCGACAGGAGGTTCGCTTGACGGCGCATGGGCAGGTTCTGACCACCGTCTCGTAACCAGAGGAGGCGCGCACGCCGGCTCGTCGTCTCACAGCGCAGCGCCTCGCTGCTGGTACGGGCTGCTGTGTCTTCCATCTCATCGGCGGCTCTGTGAGGACGTCAAAGCAGCCGGATTGCTCGACAAGGGTCCGCTAGTCCGTCATCTGGTCAACGTTCTCGCAAGGTTGCCGTAGCTTGGCTTGCTATTTCGAGATTCGAATCCTGGGCGAGGATCTGAAGAACAGAAGTCGGGGTGCTAGGCCAGGTTGCGAGCCACCATCGAACGTTAATGGATCGATCGCGTGCAAGCAGGCGCAGATCGTCTTCTTCGAGTGCCACGAACTTGAGTAGGTTCGCGCGGACGAGGGCCGAGCGGTCACGAGCAAGAGAGTGTCGCTGTGCGGCTGTGGTGAGGCCATTTTGAGCTGCACCCGCCCGCACGTCGTTATCGTGTTCACTCAGCAGGGTCTCAAGGATGTCAGGATACGTTGTGTGAGCAGCCAAGGCTGCTCGAACCGTTTCGGCGTCATCAGACAGCAACAGTCGGGCTGTTTCGTAGTCGAGGCTCGCATCCTCGGCCATCAGGCGACGCAGGTCGACATCTGGTGATTCGGCAATTGCGTGACGGACCTGCGAGTTCGTGTTCGGGTGCGACGGCAGGTCCCATCGGACTGACCAATGAGGATCATGCACCAGCTCGACGAGAATTTCTGGAGGGCAGATCGGGTTGGCCGCCAAGGCTTGACGAGTCTTCAGGTCTGGGTCGTGGGCAAGCCGATGCAGAGTCTCTCGCACTTGGAGATCGTCGCGAGCCGCGAGGGTGCGTCTGACCGCAGGAGACGGATCGCTCACAAGTAGCGCGATCACGCTCTCCGGTGCAGAGACAGCCTGGGCGGCGAGCACACGCTGTTTGACTGTCTTAGCTCGTGCAAGGTCCCAGAGTTCGCCATCTCCGATTGGCATGCGTAGCGTACTCCTCCATAGTTCACTTTATCGTTCGGCCGTCGAGTGTGGCTATCCTTCATAGAAAGGAAGCGCGGATGCGAACCGGAATACGGCGAGCAACGCGAATATGCCCGCGACAAGCAGCATGAACTTATGGCGACGAAGAATCGTCATGACCATGACGGCGGCCAAAGTGCTCGCACCAGAAAGAAGTAGAATAAATAAGACCGCATCTGCGTCGACTTGTGTCTCTTCGCCCGAACTCCAATGATCGTTATATATTGACACGAGATAGCTGAACGGTACTGCGAAGAATGCAAAGGCGCCGCAAAGGCTGCTGGTCAGGGCCGCTGCAGCTGGTCGGCAGCCATCGCGAGGATGACTCACATGCGAATTCCCGGAAATCACTTTCAGCACATCCGACGTGGTTGCGCGCCGTCAGGGCTCGGTGGCGGCGATCTGCTCGTCGGCGAAGTCGAGCAGCCTGCCGGCGGTGGTGAACCGGCGGGAGTCCTGGTCGCCGAGCAGCACGCCGATGACGCGCCTGCCGTTACGGTCGGCCGCGAACAGCAGGCAGAAGCCCGCCTTGCTGGTGAACCCGGTCTTCACCCCGATCACGCCGTCCGACGAGCCCAGCAGCTTGTTGGTGTTGGTCCAGGTGTGGGCCCGGTGCAGGGCGCTCTTGGCGACCTTGTGGGTCTTCGTGGACACCACGGCCCTGAACGTCGGGTCCTCCAGCGCGATCTGTGCGAGCTTGGCCTGGTCGATGGCCGTGGAGTGGCCGCCCTGCCGGGGCGCGGGCAGGCCGTCGGCGTTGGTGTAGAGGGTGTCGGCCAGGCCGAGCTTGCGGGCGGTGGCGTTCATCTTGGTGATGAAGGCGGTCCTGCCGGGGCCGTAGGTGCGGGCCAGCGCGTTGGCCGCGTCGGCTCCTGAGGGGAGCATCAGCCCGTACAGCAGGTCGCTGACCGTCAGCTTCTCGCCGGTGCGCAGCGCCGCGCTGGTGGCGCCGTTGTCGGCGGCGTGCCGTACGTCGGCCTTGGTGATGGTGACGACGTCGCCGAGGCGGCCCTCGCGCAGGACGACGTAGGCGGTCATGACCTTGACGAGGCTGGCGACCGGCACTCTGCGGGTCTCGCGCTTGCCGAAGTGGACCGTCCCTGACGAGTCGACGATGTACGCGATCCGCGCGCCCACCTCGGGAGCTCTCGCCGTGTGTGTCTTCGCCTGGGTCGGCGGGGAGAACCCCACGACCAGTGCGAGCGCCGCTATGCCGGTTAGTAGTCGAATGCCCCCAATACGCATGTCAGTCATGGTGACAGGTGATCAACCGTTGATATGCGGAACTTGACCCTATGCCGGGAAAACGTCGTCCGGGACGCGGGTAAATGATCCCTAGAACCGTCATATCGGGGGAGATCGACATGGCAGGCAAGTTCGTCATTACCAAGGACAGGCGCGGAGAGTTCCGCTTCAAGCTGGTCGCGGGCAACGGTCAGACTCTCGCGGTGAGCGAGGGCTACACGACCAAGGCGGCGTGCGTGAACGGGATCGAGTCTGTCCGCAAGAACGCTTCCGACGCGACGGTAGACGACACCACGATGGCCGCCGTCTGAGCGGCAGGGTCCTCGTCGGGAATCGTCAGGCGGCGAGGACCTTCTCGCTCTTGCGGCGCCTGCGCCACACCACGAAGGCCGTGACGGCGCTCGCCGCGATCACGGCTGCGACGGCGGCGGCCACGGGCGAATGCGCCGCCAGCTCCAGCCAGCCCCAGATCACCGAATAGAGCGCGAACGAGGTCACGGGCACCCAGGTCAGGCAGCCGAGCGCGCTGGCCACGACGTACCAGGGATAGGAGATGCGCAGCGCTCCCGCCACCCACGGCAGGGTGTGGCGCAGGACGGGGACCCAGAAGCATGCGTAGACGGCGAGCGCCCCCCACTTCTCGACGACCCTCTCGACCGAGCGGATGCGTTCGCGGGGCAGTTTCCTGCCGAACTTCGACTCGTAGAGCTTGTCGCCGAGCTTGTATCCGATCCAGTAGTAGGCCTGGAAGGCGCCGAACAGCGCGACCGCTCCGACCGCCACGATCAGCCAGTACGGCAGGCCGAACAGTGAGGCGCGCGTCGGGTCGGGGATGGCGATCGCAAGGTGCCGCATGACAGACATCACCACCCCAACAGAATATTAGGCCAGGCTTACCTTAGGTCATCGCGACCGGCCACGCTACTCGCCACCCACGCTACCCGGGGGTCGCTCCGCCACCTGCCAAGGGTGAGCCGTGACCTGCAAGTCACCATCAAGTGGACCTCAACCCTCCACCCCTACAAATGGGGTGGATGAGAAGGGGTGTTGATCATGGGGACGAGAAGCAAGGCGGTCCTGGGAACCGGGTCCTCCACCGCCGCCAGGTTGCTGGTCGGCGCACTCGCCTTCACCGCCGCCTACGTCGGCGTCTCGGCCTACGGCACCGCGAACTCCACTCCGCGGGAGACGACGACCGTGAACCTCTCGGCCACCATCCTGCCGATCACCGAGCAGACCGAGCCCGACGTGGGCACCATCACCGTCAGCGCGCTCACCGGCAGGGGCACCGGCTGCGACAAGAGCTTCGTCGCCAGGTCCGTCGTGCTCAACCCCGAGGCGGGCGACACCCTCATGTACCACTGGCGGCTGACCCGATGGAGCTCGGTCAGCCGGTCGTGGAAGACCTACCAGAGCGAGTACGCGGGCTTCGCCGGCGCGCGCAGGAACGTCAAGTGGGAGCTGCGCATCCAGGACAATCCCGGTTGGTACCGGATCGAGCTGGTCGTCGAGGGGGCGAAGAAGCCCATCAGGTCGGATCGGATCCTGGTGAGTTGCTGACCGCCCGCTGAGCCGCCTCCACCCATCGCGGCACCCCGACCCTCCTGGCCACCTCCAGGGCCTTGTGGTAGTGGTCGCGGGCCGCGTCGGGCTGGTCGAGCCTGATCGCCAGGTCGCCGAGGGTCAGCGCCACGGGCCACAACGCCACCACACCGGTGCCCGCGCCCGCGATGCGGTCGGCGAACGGCTTGAGCTTGTCGTAGCAGTCGACCATCCGCTCGCGGTCGTCGAGCAGCATGCCCGCCAGCGCCCGCCACGTCATGGCGAGCTCGTACAGGAAGTCGGGCCGTACGGGAGGCCTGGTCGCGGCCACCGCCTTCGCGTCCTTGACGTGACCGGCCGAGGCCAGCGCCAGAGCGTAGGCGTCCAGAGTCCACTTGGCGCCGCGCTGGTGGGCCTCACCGAGCAGGTCGACCATCTGCGCCGCCCTGCCGTCGACCAGGTGCAGGCAGAACGTCGTGATCAGCGGCAGGTCCTGGCGGCCCTCCAGCATGCCGGCCCTCGCCGTCATCCTGGCCGCCTCGCGGTAGGCCCGCTCGGCGCCGGAATAGTCACCGGCGATCATCAGCCGCTGCCCCTCGTACCAGGCGACGACCGCGGCGGGAGCCGACAGGTCATACTGCTTGGCCAGCCGCTCGGCGGCTCGCGCGTGCTCGTCGGAGACCGAGAACTCGCCGCGCGCCGCCGCGCACTCCAGGAGCACCAGGTGGGCCAGCGCCTGCACCGCCATCTGTCCCGAGTGCTGGGCGACGTCCAGCAGCTCGCGGCCGATGTTCTCGCGGGTGTCGACGGCGGGGATGTCGTAGGACTGGCGCAACCTGCCGCTCAGCGCCGCGGCCAGCAGCGTCGGGTCGCCGCTCTGCCTGGCCAGTTCGAGGGCCTCCAGCGACGCCTGCCGTCCACGCTCGGGCGCGGACGATCCCTCGAGCTCCAGAGCCAGTGTGGTCAGCAGGCTCGCGCGCAGCGTCTGCTCGCCCTCGGGCAGCTCGATCAGCGCCCGCTCGGTGACGTCGACGATCTCCCACGCGGTCTGGGTGAAGTCGCGGGCCATGCCCTTGTGCGGTACGGCCAGCGCCGCGGCCACCCGCGCGGTCAGCACAGGACTGTTCAGCGGCAGGGCCAGGTCCATCGCCTCGCGCCGCCTCAGCCTGGCCGCCGTCATGTCGCCGCACAGTGCCAGCGCCTTGATCTGGGCGAGCATCAGCTTGAGCCGCTCGGCCGTGTCGCCGCCCGTGCGGTCGAAGGCGGCTATGGCCTGCTCCCACAGCGTGGCGGCCTCGCGGTGGGCGAAGCGGCGCTCGGCCTGCTCGGCGGCGAGCCCCGCGTAGTGGACGGCCTTCTCCGCGACGTCGGCGACGAAGAAGTGGTGCGCGAGCGCCGCCACCTCGGCCGGTCTGCGCTGCTCGATGACGTTCGCCACGGCCGCGTGCAGCCTGGTACGGCGCAGCCTGGAGGCGTCGGAGTAGATCGTGTCGCGCACCAGGTCGTGGTCGAAGCGCAGCAGGCCAGGGCCAGGCTCGGTCACCAGGCCCGCCAGCAGGGCGGCCTCGACCGCGTCGACGACCGCGTCCTCGTCGCCCGCCACCTCGACGAGCACGTCGACGTCGACGTCGCGGCCGATCACCGCGGCCTGCAGCAGGATCTGCTGGGCCCGCTCGGGCAGCCGCGAGATGCGCCGCCGCAGCACGTCGCGCACGCCCGAGGGCACCTGGGAGGCGACCTCGGCGGCGGTCGCGCGCTCGCCGACCGCCTCGGCGTCGAGCAGCCGCACGGTCTCGCGCACGAAGAACGGGTTGCCCCTGGTGCGCTCGACGATCGACTCGACGGCGTCCTCGTCCACCTCGCGCACGCAGGTGGCCCGCACCAGCTCGGCCACCGCCTTCGGGTCGAGCCCTGACAGGTTCACCCTGACGGGCCCGAGCCTGGCCAGCGCGGCGAGAACGTCGGACTGCCTGTCGTCGAGCTCGCTGTCGCGGCAGGTCACCACCAGCAGCACCCTGCTGGTGGCCAGCAGGCTGGGCAGCGCGCGCAGCAGCGCGAGCGTCTGGTCGTCGGCCCAGTGGAGGTCCTCGACCGTGAGCAGGACGGGCGCCCTGCGGGCCACACCCGCGAGGTATCCGCCGACCGCCCGGTGCAGGCGGAAGCCGCCCGACACCTCGTCCTCGTCGGGGTCGGGTTCGCCGTCGCCGAGCAGCGGGGCGAGGAGCTGGCCGTACTCGCCCGGGCCTGTGACCTCGACCAGCGTGCGCAGGATGCCCACCCAGGCCCAGCCAGGCGGGGTCGCGCTGGAGTCGGGGCAGGCCCCGGAGGAGGTGATCCAGCCGTCGGCGGTGAGCTTGCCCTCCAGCTGGCGCAGCAGCGTCGTCTTGCCCGCGCCTGCGTCGCCCGTGACGATCGCCACCTCGAAGCGCGCGGTCTTGGCGGCCGCGCCGGTCAGCCTGGACAGCTCGGCGTCGCGGCCGATGAACGGCTCGGGCTCCAGCGGCGGCGGCTCGACGGGGGTGGTCGCCCTGGGCGGCCAGGTGTCGGCGACCGGGGCGGGCTGGCGAGCCGGGCGCGGCGCCGCGGTCAGTTCGAGCTCGGGCGCCTGGGCCAGGATGTCGGATTCGAGCTTGCGCAGGGCCGGGCCGGGGTCGATGCCCAGCTCGTCGGCGAGGATGCCGCGCGCCCTTCGCAGCGCGGCCAGCGCGTCGCCCTGCCGCCCGCACCGGTAGAGGCCCAGGGCGAGCAGCCGCCAGCCCTCCTCGCGCAGCGGGTTCTCGCCCGTCATCGCCTCGAGGTCGGGCACCGTCTCGGCGTGCATCCCCAGGCGCAGCCCGGTGTCGGCGTAGCGCTCGCGCGCCACGAGCCGCAGCTCGGTGAGCCTGTTGACCTCTGCCTCCGCCCATGGCTGGTCGGCGAAGTCGGAGTACGGCGTGCCACGCCACAGCCCGAGTGCCTTGCCCAGCCTGGTCCTGGCCGACTGCGGGTCGTCGCTGTCGAGATGCTCGCCCGCCGCCCTGACGAGCTGCTCGAAGCGCAGCGCGTCGACCTGGTCGGGCGCGACCCGCAGCGCGTAGCCGGAGGCCACGGTCACCAGCAGCCTGTTGGGCCCGCCACGCGGTCTGCCGGGCTCGAGCACCCTGCGCAGGCGGGAGATGTAGACCTGCAGGCCCGACTGCGCGCCCTTGGCCGCGTCGTCATCCCACAGGTCGTAGAGCAGGGTGTCAACAGGCACGACCTGCCCTCTGGCCACGAGAAGGCGGGCGAGCACGGCTCGCTGCCGCAACCCGCCGAGGTCGAGTTCGTCGTCGCTGTTGCTTTCGTACGCCTCGACTGGCCCCAGAACCCGGAACGCCACCATGTCAGCCGCCACGCTATGCGCGCTTCCGAAGCACGCACAAGGTCTTTGTCAGGTTCGCGATGGTCACGGCTGCGTTTCCATGTTCGTGTGTGGGCTCTCGCGACGAGTCCTGCGATTTCTTCCCAGGAGCGTCCAGGCGCCCAGAGCCAGCCCGCCGAAAGGGATCTCCACAGTGTAGGTCCAGAATCCGAACAACAACGCCGTGGCCGTGGCGGCAGCGGTGTCCACACCGAAAGCGGTGGTCAGCAGCAACACGACACCACCCTCCATGAGCCCCGCGCCACTAGGTGTGACCAGGACCGCGGTGAGCACCCGGGACAGGGCGAAGACTGCGATCGATTGTGCAAGACCAGGATACGCGCCGGTCGCCTGCATACAGCAGATCATGATCAGCCACTGCAGCACCAGGAAGGCGATCATGCTGCTGGACAGGCCCAGCCACCGGGTTCTGACGATCCCCACGGTGTCTCTACGGAGTTTCTCCAACGATTCGGACGCGGAGAACCTGAGGCGGGCCAGCCGGACGAGCGCGTCGAGGGCGCGGCCGAGCAGCGCGGCGGCGCGGTCCCAGTAGAGCGCGGCCGCCACGACGCCCACGAGGGCGAGGATCGAGACGGCGCCGACCCACCCGGCGTTGGCCACGGTCGGGTTGGGCGCCTCGCCCGCCATCAGCAGCGCGATGATGCCGACGGCGGGCAGGACGAACCTGAACAAGGTGTTCCACACCCCGCTGACCAGCGTCATCACCACGATGGAGCGGTTGGTGAAGCCCCAGCTCCTCGCCATGGCGAAGGTCAGCGCCACACCCGCGGCGCCGCCGAACGGCAGCAGGTTGCTGACCGCGCTGCCCGCGGCGTTGAGGGCGAGGGCCTGCAGGTTGTTCAGGCCGGGCATCGAGTTGGTCAACACGAAGGTGTAGGCGATCAGGCTGCTCAGCCACACCGCGGTCATCAGCGCGATCGTCCCGGGGCTCAGCGTGGCGAACACCGCGCCGATCTCCACCCACGAGACCTGCTTGCCGGTGAGTGCCTGGACGATCTGCGGGAGGTAGACGACGAGCGTCACCGCCAGTCCGAGGGAGGCCACCGACAACGTGATCTGGAGCCATTTGTTCTTCATCGGTACCACCCTGCCCCGGTTCGCGGGTGTTCAGCGTCGTCCTGAGGGAGGAGGCGGCGGCTGGTACTCACGGCGCCTCATCGAACGGGTGCCTGAGGCGGGTGCCCGGGGGCAGATCGCGCCGGACGTACCACTCGGTGCCGAAGACCACGCGGTAGAGCGGGCCGGGGATCTTCAGCAGGACGGCCAGCGTCCTGTCGCCGTCGCCACCGCTGGCCTGGGAGACGTGTGCGGTCATGCTGGCCCGTTTCTGCCTGGCGTACTTCCTGACGTTGATCCTGTGGGTGATCTGGTCGCCCGCCGTGTAGGCGCTCTCGAACGTCCTGAGGTCGAACTCGGGAGGGAAGGTGTAGACCTTGCCAGCCAGCCGCAACGCCCTGATCAGCGGGTCCCTGTTGACCGTGGCCTCCAGCACGATCGGCGTCTCCGCGATCTGCGCGGCCCGCCTGCCCACCCTGTGCACCTGCACGTGGTCGGGATGGCCGTAGCCGCCCGCCGGGTCGTAGATCGACAGCAGGTCGGCCTTCTCCTCCTCCAACACCGCCGCCAGCGCCTTGGCGGCCTCCTCGGAGTCGGCGTCGATGAAGGCGTTGTCGGGCCGCTCCTCGGCGATGCCGCCTGACGGGCTCAGCCCAGAGTCGCCGTACCCGAGACACACCACGCGCGCGCAGCCCAGCACCGCTGCGGACTCGTACAGCTCCCTCATCCGCCTCTCGCCGAGCGCCTCGCCCTTCTCCATCTCGGCCAGGCCGCGTTCGCCCGCGGTGGCCACGACGAGCACCACTCGGTGGCCCTCGGCCGCGAGCATCGCCATCGTGCCCGCCGTCAGCAGGGCCTCGTCGTCGGGGTGGGCGTGGAAGAACACAGCGGTTCGTGGTGGCACAAGGTCAGATTAGTGTGGGACGGGTGCGGATCCTTCACGTCAGTGACTGTTACCTTCCGCGGCTGGGGGGCATCGAGGTGCAGGTCGCGGACCTCGTCGGCATGCAGCGCGAGGCCGGCCACACCGTCGAGGTGGCCACCGCGACCAGGGGAGGGACGCTTCCCGGCGTCCACAGGATCGTCGCCAGGATGCCGTTCGACCTGCCCGTCCACCCCCGCGGTGTGGGCAAGCTCACCAAACTCATGACCTTGAGCAGACCCGACGTGGTCCACGTCCACGCGGGCGCCGTCTCGCCGTTCGCGTGGATGGGGGTGCGCGCCGCCGTCAGGGCGGGGCTGCCCGTCGTGGTGACGGTGCACAGCATGTGGGACCCGATCACCCGGTTGGTCTACACCGCGCTCAGGCTCGTGTTCGAGTGGCACACGTGGGGGCTGGTCGCCACCACGGTCAGCAACGCCGCGGCAGGCCCGATCCGGGCGGTCGCGGGCCGGGGCACGCCCGTCCACGTGGTCTCCAACGGGCTCGACGTCTCGGGCTGGCGGCCGTCGGGCGCCCAGCCGCCGTCCGACGGGGAGGTGCACATCGTCGCGGTCGGCAGATTCGCGCCGCGCAAGCAGCCTGTCCGCCTGCTGAGGCTGTTGCGGGAGGCGCGCGCGAAGGTTCCCGCCGGCGTCCCGATGCGGGCCACCGTCATCGGCGACGGCCCCGCGCGCGGCTCGATGGAACGCTTTCTCACCGCGAACGGCATGACCACCTGGGTCTCGCTGCCGGGCCGCTACACCCGCGAGCAGATAGCCAAGGTGCTCTCGTCCGCCGACGTGTTCGTCGCCCCCGCGCCCCGCGAGTCGTTCGGGATCGCCGCTCTCGAGGCGCGCGCGGCGGGGCTGCCCGTCGTGGCCCGGAGCCAGAGCGGCGTCGCCGACTTCGTCAAGCACGGCAAGGAAGGTCTGCTCGGCCGCTCGTTCGACGACCTGGTGTCGGCCGTGGTCCGCCTGTCGACCGACACCGCGCTGCGCGAGTCCATCGCCGAGCACAACCGCGCGACGCCCCCGGCGGCCGGCTCGTGGCCGCTGGTCCTGGAGGGCTTCGACCGCTGCTACCTGGAGGCCATCGGCTGACCGTCGGCGGTCTTGCGCAGCACGACGTAGCCGTTGCGCTCGAAGACCTTCTCGTAGCCCGAGGCCAGCAGCAGCGAGACGCGCTCGGCCTGGGCGGCGGGCGAGCCGTGCGGGTACTCCCAGCGCTCGACGTCGGCCACGACCCACGGCGCGTAGCGGGGCTGGTGGTCCCACAGCAGCACCGTGGCGCGCGAGGTCAGGGCGGGGCCCACGGAGTTGGTGGCCTCGACGACGACACCCGAGGGAACCTTGGCGACCGCCTCGGCCGCGGCCAGCGTGCGGGCGGGGTCGGCGCGGTAGAAGGCGGGATGGGCGAGCTGGTCCAGCGCGAAGCGTGGGAGCAGGGTGAGGGCGACGGCCGCGACGCCGACCGACCACGCGATCTTCAGCGAGTTGGGGCCCTTGGTCCGGCGCAGCAGCCTGGAGAGCCCGTCGACGCCCGCGCAGAACAGGATGACCACCGTGAACGCGCTGTACTGGAAGTCGGCCTGCCACCACGACGACCTGTCGGACAGCATGCGCTCGAGGACGTGCGGCAGCGCGATGAGCGAGACAGGCGACAGCAGGCAGAGCATCAGCGTCGGCCAGACCAGCAGGAAGAGCGTGTCGACCTTGGCCTCCTCGCTGAACGGCAGCGCGAGCGTGCCGAGCGGGTCGCCGAGCATGTGGAGCAGCGCGCTCGGCACGTCCGCGCCGAGGTGCCCGTAGGCCCAGAAGTCGCCGGTGTCGCCGCCGACCAGCTTGATCAGCACGCCGCGCACCAGGACGGTCCACGCCAGGCCGATCGTGACGCACAGCAGGCCGCGCAGCCGGTCGCCGAGCACGACGAGGCAGGCTCCCGCGCCAATGGCCATCAGACCCATGTCCTCCTTGACGAGAAGGAGGGCGAGCATGGCCAGGAACGCGGGCAGCGGGCGGCCCGCCTGGTAGCGCTCGATCATGATGGCGGTGAGCAGCGGGACGAACATCACCTCGTGCGCGTCGAACGCGGCGGCCTGGGAGATCGGCCACGACACGGCGTAGGCGAAGGCGACGAGGTAGGCGGGGGCCGTACCGAGGATCCTGCGGGTGAGAACCCACAGGAAGGGGATGGCGGCCGCGAACAGGGCGGCCTGGGCGACGATCAGCGTGGCGGGGCCGTCATGGATCCAGTAGAGCGGCGCGAGCAGCGCGTAGATCGGCGAGAAGTGATCGGCCAGTTGCGGGTAGTCCAGGCCGCGGCCGTGGAAGACGCCCACCGAAGGGATGTACGGCATGCCGAAACGGGCGTAGCCGCGCACCGCCTGATCCACGATGACCAGGTCGAAGGTGGTGGCGCGGAAGGTGGCGAGCCTGACCAGGCCGAGCAGGGCGTAGGCGAACGCCGCCGCGAGGGACAGCAGGTAGACCCACAGACGGGGGGAGGTCGTCAGGCGCACGGAGGACAAGGGTAGACAAGCCGGGCGCCTGACCCTGGCCGCCGCGCCGCGCTGCCCCCCACAGGCGGTGCGGCGGCCAGGCGGTTCATCAGGTGCAGGCGCTCTGGATCTTGGTCGAGAAGCCCTGCATCTTGCCGGTGAACTCGGTGAGCTTCGAGGCGTCCTTGAGGTCCTTGATGCTCTCGAAGCCGGCGGCCAGGTCGTTCAGGGCCGCGGCGAGCTCGCCGTCGTACTTGGCCGCGAGGGCCTTGGACTTCTCGGCGGCGGTGTTGGAGGCCTTCTCCATGGCGGCGGGGTCGGTCATGGCTGCGGACAGGCTGCCCGACCACTCCGTCATGATCTTCGTGGCTTCGTTGCCGACCGCGTTGCAGTCGACGGCGTTGCCCACGGCGCCGCAGGCGGTGAGGCCGGCCAGAGTCAGCGTGGCCGCGGAGACGGTGATGGCCCGCTTGAGGAAACGCATTCTGTGCCCTTCGTTGGATGTCCAGCAGAAGGGACATTATGGGGCCAGACTTGATGTTCACTTACATCCCGCTTACATCACCTGTTACATGCGCGGGTAGGAGTCATGGCATGACGGTGAGTCACGAGCTGAAACGGGTCATAGGGCGCAAAGTGCTCCTTCTGTTCGTCGTGGGCGACATCCTCGGCGCGGGCATCTACGCGCTGGTGGGCAAGGTGGCGGGGTACGTCGGCGGTGCGCTGTGGCTGCCGTTCCTCGTCGCCTTCCTGCTGGCCGCGCTGACCGCGACCGCCTACGCGGAGCTGGTCGGCAAGTACCCCCAAGCCGCCGGCGCCGCCCTCTACGCCAACAAGGCCTTTCACATCCCCTTCGTGACGTTCATCGTGGCCTTCTCCGTGATGATGAGCGGCATCACCTCGGCCAGCACCGCCGCCAGGGCCTTCGGCGGACGCTATCTCGCGGAGTTCGTCACACTCCCGGTGATCGTCGGCGCGTTCGTCTTCCTCGGCCTGGTCACGGTCGTGAACTTCGCGGGGATCAGCGAGTCGGTGAGGGTCAACGTGGTACTGACGATCATCGAGGCCTTCGGCCTGCTGGTGATCGTCGCCATCGGGATCTACGCGCTCTTCAGCGGGCAGGGCGAGCCCGCCAGGGCCCTGGAGTTCCACCCGGCCAACGGCGCCTTCCTCGGCGTCCTCGGCGGCACGGCGCTCGCGTTCTACGCACTGCTCGGCTTCGAGGACTCGGTCAACCTCGCGGAGGAGGCCAAGGACCCGCAGCGGGACTACCCCCGCGCCCTGTTCGGCGGGATCGTGGTCGCCGCGCTGATCTACCTGGCGGTCGCCTTCACCGCCACGATGCTGGTCGACACCAGGACCCTCGTCGGCTCGACGGGACCGCTGCTGGAGGTCGTCAAGGTGGCGGGCCTGGCCTTCCCGCCCAAACTGTTCGCGCTGATCGCGCTGCTCGCCGTCGGCAACACGGCACTGATCAACATGCTGATGGCCTCCAGGCTCGTGTACGGCATGGCCAGGCAGCGCATCATCCCCGCGGCCTTCGGGGCGGTCCATCCCACCAGGGCCACGCCATGGGTGGCGATCGTCTTCACGGTGGCGATCGCCGCCGTCCTGGTCTCGACGGGCGACATCGGACCGCTGGCCGACACGACCGTGCTCCTGCTGCTGTTCGTGTTCGCGCTGGTGAACGTCTGCGTGCTGTTGCTGCGCAAGGACAGGGTCCGCCACGAGCACTTCGTCGCGCCCACGTGGATGCCCGCTCTCGGTGCGGTGGTCTGCCTGACCCTGACTCTGCCGATCACCGGCCGCTCGGGCGATGTCTACCTGCGGGCCGCGATCCTCGTCGGCATCGGCGTCGTGCTCTGGTTCATCAACCGGATCTTCGTCGGGCCCATCGAGGAGATCGACATCACCAAGATCAACCCGCCGGACTGAACCCGTCCGCCGCCGTACCACCCGCGGCGGCCACGGATCACATCTCGTCCCTCCACCAGTCGGCGACCGAGCGCCTCGGATAGCGGACCTTCAGCTCGCCGTACTTGATCCGGCCGGTGATCCGCACGTGGAGGATGCCGTGGCGGGGGCGCGAGGGCACGCTCACCTTGGCCTCGCCGCCCCACCCCGCCTGATAGCCGTCCGTGTTCGCGGTGGCGCCCTCGGGCAGGACGATCTTGGCTGAGCCGTACTTCAGGTCGAACTCGATGTCGACCACCGGGTGCTCGACGCTCGCCTCCGACAGGTCGAGGCCGGCGTTGCCGTACTTGGACACGATCTTCAGCCGCTGCGGCACCAGCCAGTCGCCCGAGCGGCTCACGTCGCCGCTCTTCGACTCCAGCACCACCGCGTCCGCGTGCGCGTCGGCGATGACGGCGGGCACGAAGGCGCCCGCGCCCGGCAGGTCGGACAGCGGCTCGGTGAGATCGCCGTAGGTCTTGGCCGCGAAGGCCAGCTCCAGCCGTTCGTCCAGCTCCACAGGAGTCAGCCGGCCCTCGGCGAAGGCCTTCTGGAGCTGCTGCGCGGCCCGCTCGCGATCGGCGTCGGACACGCGCATCCGTCGATCATTCATCGGCGTCTCGGAAGGGGTCTCAGAAAGGGAGGGGTCTGCCGGAGGGGGTACGCAGGTCGAGGGGGACGGGACGGCGAGGGGGACGGGGGCGGGGGACCAGCTGGAGCTTCTTCACCTAGAGGAATCCTTCCAGTGGGACGTACCTATGTAATACCCGATGATCAGGTGTAACTCACCCCGTCGCGGTAACCTCACTGATATGGCGTTCGCGCACCCGGCGTTCTTCTACAGGGACGACGTGGACTACCTCTCGGGCACCGTCCCGTTCATCCGCGCAGGACTGGCGGCGGGTGAACCGGTGGCGGTGGCGGTTCCTGGCCCCAATCTCGAGCTGATCAGAGACGAGCTCGACGAGGCGGCCGGGCAGGTGCGGATGCTGGACATGACCGTCGTGGGCCGCAACCCCGGCCGGATCATCCCCGGCGTGCTGCGCGACTTCGCCGACCACTTTCCCGACCGCCACGTGCGGATGATCGGCGAGCCCGTCTGGGCGGGCCGCACCGGCACCGAATACCCCGCCTGCGCCCAGCACGAGGCGCTGATCAACCTGGCGTTCGACGGGCGCCATGTCACGATCATGTGCCCCTACGACGCCAAGCGGCTCGAGCCCGAGGTTCTCGACGACGCCGAACTCACCCACCCCGTCCTCCAGGACTCCGGCGGCGAGCGGATCAGCGTCCGCTACGCCCCCATGAGGGTGGTCGACGGCTACAACGTGCCGCTCCACGAGCCGCCCGCGTCGGTCGCGCTCCGCTTCGACAGCGCCAACCTCGCCCAGATACGGCACCTGGCCAACGAGTGGGCGATGGCCGCGGGCATGACCGGCACCCGCCTCGACGACGTGCAACTGGCGGTCTCCGAGCTGGGCGCCAACAGTCTCGACCACGGCGGCGGCTCGGGCGTCCTGCGGCTGTGGTACGAGGAGGGCCGCCTGGTCTGCGAGGTCAGCGACGCCGGCCACATCACCGACCCGCTCGTCGGCAGGTCCCCCGTCGACCCGCGCGTCCCCGGCTCACGGGGACTGCTGATCGTCAACCTGCTCAGCGACCTGGTTCGCGTCCACACGCGCGAGGGTTCGACGGTGGTGCGCGCCTACTTCGACCGGCCGCTATGAGCTGGTAGGACGGCGGCATGACCCTGCTGCGTTCGATGCGGGCGCGCGCGAGGGACGAGCCGCACCGCGTCGCGACCGCGCTGGAGCTGTTCTTCGACCTGTTCTTCGTCGTCGCGGTCTCCTTCGCGGTCAGCCAGCTGGCTCACGCGCTGTCGGCCGGGCATCTGGGAGAGGCGCTGGTCGGCTACCTCACCACGTTCTTCGCCATCTGGTGGGCGTGGATGAACTTCACCTGGTTCGCCTCCGCCTACGACACCGACGACTGGGTCTACCGCGTCATGACACTGGTGCAGATGTCGGGCGTGCTCGTGCTGGCGGCGGGGGTGCCCAGGGCCTTCGAACACCACGACTACCGGGTCTTCTGGTTCGGCTACCTGATCATGCGGTTCGCCATGGCCTTCCAGTGGCTGCGGGCCGCCGCGAGCGATCCCGCGCACCGGGGGGTGGCGCGGCGCTACGCGCTCGGCATCTGCCTGGCGATGGTCTACTGGCTGGTCCTGTTCGTGGTCCCCGAGCCGCTGGCGGTGCCCGCGTTCGCGCTGGGCGTGGTGGTCGAGCTGTGCGTGCCCCTGTGGGCGGAGCGTGGCAGGCCCACCACCTGGCACCCGCACCACATCGCCGAGCGCTACGGGCTGTTCACGATCATCATGATGGGCGAGAACGTCCTCGGCGCCACCGTCTCCGTGCGGGGCGCGCTGTCCGACGAGGGCGCCAAGCCCTCGCTGATCGTGCTGGCCGTCGGCGCGCTGGTGATCGTCTTCTCGCTGTGGTGGATCTACTTCGAACCCGAGACCCCCGAGATCCTCACCTCCAACAGGGCCGCGATACCGTGGGGGTACGGCCACTACGTGATCTTCGCGTCGATCGGAGCCGTCGGCGCGGCCATCGAGGTCGTCGTCGCCTTCGTCACCGGCGAGAGCGCGCTGACCAGGTCGCAGGCCGGACTGGCGATGGCCGTGCCCGTCGCGGTCTACCTGGTCGCGGTGTGGGTGCTGCACATCCGCCCGCACGGCTACGGCAGGGCCGACAGCGCCGCCTTCCTCATCGCGGCCGTCCTGGTGCTCCTGGCCCCGCTCGCCCCTTCGGCCGTCCCGCTCATCGCGGTGATCGTGGCCGCGCTGGTGGTGGTGACCACGCTGATCAGGCGGGCAGCGTGGCCCGCACGGTGAATCCGCCGCCCGGCAGGGGGCGCGCCTCCAGCCACCCGTCGAACAGCGCCACCCGCTCGCGCATGCCGATGAGGCCATGGCCCTGACCGCCCTGACCCCGCCGCTCCTGCGGCCCGTGGCCGCTCGGTGAGCCGGGCGCCGGGCCCTCGTCGGTGATCTCCAGGCAGAGCTCCCTGTGCCGGTGCGCCACCGTCACCGTCACCCTGGTCGGTCCCGCGTGCTTGAGCGTGTTGGTCAGCGCCTCCTGGATGATCCGGTAGGCCGACAGCTCGAGGCCGGCCGAGAGCGGAGAGGGCTCGCCGCGCACGTCGAGCTTCACGTCGAGGCCTGCCACGCGCACCTGGTCCACCAGCTCCTCCAGGCGGGCCAGGCTGGGCTGGGGGACGTTGACTCCCGGCTCGTGTCCCGATCTCAGCACGCCCAGCATGCGCCGCAGCTCGTGAACGGCCTCGCGGCCCGCCTCCTCGACGACCGTCAGCGCCTCCCGCTCGCGTGCCTGCTCCTCGTCCAGGCAGCGACGCACCGCGCCCGACTGCATGACCATGACGCTGACGCTGTGGGCGACGATGTCGTGCAGCTCGCGGGCGATCCTGTTGCGCTCCTCGTTGACCGCCTCCCTGGCCAGCAGCGCGCCGCGCTCCTGCGCCTGGGCGGCGACCTCCCTGTAGCGCTGGACGGCGAAGCCCGCGCCGGCCGCGACGCCGGTCATCACCAGGGCGATGGCGACGTCGCCCGGCCCGACGGGCGCTTCGGTGAAGACGATCACGGCCACGAAGCCGAGCGCGAGGGCCAGGCCCGCGGGCGTCCGCCGGCTCCTCGGCGGGACCTCCGCCATCAGCGTGAAGAGCAGGAGCAGTTCGACGTAGAACTGCCATGCGCCCAGCGTCTCCTCCGACAGCGGGATCGCCAGGCCGCCGAACACGGTGTAGACGGCCAGCACGGCGAACGGTGCGCGCCGCCGTACGGCCACCAGAGCGGCGCTCGCCACGGCGAGCCCGATCCACAACGCCGGGTGGGCGCGGTCGGGCTCGCCGGTGCGGCCGCCGATCTCCTCAGCCAGCGAGAACACGGCCACGATCACGGCGATCGCCCAGTCGAGCCTCATGGGTCCGACTGTAGGCCGTGACCAGGCGATCGCGAGTCACCCGCTAGACGGACATCACTGCTCTACCGACGACATATCGGCATAGCGGGCACCCTGAACGGCGTCAGCCAGGCCGGACAGCGTGGCCAGCTGCTCCGCGGTCAGCGTGAAGCCTGCCGCGGCGGCGTTCTCCTCCAGGTACTTCAGCCGCTTGGTGCCGGGGATCGGCACGATGTCCTCGCCCTGGGCGAGCAGCCATGCCAGGGAGAGCTGCGCGGGCGTGCAGCCCACCTCGGCGGCGACTTCGGCGACGCGGGCGACCAGCCCCGCGTTGTGCTCGCCCGCCTCGCCCGAGGTCCTGGGGTTGACCCTGCGGAAGTCGTCGGCTGCCAACTGGTCGGCGGGCGGCAGCGCGCCGCTCAGCAGGCCGCGGCTGATGGGGGAGTAGGCCACCAGCTTGACGCCCAGTTCCCGCGCCGCGGGCAGGATCTCCTTCTCGATGCCCCTGGTGAACAGGGAGTACTCGCTCTGCAGTGCGTGGATGGGGTGGGTGGCGTGCGCCCTGCGCAAGGTGTCGGCCGAGACCTCCGACAGGCCGAGGTGGCCGACCTTGCCCTGCTCGACCAGCTCGGCCATGGCGCCGACCGACTCCTCGATCGGGACGTCGGGGTTGCGGCGGTGCATGTAGTAGAGGTCGATGTGGTCGACGCCGAGGCGCTGGAGCGAGGCGTCGCAGGCCTGGCGGATGTAGGCGGGGTCGTTGTCGACGCTGCGGACGCCGCCGTCGCGCCTGATGCCGAACTTGGTGCCGAGGAACACCTCGTCGCGGCGGCCCTTGACGGCCCGGCCGACGAGCTCCTCGTTGCGCCCCAGGCCGTACATGTCGGCGGTATCTAGAAAAGTCACACCAAGGTCGAGGGCGCGGTGAATGACGGCAATCGACTCGGCGTCGTTGGCTTCGCCGTAGAACTCGGACATGCCCATGCACCCGAGCCCGATCCTGGAGGTCATGACATCTCCTTGTAGAAATTGATCTTGTAGTCCAGGACCTCGAGGTCCTGTGCCAGTTCGGCGATCCTGGCGGCCACGCGGGCCCTGTGGGCCTCCAGCATCCGCTGGCGCTCGGGCGCGGTGTGCGGCCCCTGCCGCCGCAGGTCGGCGTAGCGGCACATGTCCGCGATCGGCATGCCGGTGCTGCGGAGCCTGGTCAGGAACTCCAGCCAGGTCAGGTCCTGCTCCGTGTAGTCACGGTGGCCCTTGCCATCCCTGTCGACGGAGTGGATGAGCCCGATGCGCTCGTAGTAGCGCAGCGTGTGCGCGCTCAGCCCCGACCGGCGCGCGGCCTCCTGGATCGTCATGTCTCCAGCGTCGCCCTTAGAGTGCACTCGAAGTCAAATGGGGCGCTGTCGACCGGCGCGGGAGCCGCAGCAGGCTGTACCCACCCTGAGGGGGCCAGCCCCACCAAGGGTCGACTTCCGCCAGGTCATCGGGGTGCCGCAGGGGATGGTCCTACCAAGGTCGTAAGGGTCGGTTCAGGGGGCGCGTGGGGCCGATCTCCGATACTCCGGAACGCCGCGTTCCACGAGCGTTGAGGGCATGAAGGGATTGCTCATCGGTGGATTCGCGGCGCTCGGCACGGGTGCCGGCGCGATGCTCACGCTGCAGACGGAGGCCGGGCTCGACCCGATGCACACCTTGATCAGCGAGTACGCCTTCCACCCGATCGGGTGGCTCCTGCCCGCCTCGCTGACGCTGTTCGCGGCCGGCGCGGCGTTCATCGCCGCCGCGCTCCGCAGATCGGGCGCCGACCGCAAGGTCGTGGCCCTGGTGGCGGCCTGGGGGGTGTGCATGTTCCTCCTCGGCGTCTTCCCGACCGACAGGCCGGGACTGCCGCTGTCCCTGTCGGGCGGCATCCACCGCTACGCCGGGTTCGTCGCCTTCCTGGTGATGCCGGTGGCGGGCCTGCTGCTGGCCAGGGCGAAGGTCGGCTACGCGCGGGCGATGAAGGTGCTCAGCGGCTTCGCGCTGGCCGCGCTGGTACTGGTCGTGATCCCCTACGTGGTCAGGATGTTCGGGATCCCGCTGAGCAACACCGACATCCCCGCGGGGCTCACCCAGCGGTTCGTGGTGGTGTCCGAGCTCGGGCTGCTGCTGTTCCTGAGCCTCCACCTGGTACGGCTACCGCACAGGAGGGCCCACCGCGGTCACGGGCTGGTGTCCGTCCAGCACGTCGCTCCAGCGGCGAACGCTCCCGTGCGGACGTCTCGGTCGCTGGCCGCGTAGGCGGTCAACGCTCCCAAGGGGGCGTCTCCCCGAGCTTGGCGTAGTACTTGGCGAGGTGGGCCTTGACCCGGTCCACCTCGTCTTTCGGTATCTTCACCCCGCCCCTCGCGCCCTGCACGACGCCACCCGCCGCCATGATCGCCCGGGGAACGACCTTGAGCGTGCCGTTGACGACGTCGGCGATCGGCAGCTTGTAGCCGCCGAACTCGTCGGCGTTGTCGCTGTCGTACCAGATGTGGGCTTCGCGGTACTTCGCGTTGGGCGCGTCCTCGGCCTTCGCCCAGGACCGGACGCGCCGCTCGGCCTCCGCGGCGTCCCACTCCCTGTCGCGGTCGGCGAGAGGGAGATCACGGAACTGTGTGACGGTCATAGGCCTCGCCCTACCCGCCGAGCGCGTCCGAAACGAATGAAACGCACGTCGCGGGATAGAAGCGGGGGGAGATCACGACGTCAGGGGAGAGCGACATGACCATTCTGGTGGCGTACGACGGTTCGGACGATGCCAAGGAGGCCATCGCCTATGCGGGAACCCTGCTGAAGGGTCAGGAGACGGTCGTGCTCAGCGTGTGGGAGCGGCTGGCGCTCGCCTCGATCAGGGGCTCGGCGGGAATGATCGCGCCGGTCGACACCACGGCCGAGGACGAGGCCGTCCGGGCCGCCACCAAGGAGCTGGCCGAGCAGGGGGCGCTGCTGGCCGTACAGGCGGGACTGGACGCCACGCCCAGGTGGGAGTCCGACTCGCCGGCGGTCTGGTCGACGATCGTCGACGTGGCGAACGAGCTCGACGCGACGTTGATCGTGACGGGGACCAGGGGGATGGGCGGGGTCAAGTCGCTCCTGCTCGGGAGCACGTCCGACCGGGTGTTGCACCACGCGGGACGCCCCGTGCTGATCGTGCCGGCCAAGGAGGGCGAGAAAGCCGAGGAGTAGTCGGGGCCCCGGCCTGCGGGCGGGTCGACGGGGTCTCGTGCGGCGGACCCAGCGAGGTGTCCACTCCAGGGGCGTGGGGGCGGACCCGAGTGGTGTCACCCCAGGGTTTCGGTGGGAGACCCGGGGATGTCATCTCCATGGGGCACAGTGGTTCTCTCTCGGATCTCTGGCTCTGCGGAAGGGAAGACGGAATGGCGTCAGGTCTGGCGCGGCGGCTGGGCACCGGCGACGCCGTCGTCGTGGGGCTCAGCGCGATGATCGGCGCGGGCGTCTTCGCCGCCTTCGCGCCCGCCGCCTCCATCGCGGGCCGTTGGCTGCCGGCGGCGCTCGCGCTGGCCGCCGTCGTCGCCTACTGCAACGCGACCTCCTCGGCCAGGCTCGCCGCCCGCCATCCGGAGTCCGGCGGCACCTACGTCTACGGCCGGCGGCGGCTCGGCCCGTTCTGGGGATACCTGGCCGGTTGGGGATTCGTGGTCGGCAAGACGGCGTCGTGCGCGGCGATGGCACTGACGTTCGGCACCTACGTCGCGCCCGGCCTGGCCGTCCCGCTGGCGGTCGGCGCGGTCGTCGCGCTGACCGTGCTCAACCTGTACGGCGTGCAGCGCTCGGCCATGGCGGCGCGCATCATCGTGGCGCTCGTCCTGGCCGTGCTGGCGGCGGTGGCGGTCGCGGGCTTCACCGGCGGCCAGGCGCCGACGGCGACCGCCGGCGAGCTCCACCCCGCCGGCCTGTGGGACGTCCTGCAGGCGGCGGGCCTGCTGTTCTTCGCCTTCGCCGGATACGCGCGCATCGCCACGCTGGGTGAGGAGGTGCGCGATCCCGAACGCACCATCCCCAGGGCCATCCCGCTCGCCCTCGGCATCACGCTCGCCGTCTACACGCTCGTCGCCCTGGCCACGCTCCGGGTGCTCGGCCCCGCACGGCTCGGCCTGTCGCCCGCCCCGCTCGTCGACACCGTGGTCTGGGCGGGCGCGGGATGGCTCGCACCCGTGGTCGGGGCGGGGGCGGCGGTGGCGGCGCTGGGCGCGCTGCTCGCGCTGATCCTCGGAGTGTCCAGGACCACGTTCGCGATGGCCAGGGAACGGGATCTGCCGGGGTTCCTCGACGCCGTCCATCCCGTCAGACGGGTGCCGCACCGGGCGGAGGCGGCGGTGGCCGCTGTGGTGATCGTGCTGGTGCTGGCGGTCGACCTGCGGGGCGCGATCGGGTTCTCGTCGTTCGGCGTGCTCGTCTACTACGCGGTGGCCAACGCCTCGGCCCTCAGGCTGGGGCCCGACGAGGGGGCGCCGCCGAGGGCGGTTCCCTTGGTGGGGCTGGCGCTGTGCCTGGTGCTGGCGTTCACGCTGCCGTCCGAGTCGGTGGTGGCGGGCCTGGTGGTGTTCGCGCTGGGCGGCCTGTGGTGGGTGTGGCGCCGCCACGTGCGCGCCCCCGGATAGCCGGCGCGGGGCCGGGGCCGGGGCCGGTCCGCTGGGCCCCTGCGGGGCTGGGGGCCGGTCCGCTGGTGCCGCACGGGGCCGCCGGGCTATCATGAGCCCATGACGACACGGCGAATGATGGCCCCCTAGGGGCTCGCCGACGTCTTCGCAGAGGCCCTGATGACCGGGGCCTCTTCGCATGTCCGGGGCCCCTTTGGAGGTTCCGATGTACATCACGACGACCATCCCCTACGTCAACGCCCGTCCCCATCTGGGCTTCGCGTTGGAGATCGTCCAGGCGGACGTGCTGGCCAGGCACTACCGCAGGCGCGAACCCGTGCGCTTCCAGACAGGGACGGACGACAACTCGCTCAAGAACGTCCTGGCGGCCGAGGCGGCGAACGTGCCGGTCCAGGAGTTCGTCGACCGCAACGCCGAGGCTTTCGAGGCGCTGCGCGGGCCGCTGGCGCTGTCCTTCGACGCCTTCGTCCGCACCAGCCGCGACCACGCCCACCGGGCGGGGGTCGAGCGGCTGTGGCGGGCCACCGCGCACGACGTCTACGAGCGCTCCTACGACGGGCTGTACTGCGTCGGCTGCGAGGCCTTCTCCACCGACGACACCTGTCCCGAGCACGGCGGCCCGCTGCAGAGGGTCGCGGAGAAGAACTGGTTCTTCCGCCTGTCCCGCTACCAGGACGAGCTGAAGGCGCTCATCGCCGACGGCCGGCTGCGGATCGAGCCCGCCGCCCGCAGGAACGAGGTGCTGGCGTTCATCGAGGCGGGTCTGGAGGACATCAGCATCTCCCGGTCGCAGGATCGCGCCCGCGGCTGGGGCATCCCCGTCCCTGACGACCCCACGCAGGTGGTCTACGTCTGGTGGGACGCGCTGGCCAACTACGTCACCGCGCTGGACGACTACGACCGCTGGTGGTCGAACGGCCGCAAGATCCACCTGGTGGGCAAGGGCGTCATCCGCTTCCACGCCGTCTACTGGCCCGCGATGCTGCTGTCCGCGGGCCAGCCGTTGCCGACCAAGATCTACGTCCACGACTACCTCACCGTCGACGGCCGCAAGATCTCCAAGTCGTCCGGCGCGACCGCCGACCCCGCCGAGCTCGTCGCCCGCTACGGGACCGACGCGGTGCGCTGGTGGCTGCTGCGCGAGGTGCCGCGCGTCGGCGACGCCGACTTCACCGAGGCCCGGCTGGCTGCCCGCCACGACGAGGACCTGGCCAACGGCCTCGGCAACCTCGTCAAGCGGGTCGTCACCATGGTCCACAGGTTCCGCGACGGGCACGTGCCCGACATCGACGTGGCGCCGCTCGTGCCCGACGTCGGCAAGCGGGTGCACGCCGCGCTGGAGGAGTTCGACTTCAGGACGGCCGCCGCGGCGGTGTGGTCGATCGTGGAGGAGGCCAACAGGTACATCGAGCGCGAACAGCCGTGGAAGCAGCCCGACCCTGACGTCGCGCTGGCGACGCTCGTCCACGCGTGCCGGGCGCTCGCCGTCCATCTGGAGGATCTGGTGCCGGGAGCGGCGGCGAAGGTCGCGGCGCAGGTGGAGGGGGAGCGGCTGCCCGCGCCCGCGCCGTTGTTCCCCCGGATCCTTTGACGTAGGTTGGCGCGCACAGACCAGTTGGTATGGGAGGCTCCGCATGCCCACCGTTCCCACCGTCCGCGGCCAGGCCGACGTCAGCGACCTGGGCCAGACCTTGATGCACGAGCACATCTTCGCCCTCTCGACCGAGCACAAGGACAACCATGGCGCGGGCGGCTGGTGGGACGAGGAGTTCAGGGTCGCCGACGCGATCGGCAAGCTCAAGGCGGTGGCGGCGAAGGGCGTGCGGACGATCGCCGACCCGACGGTATGGGGGCTCGGGCGCTACATCCCGCGCATCCAGCGCGTCGCCGAGCAGGTGCCCGAGCTCAACATCATCGTCGCCACCGGACTGTACTTCTACGACCTGCCGCCCCACCCATACGAGCACCGCGGACCTGGGCTGCTCATGGACATGCCGGACCCGATGGTCGACGACATGGTCCGCGACCTCACCGAGGGCATCGCCGACACCGGCGTCAAGGCCGCCTTCATCAAGTGCGTCGTCGACAAGCGCGGCCTGACCGAAGGCGTCGAGCGCATGTGCGGGGCCGCCTCGCAGGCGCACGTGCGCACCGGCGCGCCCATCACCGTCCACACCGACGCGGCCACACGATCCGGGCTGCAGGCGCTCGACCTGTTCGCCAAGGAAGGCGTCGACCTGCGCAAGGTCGTCGTCGGACACGCCGGAGACAGCAACGATCTCGACTACCTGCGCAGGCTCGCCGACACCGGAGCCATCCTCGGCATGGACCGGTTCGGGCTCGACATGTACAACCCGACCGAGCAGCGCGTCGCCACCATCGCCGCGCTGTGCGAGCAAGGCTACGCCGACCGGATGGTGCTCAGCCACGACGCGGCCTGCTTCATGGACTACTTCGCCGGCGAATGGGACGAAGGGGTGCCGCTGGTGGCGCCGAACTGGCGCTACGACCACATCCACGACGACGTCCTCCCCGCGCTCCTGGCCCGCGGCGTGACCCAGGAGCAACTCGATCAGATGCTGGTCGGCACCCCCGCCCGCTACTTCTCCTGACCCGCTGCCCGCCCACGCGCCACCGGGTGGGCGAGGCGTTCGCCGCGACCTTCGGTAAGGTAGCGGGATCGAAGCGTGCTACACGGGTAGGTGGAGCTGGGTGACTGCGGAGCAGGCCTTGTCGATCAGCCTCGGACTGCAAGGTCCCTGTGTCATCGCGAGGCTCACAGGAGACTTCGACTTCGGATCGGCGGCCGAGGTGCGAGATCGAGTCACCAAGGCGCTCGATCTCAGCCAGCCTCCGATGATCGTCATCGACATGCAGGCCGTCAGCGTCTGCGACTCCTCCGGACTGTCCGTGCTGGTCTACCTCCACAAGGCGGTCACCGCCTCCGGCGGGCGGCTGCTCCTGTCGGGGCTCAACGCACGCTGCAAGCACCTGTTCGCGATCACCGCCCTCGACAAGTTCTTCGACATCAGGAACACCGCCGAACTCGCCATCGCCGAACTCTCCGAATCAGGGAATTCTCCGCCGTTCGCCGGGTAGTCGGGCGGGATGGCTGACCTGTTAGGCGACTACCTCAAGGAGATCGGCAGAATCCCCCTGCTCGCCGCCGAGGACGAGGTCGACCTCGCCCGGCGGGTGGAAGTGGGTCTCTACGCCGCGCATCTCCTCGCCCACGGCGACGACCGGCCCGAGCTGCCGGCACTCGTGCGGGACGGCAGACGGGCCAGGGACCGGCTGATCAGGGCGAACCTGCGCCTGGTCGTCTCCGCGGCCAAACGCTACGCCCACCGGGGCCTTCCCCTGCTCGACGTCATCCAGGAAGGCAACCTCGGGCTGATCAGAGCGGTGGAGAAGTTCGACTACAAGCGCGGATACAAGTTCTCCACCTACGGCATGTGGTGGATCAGGCAGGCGATCGAGCGCGGCATCAACGACACGAGCAGGACCGTGCGGCTGCCCGTCCACGTGGCTGAAGAGGTCGCCCGCCTGTCCAGAATCGCCCGGCGCCTGTCCACCGACCTGGGCAGGGAGCCGGCGGAGGACGAGCTGGCCGACGCGGCCGGCCGTACCGTCGAGCAGATCGCGGGGCTGCGCAGGCTCGCGCAGGAGACGATCAGCCTCGACACCCCCGTCGGCGAGAACGGCGAGGCCAGCGTCGGAGACCTGATCGCCGACGACGACATACCGCAGGTGCAGGAGCTCGCGGAGGTGCGCGCCCTCGCCGCCGAACTGCGCGGGCTGGTGCGGGAGCTCCCGGTGCGGGAGGCGTTCATCATCAGACGCCGGTACGGCCTGGCGGGCGGCAAGGTGCTCACCCACCAGGAGCTCGCCGACAGGCTCGGACTGACCAGGGAACGCATCAGGCAGCTGGAGAGGCAGGCGCTGCGGCGGCTGCGCGAGGGCGGGCCCCTGCTGGCGTGGGCGTCGTAGCCCGCCCACCTCGGCGGGCACCCGCATCCGCCACCGCCGTCCACCTCGACGGGCGCTCTTGGCCCGCCACCCGCCCCGTCCATCTCGGCGGCACTCTTGGTCCCGCCGTCCATCTCGGCGGTACTCTGGCCAGCCACCCGCCGTCCACCTCAGCGGCGCTCTTGGCCCGCCACCCGCCATCCATCTCGGCGGCGCTCTTGGCTCGCCAGCGCCGTCTACCTCGCCGGGCACTCCGCGCCCGCCATCCACCGGGGTCGGTTCGGTCGCGGGTCGGAGTCCCGATGTGCGAAACCGGTGGCCGCCCGCCTCGCTCTCGAACCGCTGAGCGCGGTGTCGGGAACGAGCGAAAGCCCACGGACGGCTCCTGTAGGAAGGGCCGTCTCGCGGGCTGGATCAGCGAATACCCTGGATCAGGCGGTGATCATGAGGGCGAGGCCGATGAGGACGACGATCGGGACCACCCAGACGACAGCCTCGGCCGCGAACTCCTTGTACATGCTGTAGCTCTCCCTCAATGGGCCGCAGAAAAGGTCACTGCGCAGCATAGCCGCACCGGTCAGCGGTCCGTCCCCCGGTGCTCCCTTTCGGCGAGCCTGAGCCGCTTGGCCAGACTGAACCGCAACCCGTCGGCCATGAGGAGCGGAAGGTCCCGAGAGTCGGCCTCGACACGTGCGCGCAGCTCGGGATGATCTCCCAGGTGGCGCGTCCAGGCCCGCAGAACCTGGGGCATCGCGTCGATGGCGGCCTCGCTCATGATCGCCTCTCTGGGCAGCCAGGAGGTGATGAACTGGGTGACACGCGCCGGACTCCACCACGACGGACGGTCGCCCACGAACTCCACAAGAGTGGCGAACGCCTCACTCGCGCCCGGCACATCGGGGAGATCGTCGAAGCGTTCCACGGTGTCGTCCGGCGACAGCCGCCGGCTCTCGGAACCCCTTGAGGAGTCCTCTCCCTGCCCCGCAGCACCTTCTGCCTCGAACGGCCGACCTCCCACGCCAGCCCCTTCTCCCGCCCTCGCTCTCGCTTCTCCCGCCCTCGCTTCTCGTTCTCCCGTCCCCGCTTCTCCCGTCCCCGCTTCTCCTGCACCCGCTTCTCCTGCACCAGCGGCGGAGCGCTCGGCGGTGCGGGCACGGGCCAGCACGATCGCCCGAGCATTCGGGAAGGTGTCGGCGACCGGCGCGCCCATGATGGCGTCCGTGAGCTCGAACGCGTCGATGATCCGGCCCGCCACCCTCACGGGATCGGCCGGGCGGACGTCGAGGTCGTCGAGGAACTTCGGCTCCTCGATCATCGCGTCGACGGCGAACCCGCCGCTCGCCTGGTCGATGCCGACCACCGCCAGGTGGGGCTCCTTGCCGTTGGGATAGACGAAGGAGATGACCGCCAGGGCCTGCTCGCCGTACGGGTCGGCGGTGCCGTACCACGCGCCTTCGGGATGCGCCTGCCCCATGAGCCGCATCCACCGAACCGCAGGGCCCTCGCTCGCGGTCGTCTTGCCGACGCGTGCCTCCATGTTGGCGGTCGCCTCGCCGACGCTCGTCTCATCGCTGGAGGGGGTCTCGCCGACGCTCGTCTCATCGCTGGAGGGGGTCTCGCCGACGCGCGTCTCAACGCTCACGGCCCCCTCGACGGCGCTCGTCTCATCGACGGCGCTCGTCTCATCGTCGGCGCTCGTCTCATCGTCGGCGCGCGGCTCGCCGGCGGAGGTGTCGCGAGCGTTCGTCCCCTCCTCCGCGGGCCCGGTGCTCGTCTCCTCAGTGGCGGGCTCGGCGGCCGGGGGCTGGCCGATGGAGGCGAGCGCGGCGAGGACCAGGCGCGCCTCGGGGGTGTCTTCGTGGGCGGCGCGCTCCACGAACGCCCGCGCGGCCTCCTCGTCGTCGTGCCATTCGGCGGCCAGCCGGCTCGCCCACAGTTCGGCCCGCAACGGCGATCGCCACCTCAGCAGGTCATGAGCCTGCCGTACGGCGTCGCGGTAGAGGTCACTGGTCTCGTCCATCGCACCCACTCCACGACCGTACCCACTCGATGGGTCGGGACATCGCTCCGTCCGCTCGCCGCTGAACCGGGGCCGGGCCGATGCCGGGAGAACGGACCCGCCTTCCGGGCCGGGATCCGCAGTGTCGGTGCCGCATGAGGGTGAGTGACGTGGCGCCTGGCTCGATGCGGGCGGAAGCACGGCGGGGCGCAATGCCGACCGGCGGGACCGTCGCTCGCTCGCCCGGAGACGCGGGTGGTGTGACGGTCGTTCGGTGACGCGGGTGGTGTGACGGTCGTTCGGTGGCGCTGGGTGTGCGGGGTCGTCGCTGGCGGGCGGGGTGCGGAAGTCGACCGAGCGGCAGGGAGCGGGTGGTGTGACGGTCGTTCGGTGGCGCTGGGTGTGCGGGGTCGTCGCTGGCGGGCGGGGTACGGAAGTCGACCGAAGCGGCAGGGGCGCGGGGTGGTGTGACGCGCTGTCGGTGGCGCGAGGGACCGGGCGGTGGCGCTCGATCGGGCAGAGGCGTACGGGAACTCTGGTGGTTGACCTGGGGCGTGGGGTGGGCGACCTGGGTCGGTGCGCCCACCCCACGTGCGATCAGTAGTCGTCGCCTGCCAGGCCCGCCTTGCGCAGGGCCTCGGCGAGCGCGCCTGTCGGAGCAGGCCGGCGCTGGCCGCCGCGCTGGCCGCCCTGGCGACCACCGTCGCGGCCGTCTCCGGAACGGCCGCCGCCGTTCCCGCGGCCACCGTCACGGCCTCCGCCGTCGCGGCCACCACGGCCGCCGTCACCACGGCCACCGTCACCACGGCCACCATCACCGCGGCCTCCATTGCCACGGCCGCCGTCACCACGGCCGCCTTCGCCGCGGTTGTCGCCGCGTCCGGCGTCGGCGCCGCGGCCACCGCCGGAGCGTCCGTCGGCGGAGCGGCCACCCTGCTGCGCGCCGCCCTGACGGCCGTCCGCGCGGCCCTCCGACGAACGGCCGCCGCGCCCCTGCCGGGAGCCCGCGGCGCTCTCGTCCTCCAACCGCAGCGTGAGCGAGATGCGCTTGCGCGGGATGTCGACCTCGAGCACCTTGACCTTGACGATGTCGCCGGGCTTGACCACATCACGCGGGTCCTTGACGAACGTGCGCGACATCGCCGACACGTGGACCAGGCCGTCCTGGTGCACGCCGATGTCGACGAACGCCCCGAAGGCCGCGACGTTCGTCACGACGCCTTCGAGGATCATCCCGGACGACAGGTCGGAGAGCTTCTCCACCCCGTCCTTGAACGTCGCCGTCTTGAACGCCGGCCGCGGGTCACGTCCCGGCTTCTCCAGCTCGCCCAGGATGTCGGTCACCGTCGGCAGGCCGAAGGTGTCGTCGACGAACTCGGCGGGCTTGAGCGAGCGCAGCGTCGCGGTGTTGCCGATCAGCGACTTGAGGTCGGTGCCGACGGTGGTGAGGATGCGGCGCACCACGGGGTACGCCTCGGGGTGCACGCTGGAGGCGTCGAGCGGGTCGTCGCCTCCGGGGATGCGGAGGAATCCGGCGCACTGCTCGAACGCCTTGGGGCCGAGCCGCGCCACCTCCTTCAGCGCGCTGCGCGACCTGAACGGCCCGTTGGCGTCGCGGTGCTGGACGATGTTGTCGGCCAGGGTCGAGCCGATGCCCGACACGCGGGTCAGCAGCGGCGCCGAGGCGGTGTTGACGTCGACGCCGACCGCGTTGACGCAGTCTTCGACCACCGCGTCGAGCGAGCGCGACAGCCTGGTCTCGGCCAGGTCGTGCTGGTACTGGCCGACCCCGATGGACTTCGGGTCGATCTTGACCAGCTCGGCCAGCGGGTCCTGCAGGCGGCGGGCGATCGAGACCGCGCCGCGCAGCGACACGTCGAGGTCGGGCAGTTCCTGCGAGGCGTAGGCGGAGGCGGAGTAGACCGACGCGCCGGCCTCCGAAACCACGATCTTGGTCAGCCCCGGCATGTGCTTGACCAGCTCGCCGGCCAGCTTGTCGGTCTCGCGGGAGGCGGTGCCGTTCCCGATCGCGATCAGCTCGACGCCGTGCTTCTGGGCGAGCGCGCCGAGCACGGCCAGCGACTGGTCCCACTGCCGCTTGGGCTCGTGGGGGTAGATGGTCGCGGTCTCGACGACCTTGCCCGTGGCGTCGACGACGGCCACCTTGACGCCGGTGCGCAGGCCGGGGTCGAGACCCATCGTGGCGCGCGTGCCCGCGGGAGCGGCCAGCAGCAGGTCCCGCAGGTTGGCGGCGAACACCCGCACCGCCTCGTCCTCGGCCGCCTGCCACAACCGCATGCGCAGGTCGAGGCCGAGATGGACGAGGATCCGCGTGCGCCACGCCCAGCGGACCGTGTCGTTCAGCCACTTGTCGGCGGGCCTGCCCTGGTCGGAGACACCGAAGCGGGAGGCGATGCGCAGCTCGTACTCGGGCCCCTCCTCGGGCTCGAGCGCCACCGAGAGGATCTCCTCCTTCTCGCCGCGGAACATCGCGAGGATCCGGTGGGAGGGCAGCTTGGTGAAGGGCTCGCTGAAGTCGAAGTAGTCGGAGAACTTGGCCCCCGCCTCCTCCTTGCCCTCGCGCACGGTCGAGGCGGCCCTGCCGTACGACCACATGCGCTCGCGCAGCGTGCCGATCAGGTCGGCGTCCTCCGCGAACCGCTCGATCAGGATGGCCCGCGCGCCCTCCAGGGCCGCGGCGGCGTCGGCCAGCCCCTCCACGACGTACGGCTCGGCGGTGGCGGTGGGGTCGAGCGTCGGGTCGGCGAGCAGCGCGTCGGCCAGCGGCTCCAGCCCGAGCTCGCGGGCGATCATCGCCTTGGTGCGGCGCTTCGGCTTGTAGGGGAGGTAGATGTCCTCGAGGCGGGCCTTGGTGTCGGCCGCGAGGATCTGCTCCCTCAGCTCGTCGGTGAGCTTGCCCTGCGACTCGATCGACTCCAGGATGGCCGCGCGCCGCTCCTCGAGCTCGCGCAGGTAGCGCAGCCGCTCCTCCAGCGTGCGCAGCTGCGCGTCGTCGAGCGCGCCGGTGACCTCCTTGCGGTAACGCGCGATGAACGGCACGGTGGCGCCGCCGTCGAGCAGGTCGACCGCCGCTTGCACCTGCCCGTCGCGTACGCCCAGCTCTTCCGCGATCCGCTGGTGAATAGAGAGCACTGATTCGCCTTTCGATGGTCCGCCGCCCATTGTGCCGGACCCGGGGCGCGAGTGCGCTCGCCTGAGCCGTCTTGCCTGTACAGGAGGGCCCTTCCTCCCGCACGGCACGCCGACCAGGCGCCTCCGCTCCCGATGGTCCCGTCCGCCGAGGGCGCGCGCCCAGCAGGACTTCGGTCCCGCCGTCACGGCGAGCCTGAACCCGCAACCCTAGACCCCGGCACCGACGTTTTCCGCGACGCGGGGACGACCACGCGCGTGCCGCCGCCCTCCGGCGGGAACGGCGGCGGCACGCCTCCTCAGCGGGGAACGGCCGCCTTCGAGGGGGTCGAGCACTCGGGACACGCGGGCCCCGTCCACGGCGCGGGCACCAGGTGGCCGCGGTCACGCCAGGTCACGGCGCACCTGCCACGCCCGTTGTCGACGTGCCACGCCTCATACGTGTGCTGCCATTCCGAGCGGCATTGAGGGCAGTGATGGGTCCATGTCTCCAGTACGACGCAGCAATCCTTCATGTCTGGCTCCGATCATGTGGTGGTACGGCGGGCGTGGAGCCCTGTCACGTACGCCACACGCAGAGCAGCGTCTGGAGTTCGGCCGTCCGCGCGCATGGGCGCGCGGCGGGCACGCTGCTCGCGGGGGTGCGAGGCCTCGGTGCGGCCCGGCGGGCGGGACGGCGGAGGAGTCGTCCCGCCTTCCGCGAGATCTCCTCGACCGAGAAGCGTTCGGTGGCGACGACCTCGCGTTCGGAGGCGTGCGCCTCGGCGTGGGGCGCGGGCGGGCCGATGACCTGCATGGTCCAGGCGAGGGCGGCCACGAGCACCCATAGCCATGCCCTTCCGCCGGGGGACAGGCGGGGCACAGCGGCGATCACGTACCGTGATATGTCCGCTGCTCAGAGCGTGGAATCGTAACGGAGTGTAATATTCGTCCTCGGCCGCCGTCGGCGTGGCCGCATCCGCGGGCGTGTTTCCGGATGGGGCGGCTCGCGTGGTGGGGTTCCCGCCCTGGCGGGCGGTCAGGGGCGGACGGGCGTTCCGCTGGTGCGGCTCGTCAGGAGCGGGGTTCTCCGGGAGGGCCGGGTCGGGGGAGGGTTACGCGGGGGCCATGCGGTGTTCCTGGGGGCTGAGGCCCCTCTCCCGCTTGAACGCCGTGCTCAGCGCGAACGCGCTGCCGTACCCCACCTTGTGGGCCACGGACGCCACGGTCGCCTCGGGCTCGCGCAGCAGGTCGGCGGCCATGGTGAGCCGCCAGTTGGTCAGGTAGGACATGGGTGGCTCGCCCACCAGCTCGGTGAAGCGGCGGGCCAGCGCCGCGCGGGAGACGCCGACGCGCTCGGCCAGCGCGGAGACGGTCCACGGGGTGGCGGGCTCGTTGTGCAGCACCCGCAGGGCGCGGCCGACGACGGGGTCGCTGTGCGCCTGGTACCACGCGGGCGCCTCCGCCTCGGGCCTGGAGAACCAGGCGCGCAGCGTGGCGATGAGCAGCAGGTCGAGCAGCCGGTCGAGGAAGACCTCCTGTCCGGGCTGGTCCTTGGCCACCTCGTCGCCGAGCAGCGTGAGCAGGGGTGAGTCGAGTGAGGGGACGACCAGCGTCGGCGGCAGGGCGCGCAGCAGCCGCCTGCTGATCTCGCCCTGCATCTGGTAGGTGCCGCTGAGCATGGCCGTGGGGCCGTCGAGGCTGTCGCCCCACGTGCGGACGCCCAGGTCCATCGACGCGCACAGCTCCACGCCGTCGACCGTGGTGCTGCGCTCGCCGGGGTGGATGAGGATCGTCGGCTCGGTGCCGGGGTCGTCGGCCACGTTGTAGGCCTCGGGCCCTCGCATGATCGCCACATCACCCGGCCGCAGCAGTATGGGAGGCCCGCCGTCGGGTACCACCCAGGACTCGCCGCGCAGCATGGAGACCAGCGTCAGCGGGGCCCGGTCGAGGATGCGCACCGACCACGGCGGTGTCATGATCGAACGGAGCAGGAAGGCGCCCCGGGCTCGCGGCCCGTCGAGGAGTCCTGCGAGAGCGTCCATGTCGGAAAGCCTAGACGCTCGATGATGCGGGCGAGCTTCTCGACGATGGCCGCCGCGCAGGGGTCCCGGCCAAGCTGAGGGCATGACGAACCTGGTCCTGGGCGGGGCCGGCAAGACCGGCCGCCGCGTGGTGAAGAAGCTCGAGTCCCTCGGTCCGCCTGATCGCGTCGGCTCGCCGGGCCGTGAGCCGCGGGACTCCCGCCCGTACGCCGAGGAGAGCGCCGCGACCGGGGTGTGGGGCCGACGATGACGACGCTGACGCAGATCACCGCGTTGCTCAGCCTGGTGCTGCTGGGCGCGATGGCGGGGTTGTTCTACGGGTTCACGATCTCGGTGATGCCGGGGCTCGACGCGATCAGGGCCGACCAGGCGGTCGCGGCGATGCGCAGCGTGAACAGGAAGATCCTGAACCCGGTGTTCCTCCTGATGTACCTGGCCACGCCCGTCGCCCCTCTCGCGACCGGGGCGCTGCTCCTGACGCAGGACGTCTCCGAGGCGGGGATCGCCTTCCTCACCTCCGGCGCCCTCTACGTCGTCGGGTCGTTCGCGGTCACCGCGGCGATCAACGTGCCGATGAACAACGCCCTGGAGGCGGGCCAGGGCGAGGCGCAGCGGCTCTGGGCCGCCTACACCTCGCGCTGGCAGCGGTGGAACACGATCAGGGGCGTGGTGAGCTTCGCCTCTCTGATCATCGCCGGAGTCGGGCTGCTGTTGTGGTGATGCCCGCCAAGCGGGAGGTGTAAGTCGCTACGATCTTGCGCGGGCGGGGTGAAACCTGGGCGAAAAGCGCGGATCCCGTCAGAGTGGCTTACGAAAGGAAATCCCCCCATGCGCTGGCACAAGCGTCTGCTCACCGCAGGGGTCGTCGGGGCCGTGACCATGACCGCTTCCGCGTGCGCGGGCGGACAGGTACGCGGTGCCAGCCAGCCCCCTTCAGCGCCCGCCACAGGATCGACAGCCTCCCCCCAGGCGAGCACGGCGACGGAGAACGACAAGGCGTTCGTCTACGCCCCCAACCTGGACGTGGTCACCGACTGGGACCCCGCGACCTCGTACTCCAACGAGAACATCGCGATGCAGAACATCTACGAGTCGCTGACCCGCTACAACGTCACGACCCAGAAGCCCGAGCCGCGCCTGGCCACCGAGTGGAGCTCGGCGACCGGCGGCAAGGAGTGGACGTTCAAGCTCCGCGAGAACGTGAAGTTCCACAGCGGCAACCCCGTCACCGCCGAGGCCGCCAAGAAGGCCATCGAGCGGACCAGGAAGATGAAGGGCGGCGCCGCCTACATCTGGGACTCGGTCAAGAAGATCGAGACCCCTGACGAGCACACGCTGAAGTTCACCCTGTCCTACGCCACCCCGCTCGACCTGGTGGCCTCCTCCGGCTACGCCTCCTACATCTACGACACCAGCACGGTCGACCAGGTGAAGGACGGCAAGACCGACGCGGGCACCGGCCCCTACACGATCGACACGTGGGAGAAGGGCAAGGAGACCGAGCTCACGCTCAAGGCCTTCGAGGGCTACTGGGGCGGCTGGAAGCCCGAGCAATACAAGAAGGTGGCCTTCCGCGTCACGCCGGAGCTGAACACGGCCTGGCAGCTGCTGCAGAAGGGTGAGGTGAACTTCGTCCAGCGGCTCAACCCGCAGCTGTTCGCGCAGGCCGGCACCACCGCCGGCGTCCAGGCGGCTCAGACGCCTTCCTTCCAGAACCTGATGCTGCTGTTCAACACCGAGAGCGGCCCGCTCAAGGACGTCCGCGTACGGCAGGCGCTGCAGAAGGTCCTCGACTACGACGGTCTGGCCGCCGCGCTCAAGGGCGCAGGGCAGAAGGGCTCGGGCCTGGTGCCGCAGGGCCTGCTCGGCTTCACCCCCGGCCTGGAGCCCAAGCAGGACATCCAGGAGGCGACCGAGCTGCTGGCCTCGGCCGACTACGGTCCCGACCTCAAGGAGCTGAAGCTCAGCCTGACCTACGCCCAGGGCGACGCCGACCAGCAGTTGCTCGTCACGCTGCTCAGCACGGAGCTGAAGAAGCTCAACGTCACCCTGCAGGCCAAGCCCATGCAGTGGAACCCGCAGTGGGACCTCGGCAAGAAGAAGGGCCAGGACATCTTCGTCATGTACTGGTTCCCCGACTACGCCGACCCCTACTCGTGGTTCGTCAACGTCTTCCGCAGTGCCGACCCCGTCTCCTTCAACCTCTCCTACCTGAAGGACGAGGCCGTCGACAAGGCGATCGACGCGCTGCCCGAGCTGACCGCGACCGACAGGGCCGCGGCCGAGCAGTCCTACGCGGATCTGCAGAAGAAGATCATCGAGGAGAAGGCCGCGGTCGCGGTGCCGTACGTGCAGACCTACCAGCGCGCGCTCTCGGCCGGCGTGCAGGGGTACGTCGACAACCCCGCCTACCCGAACGTGGTCTCCTTCTACGAGCTGAAGCCCACCGGGTGATGCGTTACCTGGCTCGCCGGCTCGGCCAGGCTCTCCTGGTCGTGGCCGGCGTGGTCATGCTCACGTTCGTCATCATGCGGATGGTGCCGGGCGATCCGGCCGTGGCGTACGCGGGGCCGAAGGCGACGCCGGAGCAGCTCGCCGCCGCACGTGAGCAGTTCGGCCTGGACCGGCCGCTCCACGTTCAGCTCTGGAACTACGCCAGGGACCTCGTCACCGGCGACTGGGGCACGAGCCTGCGCACCCGGAGGCCGGTCGTCGACGACCTCCTCACCGCCTTCCCCGCCACGCTGGAGCTGGTGGGCGCGGCCCTGATCGTCGCGATCCTGGTGGGGGTGCCGGTCGGCGTGCTCGCCGCCCGCTACAAGACGAAATTTCCCGACTTGTCGGTACGGCTGGGCTCCATGCTGGCCGTCTCCGTCCCCGTGTTCTGGCTGGCGCTCGCCCTGCAGACCCTGTTCGCCAGCCATCTGGGCTGGTTCCCCGTCGCCGGCGAGTACGACAACACGCTCGACACCACCAGCCCGCTCACGCTCTGGACCAACATCACGATCGTGGACGCCCTCATCACCGGCAACTGGCCGATCTTCACCAGCACGCTGAACCACCTCGTGCTGCCGTCGCTGGTGGTCGCCGCCTATCCGGCGGGCGTGATCGCCCAGATGACCCGCGCCGCGCTCATCGAGGAGTCGAGCCAGGACCACGTGCGGCTGGAACGGGCCATGGGGTTCGGCGAGACCGCCATCCTGACGCGCTTCGCGCTGCGGCCCGCGCTCAACCCCGTGCTGTCGCTGATCGCCCTCGTCTTCGCCTACTCACTGGTCAACGGCTTCCTCGTCGAGGCGGTGTTCAACTGGCCTGGACTCGGGCGCTACGCGTTCAACGCCATCACCTCCGCGGACACGCCGGGCATCGCGGGCGTGACCGTGCTCGTCGCCGGGGTCTACGTGCTGGCCAACCTGGTCGTGGACCTGCTGCAGGGCGTCATCGACCCGAGAGCGAGGGCGCGATGACCGCCGTCGAGCCGCGCAGGCGACTGTTCCGCGTCCCCGACCGCTTCGCGGCCTTCGGGGCGGTCCTGCTCGTGCTCATCGCGCTGTCGGCGATCTTCGCGCCGTGGCTGGCGCCGTACGAGGAGAACGACCCCAGGCCGCTGGATTCGCTGCTGCCGCCCAGCGGTGCGCACTGGTTCGGCACCGACCAGGTCGGCCGCGACGTCCTCACCCAGGTCCTGTACGGCGGGCGCACCTCGCTGGCGATCGCCGCCGCCGTGCTGGCCATGTCGGCGACGGTCGGCGTCACGCTCGGCGTCGTCGCCGGGTACGCGGGCGGCTGGGCGCGCGACGTGATCATGCGGATCACCGACGTCTTCCTCGCCTTCCCCGCGCTGCTGCTCTCGCTGGCGCTCGCCGTCGTGCTGCAGCCGAGCGTGACCACGGTGATCCTGGCGATCGCGGTGACCTGGTGGCCCTGGTACGCCCGCCTGTCGGCCGCGGTGGCCGCCTCGGTCGCCACCAGGAGCTACGTGGACGCGGCCCGCTGCCTGGGCGTGCCCGCCCCCGTGATCGTGGCGCGGCACGTCCTGCCGAACTCCCTCACACCCGTCCTCGTGCAGCTCTCGCTGGACGCGGGAGGCGTGATCCTGACCGCGGCCGCGCTGTCCTATCTGGGGCTCGGCGCGCACGAGCCGACCGCGGAATGGGGACTGATGGTGCAGCAGGGACAGACGCTCTTCACCACGAACTGGTGGGTGGTCACCTTCCCCGGCCTGGCCATCCTGCTGACGGCGTTCGCGTTCAACGTGCTCGGCGAAGGACTGCGCGGCGCGCTCGACCCGCGGAGGGCCGCCAGGTGATCAGCATCCGCGACCTGCGGGTCGCCTACGGGACCCGGGTGGTCGCGCACGTGCCCGCGCTCGACGTGGGCGCGGGAGAGTGCGTGGCGATCGTGGGAGAGAGCGGGTCGGGCAAGTCCACCACGCTGCTGGCCGCGCTCGGCCTCACCGAGGGCGCCGACGTGTCGGGGGAGGTGACGGTGTGCGGGGTCGACGTCCTGCGGGCCAGGCCGCGTGCGCTGCGGGCGATCAGGGGGTCGAAGGCCGCGCTGGTCATCCAGTCGCCTCAGGCGGCGCTGTCGCCGACGACGCGGCTCGGCGCGCTGATGCGCAGGGCGCTCAGGCTCCATGGCGTCACCGGCCGGCCTTCCCGGGCGAAGAGCCCTTCAGAGGAACCCGGCGTCCCGGGCGGGAGTCCGCGCGGGGGGATCGACGGGGTGATGGCGGAGGCGTGCGAGGCCGTGATGCTCGATCCCGCGATCCTGCGCCGCTACCCGCACGAGATCTCCGGCGGCCAGGCCCAGCGGTTCGCCATCGCCCTCGCCATCGCGCTCGGCGCAGAGGTGATCCTCGCCGACGAGCCGACCAGCGCCCTCGACGTCACCGTCCAGGCCGAGGTGGTCGGCGTGCTGCGCAGGCTCCGCGAGGAACGAGGGCTGGCCCTCCTGATCGTCTCCCACGACCTCGCGCTCGTCTCCACGATCGCCGACCACGTGCTGGTCATGAAGGACGGCGAGGTCGTGGAGTCGGGCCAGGCCGCCCAGGTGTTCACCCGCCCCGGCCACCCCTACACCCGCGAGCTGCTGGAGGCGCTCCCATGATCATGCGCGCCGAAGGCGTCACCCTCGCCTACGGAAGGACTCCCGTCGTCCACGACGTCACCCTCGACATCTCCGCGGGCGGCGTCGGCCTCATCGGCGAGTCAGGCTCGGGCAAGACCACACTGGCCCGCGCCTTCCTTGGCCTGCTCAAGCCCGTCAGGGGCCGCATCACGTACGGCGGGCGGGACCTGCGCGAGGTCGACATGAAGGTCTTCAGGAAGGCGGTCCAGCCGGTCTTCCAGGCCGAGTCGCTCGACCCCAGGATGTCCGTCGGCCGCTCGATCGCCGAGGGAAGCCGTGACAGGGCGGCGGTGCCCGCGCTGATGGAGGAGGTCGGGCTCGACCCCGCCCTCGCAGGTCGCAAGCCGCACCAGCTGTCGGGAGGCCAGCGCCAGCGCGTGGTCATCGCCAGGGCCCTGGCCGTGCGGCCCGAGCTGCTCATCCTCGACGAGCCCACCAGCGCGCTCGACGTCACCGTCCAGGCCAGGATCCTCGGTCTGCTCGAAGGCGTCGGGACCGAACGGCTGCTCATCACTCACAACCTGGCCGTGGTGGGGCGGCTGTGCCGTACCTCCCACGTGCTCTTCGCCGGGCGGATCGTCGAGTCGGGGCCGACGGAGGACCTGCTGCGGCGCCCCGCCCACCCCTACACGCTGGCGCTGCGTGACGCCGTGCCGAAGCTGGGCGGCGAGCCGCCGGTGGCCAGGGGACGGGCGGAGTCGGCGCCCGCCGAGACGGGATGCCCGTTCAGGCTGAGGTGCCCGCTGGCCGTACCGGAGTGCGAGAGCGCGCCCGAACGGCGGGAGGTGGCGGGCAGGACGGTCGCCTGCCACCGGGCGGAGCTCGTCCTCACCGGGCTCGCGGCCAGGTGAGGGACACGGCGGCAGGCCCCGTACCGACCGGCGGTACGGGGCCTGAGGCCCGCTGAGGAGCCACGGGCCCGCGGTCCGCCGATCAGCGGACGCAGGCCGGTGATCACAGGGCGCGCAGCCCGTTGATCACTTCCAGCATCACCTTGGCGTCGGGCGCGGGCGGCGGCTTCTCGACCTCGACCAGCTTCTGCGCGTGCAGGTCGCCGACCAGCACACGCACGACGCCGATCGGGAGGTTCAGCTCCGCGGCCACGTCCACCAGCCGTGTGGGCTTGGTGCACTGTTGAAGGATGATCAGATGCTCGGGGCCGAGGCCCACGGGCATGGCCAGGCCGCCCGCCGTGATGATCACGGCGATGAGGTCGATGGCCTCGCTCGCGGGCACGGTGCGACCGCGGGTCAGCAGGTAGGCCGGGACGATGGGACCTGCGTCCTCGTCCAGCCAGCGCTCCTCACTCACTGGTCACCACCCGCATCTTTCTCACGGGTTCCTGCTCCTGCTCCTCGGGTGTCACGACGAGCTCTGCGGGGATCAGCACGATGGCGGTGGTCCCTCCATATGGCGAACCGCGCAACGTCACGCGGATGTCATGCCTGGCGGCCAGGCGGGCGACGACGAACAGGCCGAGCCTGTCGCTGTCGGCGAGATCGAACTCGGGCGGGTTGGCCAGCCGCTCGTTGAGGTCGGCCAGCTCCTCCTCGCTCAGCCCGAGGCCCCTGTCCTCCACCTCCACCACGAAACCGTGTGCGGCGAGCTCGCCCCGCACGATCACCGTGGTCTGCGGAGGGGAGAAGACAGTGGCGTTCTCGATGAGTTCGGCGATCAGGTGGATGACGTCGCCGACCACGGGCCCGGCCAGCGAGTGGGCGGGCATGGGGGAGACGGTCACCCGGGTGTAGTCCTCCACCTCGGCCGAGGCGCCACGCACCACGTCGTGCAGCGGCACCGGCTTGCGCCAGCCGCGGCCGGGGGCGGCGCCGGACAGGATGATCAGTCCCTCGGCGTGGCGGCGCATGCGGGTGGTCAGGTGGTCGAGGCGGAACAGGTCGTCGAGGGCCTGCGGATCGGTCGCGGTGCGCTGCATGCCGTCCAGTTGGATGCGCTGGCGGTGCAGCAGCGTCTGGCTGCGCCTGGCGAGGTTGCGGAAGACCTGGCCGACGCCGGCGCGCAGCCTGGCCTCGCCCACGGCCGCCTCGACGGCGGTCTGCTGGACGGTGGCGAAGGCCTTGCCGACGTCCGCGATCTCGGCTGTCCTGCCCGGCACGGTCAGCTCGGGCATCTCGACCTCCTCGCCCTGACGCAGCTTGCGGACCACCTGCGGCAGCTCGGTCTCGGCCACCTCGAGCGCCGCCTGGCGCAGTCCCGCCAGTTCCTTGGACAGCCTGTTGCCCATGCGCAGCGAGATGACGATCGAGACCACCACGACCAGCAGGCCGGTGCCCGCCAGGACCATGGCGTTGACGAGCACCGCGTCGGCCACGGGCTCGGCGCGCTCGGTGAGCACGACGCTCGCCTCGTTCTGCGCGTTCTGGATGGCGTTGGCCAGCGCGGTGGAGGTGGAGGGCCAGTCGGCGGGCGCGCGGCCCGCGATGATCTGCTCCTCCATGATCCTCAGCCGCTGGTACGCAGGGGTGGTGATGATGCCGACCTGGATCTCGCGCAGCGGCGCGTCCAGCTCGGACAGCGCCTGGTCGATGAGGAAGCGGCGGTTGCCGACGAGCTGGGTGAAGAGCTTGCGCTCCTCGTCGGCGGGGTTGCCGACCGCGATGGCCTGCTCCCTGGTCAGCAGCTCCTTGGCGTACCCGAGGTTGATGACCAGGCGTGACTGCTCGTAGATCGGGATGTCGTCGATCAGCGCGACGCTGCGCTGCAGGCCGAAGATCGCGTCGGAGATCGCGTTGTAGGCCTCGATCGTGGGCAGCCTGGGCGACAGTCCCGCGTCGACCTCGCCTCTGATCGCCTCAAGGCGCGACAGCTGGCTGAGGACCGTGTCGATCTGGCGGCGCACCGCCTCGCTGCTGGAGCTGCGCGAGCGGTCCGACAGCCGCCGGAAACTGTCTCTGGCCGCGTCGGTCCTGGCCCGCTGCTCGTAGGCGTCGCTCTGGTCCGCGGGAGCGTGCCGGCGCACCACGAGTCTGGCCGAGGTCAGCCGCTCGCGCTGAAGCTCGCCGATCAACTGGCTCGCCGGTTGGCGTAGATTGGTCCAGCGCTCCTTGTACGAACGCAGCTCAAGGCTCTCGCCTGCGGTCACGGCCACGATGACACCCCACAAGGTGATCATCGAGACCAGCGGGACTAGCAGCAGGCCGACGATCTTCACCCTGATCGTGCGGCTTCGGCCCATGACACCTCACTCCGGTCGGTCCCTAGCATCGGAACCCCGGATTTGGGACAGGTGAGAGCCTAGCAACTGCACCTCACTTTTTCCCGATTTTTCGGGATTTTCAGCGTGATTTCGTGATCTTGGAGTAGGTTCGCCAGCACAATCGGGGAGTAGAGGGAGGCAGATGCGCCGTCGGCTGATCGCGGCCGCGCTCGCGCTCCTTCTCGCGGGCTGTTCGGCCCCGCTCGCACGGCAGGAGCAGCGGCCGCCCGCAAAGGAGTCCACGTTCGTGTACGTGGAGAACCTCGGCGTGGTCACCGACTGGGACCCGGCGAGCTCCTACTCCAACGAGATCATCGCGATGCAGAACATCTACGAGTCGCTGACGTTCTACAACCCGGTCACCAAGAAGGCGGGCCCGCGCCTCGCCACCGCGTGGCGCGCCTCGCCCGACGGCAGGACCTGGACCTTCACCCTGCGCTCCGGCGTCACCTTCCACACCGGCAGACCCATGGACGCGGCCTCGGTCAAGGCGTCGATCGAGCGCACCATGGCCTCCAAGAGCGGCGCCTCCTACATCTGGGACGCGGTCGAGACCATCAGGGTCGACGACCCTCTCACGGTCACGTTCACGCTGAAGTACGCGGTGCCGCTCGACCTGGTCGCCTCCTCCGGATACGCCGCCTACATCTACGACACCGCCGCCGCGCCCGACCTCAAGAAGTGGGTCTCGACCGGAAGAGACGCGGGCACGGGCCCGTACACGGTCGCCGGCTGGCGCAAGGGCAAGAGCGACGAGCTCACGCTCAAGGCGTATCCGGCCTACTGGGGCGGCTGGGACAGACCCCACTACACCACCGTCAAGTACGTGGTCGTCCCCGAACCCGAGGAGGCGTGGCGCCGCCTGCTGCAGGGCGAGGTCAGCTTCGTACACCGGCTGAACCCGGCCCTGTACCGCAGGGCGAGCAGGACGGCGGGCGTGCGCACCGCCGACATGCCGTCGTTCCAGACGGCGATGCTGCTGTTCAACACCGCCTCGGGCCCACTGACCGACGTGCGGATCCGCAGGGCGCTGCGCAAGACCATCGACTACTCGGGCACGCTCCGCGTGCTGCGCGGGGCCGCCTCCCCCGCGACGGGCCTGGTTCCAGACGGGCTGCTCGGCCACGTGGCGGGCCGCTCACCCCGGCAGGACCTGCAGGGCGCGGCGGACCTGCTCGCCAGGGCGGGGTACGGCCCCGGCCGTCTCCCGCTCCGCCTCACCCTCACCTACGCCCAGGGCGACGAGGACCAGCGCGTCTTCGTCCAGCGCCTGGCCGCCACCCTCGAGCCGCTCAACGTCACGCTCGTGGCCAAGGCGATGCCGTGGGAGGAGCAGTGGGCGCGCGGCAAGAAGCGCGGGCAGGACATCTTCCTCATGTACTGGTGGCCCGACTACGCCGACGCCTACTCCTGGTTCGCCAACGTCTTCAGGAGCGCGGAGAGCGTCCAGTTCAACCTGACCTACCTCAAGGACCGCGACGCCGACGCGCTGATCGACACCCTGCCCCAGCTCACGGTCACCGACCGCGCGGCGGCGCAGAAGGCCTACGCCAAGCTCGGCAGGCGGCTGCTGGACGTGCAGGCGGCGGCCGCGGTGCCGTGGGTGGTCAACTACCAGCGCGCCTACCTGAGCGGCATCCAGGGCTACAGCGACAACCCCGCCTACCCCGACGTGGTCTTCGTCCACGAGCTGCGCCCGGTCGGCTGAGGGTCAGGCCCTCTTGTCGGGGACCTCGACGCGCTCGCGAAGCCTGGACCTGATCTCCTCCGGCGTGTAGGCGCGGCGCCGCCGTTCGGCGCGGGCCATGACGACACCGGTCGCGGCGACTCCCGCCATACCGGCCAGGCCGAGAATCTTCCACCACTTCGTGCGCATGTGCCTAGGGTAGTGGTGTGCTGACTCTCGACGAGGCCGTGAACCTCACCCGCACCGGCGACCTCTGGGTGTTCAGGGGACGTTCGGTGCCCGACCGGGCGATCCAGACGGTGACCAACAGCCCGGTCAACCACGTGGGCATGTCCATCGTCATCGAGGACATGCCGCCGATGATGTGGCACGCCGAGCTCGGCAAGTCTCTGCTCGACCTGTGGTCGGGCACCCACCAGCGCGGGGTGCAGCTGCACGACCTGCGCGAGGCGGTCACCGTGTGGGGCCAGAGGTACGGCCAGCGCGGCTGGCTACGGCAGCTCGAGCCCATGGCCACCGGCGAGATGGAGGACGCGGCCCTGCGCACGGTCGCCAGGCTCGACGGCACGCCGTTCCCCTCGACCGCGCGCCTGGCGGGGCGGTGGCTGCGCGGCAGGGTTCCGCGCCTCCGGCGTGAGGTGGGGGAGCGGACGCTGGAGCGCGCCTACTGCGCCGAGGTCGTCGCCGTCACCTACGAGGAGATGGGCCTGCTCTCCCCCGGACGCAGGCCCAACTGGTACGACCCTGGAAGGTTCTGGAGCGGTGACGACCTCGACCTGCGGATGGGCCGGAAGCTGGGCGGCGAGATCTCCGTGGCCGTGCCGCTCGCCCAGGGCTGACGCGGCTACCCGGCCAGCTCCCACACCGACTCGAACGCCTCCCGGCTGATCTCCGTCAGCTCCCAGATCTCCAGCGCCTGGTCGGTGAGGAAGCCGTGCTCGTCCTGCAGGTGGCGCCACCAGTAGCGGTGGACCGAGCGGTCGGCGCCGATCTCGACCTGCCTGATCGCCCAGTGCTCGCCGTCGCCCTCGACGCTCTCGAACAGCCACACCCCGCCGTCCTCGTCGTCGGCCCTCCAGTGGTGTCGGGCCAGGTCGGACTCGGCGAGCTGCCTGATGACGGGCTCACGTAGATCTGGAAGCACGCGCCCCACTCTAGGAGGCGCGACCGACACTTCCGCCGGCCGCAAGGGCCCGGAACGCGGCCGCCCCTTCACGCTCCATCCACGTCGCGAAGTCCATCAGGCCGGGGTGAAGCCTCCTGAGCATGGGCACGTCCGCGCTCCATCCCGCGAAGGATCCCGTCAGGTCGGGCTCGTAGCCGCCGAGCCGTTCGCGCAGCTCGGCGGGCAGCGGGTCGGTGTCGATCGGCACGCCCACCACCTCGCGGACCGCCGCGACCAGGCTGTCGCGCGGCAGTTCGTCGCCCGCGAGCTCGATCTCCCTGCCCACGTAGGCGTCGGGGTCGCCGAAGGCGAGCCCGGCGAACGCCCCGATGTCGGCCACGGCGATCAGCTGGACCGTCATCCCCCGCGGGATGATCCTGACCAGCGCGGTCTCGCCGAAGACGCCGAAGCGCGGGTCGAGGTGGTTCGACATGAACTGCACGGGCCGCAGGATCGTGTACGGCACGCCGCTCGCGCGCACGTGTCGCTCGATGTCCAGCTTGGGCGCCCACGGCCGGACGGTGGGGGCGCGATGGAGCGCGCCGACCGAGGTGTAGACGAGGTGCTTCACGCCCGCCTGGCGCGCGGCGTCGGCCACGTTGACGCCGAGCCGTACCTCCTCGTGGTCGAAGTCGAGCGAGCCCGCGGTGGGCTGGACGCTGAAGACGCCGTAGGCGCCCTCGGCGGCGGCGTCGAGCGCGGCCCTGTCGCCCATGTCGCCCCTGACGAGCTCGGCCCCCGCGGCTTCGAGCTCCCGCGCGGCCGCCGCCGAGGGGTCGCGCACGAGCGCCCGCACCCGCCAGCCGTCGGCCAGCAGCCGGTGGGTGGTCGCGCCGCCCTGCTTTCCTGTCGCGCCTGTGACCAGCACGATCCGTGTCATCTGCGTCTCCCGTGACTAGGATGTGGAGCAGTGCTCCGATAATAGGCGGAGCACTGCTCCGCTTGTCAATGGGAGGACGCATGGCCGAGGTGGCCCGCGCCGACGCGCGGCGCAACTACGAACACCTGCTGGGCGTGGCCCGTGAGGTGTTCGCCGAGCAGGGCACGGACGCCTCGCTGCGCGAGGTCGCCCGCCGCGCCGGCGTGGGCATCGGCACCCTCTACCGGCACTTCCCCACGCGGGAGGCGCTGCTGGAGGCGCTGACCCGCGCGGGCTTCGAGGCCCTGCGCGAGCGGGCCGACGAGCTGCTGACCGCCGACGCTCCGCGCCAGGCCCTGCTCGACTGGCTGCGCGTGTTCGCCGTCCGCTCGACCACCTACCGGGGGCTGCCCGAATCCGTGATGGCCGCGCTCCGCCAGGAGGGCTCGGAACTGCACGCGTCCTGCGAGGCCATGCGTACGGCGGGCGGCAGGCTGCTGGCCAGGGCGCAGCAGGCGGGAGAGGTGCGCCCCGAGGTCACCGGCGCCGAGCTGCTGGCCCTCGTCGCCGGCATCGCGTGGGCGGTCGAACAGTCGCCGGGCCGCGACGACCTCATGGACCGCCTGCTGGCCCTGGCCGCCAACGGCTTCCTCCCGTGACGGCGTCCACGCGGCTCGTCGTCCTTCGCGGCAACTCGGGCTCGGGCAAGACGACCGCCGCCCGAGCGCTCCGCGCCGCCTACGGCAGGCGCGGGCTGGCCGTCGTCGGCCAGGACGTCGTCCGCCGCGACATCCTGCGCGAGCACGACAGGCCCGACGGCGTGAACATCGGCCTCATCGACACGATCACCCGGTACTCGCTGGAGCACGGGCACCACGTCGTCCTCGAAGGCATCCTCGCGGCGGACCGCTACGCGCCCATGCTGGCGGCGCTGGAGCGCGACCACGCGGGGCGGGCGGAGTTCTTCTACCTGGACGTTCCGCTCGAAGAGACCCTCCGGCGGCATGCCACCAGGCCGCAGTGCGCGGAGTTCGGCGAGGAGCTGATGAGGGAGTGGTACGTCGAGCGGGACCTGCTGCCCGACACGGACGAGCGGATCATCGACCAGGACAGCTCGCTCGACGACACCGTCGACCTGTTGATGGGCGCGCTGCTCGCCTGATCCGGTGCTCGCCGATTCGCCGATTCGCCGATTCGACGGCTCCTCGGAGAACGGCAGGCGTCAGGGGCGGCGGGGACGCTCCAGCAGGGCGTCGGTCGCCGCCACCGCGCCCACGACCAGCGTGGCCACGATCCCGAGGGCCAGCGGCGGCATCAGCGACGGTGCGAGGATCACCAGCACCCCGACCGCGGCCAGCACCGCGACCCCGGCGATCCGGTTGAGCGACAGGTCGCCGAACACGGCCCGCTTGAACAGCGCGTGCCCCACCAGGAACAGCGCGGGCCCGCCGAGCACGGTCAGCGCGGTGCCCAGCGAGATCTCGCCGGTCGGGTGCGCGATCGCCAGCTCGTCGCCGACCGCGGTGATGATGATCCCCATGACCATCGGGATGTGGATGTAGGTGTAGGCCGACCTGCCCAGCCGTGCCGGGTCGTCCGACTCGGCGATCGCCTCGGCGGCGGCCTCCGCCGTACGGTCGAAGTAGACCCACCACATCGCCACGCTGCCCAGGAAGGCGATCACGAACGCGGCCACCGTCGCCGCCGTCAGGTGGTCGTTGTCGGCCAGAGTCAGCCCGGTGACCAGCACGGACTCGCCGAGCGCGATGATCACGAAGAGCTGGCAGCGCTCGGCCATGTGCGCGCCGTCGATCGTCCAGTCGGTGGTCGAGACCCTGCCGGCGTACGGCGTGCGGTAGCCCGCCCACGGCCCGCCGTACTCCACCAGCAGCGCGGCGATCCACAGCACCGCCTGGGCCGTGCCGCCGAGGACGGCGCCGGTGATCCACAGTGCGGCGCTCGCGACGTGCCAGACCAGGATCAACCGGAAGGTGCGCCCGATCGGGAAGGTCCGCGTCGCGACGGCCACCGCCATCGCCCGCCCGACCTGGATGGCGACGTACGCGCCCGCGAACCACAGCGCCCGATCACCGAACGCCTGGGGCAGCGCCGCCGACATGACCAGGCCTGCCAGCATCATCCCTGTCAGCGTCAGCCGCAGCACGGGATGGTCGGGATTGCCCAGGTTGGTGGTCCACGTGGCGTACATCCACGCCCACCACACCGCCAGCGTGAGCAGCAGCGTCTGCGCGGCTCCCGCCACGTCGAGATGGGCGAGGAGCAGGTGGGACAGCTGAGTGATGGCGAACACGTAGACGAGATCGAAGAAGAGCTCGATGGGCACGACCTTGGCGGTCTCGCCGCGAGGCCGAAGAATCTCCGCTGCCATTGGCTTCCTTCCCCCTGTGCCCGCGAGAACCCGTGGACCCGCTGCGACCCTGCGTACCGATTCGTCATAGTAGGGCCCGTCACACCCCGACGATCACGTCTGCTGCGGATGGTTCGGGGGAATTGCCCGCATGATCACTCGGCGGCCACGATGGTGCCATGATCGCCCGCGACCTTGAACCAGCGGGAAGACCGGCAGCGGTGACCCGCAGGAGGCGAGGCCCGCACCGGGTGGATCGAGCCGGACCCCTGGGGTCGGCGGGACGCCCAGGGAGATCGGCGACGATCAGCGGAAGTCCGCGACGTGGTCGCGGGCCCATTCGGCGTAGCTGCGTGGGGGGCGTCCGGTGACCTGCTCCACGTCCGGCCAGACCCGCATGAGCGCCGACCAGTCCTGGTCGGCGTAGCCGTCGGCGCCCTTGGCGGCATCACCGCCGTACTCGACGAAGCCCAGCATGAGGTCGGCCGACTCGGCGGCGAACCCTCCCTGCGCCTTCATCAGCTCACGGGCGAGCTCGCGGGTGACCTCCTCGTAGCGAACCGGTTCGCCGAGCGCGTCGCCGATGGCCGCCACCTGCTCGCGAATGGTAACCAAGCCGGGCCCGGTCAAGGTGTACGCCCTGCCGTGATGACCGTCCTCCAGCAGCGCGGCGACCGCGACGGCGGCGATGTCGGCCTCGTGGACGAGGTTCATCGGCTCGTCCGCGAACGGGTAGCGGACCACGCGCTCAGCCCGGATGGAGGGTGCCCAGATCTGCAGCATGTTCGTCATGAACCCGCACGGCCGTACGTGCGTCCATTCCAGCCCGGACTCCTCGACCGCCCGCTCCACCGGGTTGGTGTGCAGACCGGCGGTCACCGACGCCGCCGACAGCACCACGATGCGCCGTACTCCCGCCTGCGCGGCCAGCGCGACGACCTCGCGCGCGCTCTCCTCCACCGAGAACAGGTACACGCGTTCCACGCCTTCCAGCGCGGCGGCCACGCTCGCGGGTGCGGTGAGGTCGCCCTCGACGACCTCCACCTGGGGCGGCAGGTTGGCCTCCGCGGGGTTGCGGGTCAGCGCCCGCACGTCGGCGCCCGCCCTCACGAGCCGGTCAACCACGTGGCGGCCGACGATCCCCGTCGCCCCGGTCACCAGGATCCTCATCTGCGTTCCTTCGTTCATGGAAGCAACGCTAGAGACAATTCATGTCACTTCCTGACCGGAATATGCGGGAACCTGGAATCATGGCGAACACGAGCGCGCGCATGCTGCGGCTGCTGTCCCTGCTGCAGAACCACCGGTACTGGCCCGGCCTGGAACTGGCCGATCGGCTCGCAGTGAGCGAGCGCACCCTGCGCCGCGACATCGACCGGCTACGGGAGCTGGGTTACCCGGTCGACGCCAACCGCGGCGTCGCCGGCGGCTACCAGCTCCGATCCGGTACGGCGATGCCGCCCCTGCTGCTCGACGATGAGGAGGCCGTCGCCATCGCGGTCAGCCTTCGCACCGCCGCCGGCGGCACCGTCGAGGGCATCGAGGAGACCTCGCTGCGCGCCCTGACCAAGGTCGTCCAGGTGATGCCGCCCCACCTGCGCCGCCGTGTGGACGCCGTACGGGACTCCACCGTCGCCGTGCCGACGGACGGCCCTCAGATCGACGCCGCCACGCTCACCGTGATCGCCCAGGCGTGCCGCGACGACGAACGGCTCACCTTCACCTACGCCGGCCCGTCCGGCGAGCCGGCCACCCGGCTGGTCGAGCCGCACCGGCTCGTCTCACTCAAACGCCGCTGGTATCTGGTCGCCTTCGACCTTGATCGCGCGGACTGGCGCGTCTTCCGCCTCGACCGCCTTACCGACCCGGCCGCCACCGGAGCCCGCTTCCGCCCTCGCGACCTGCCCGCCGCCGACGCCGCCGCCTTCGTCCAGGACCGGCTCGGCTCCCGCCCCACCCGGCACGACATCACCGTCCTCCTCCACGCTCCGGCCGGAGTGGTCGAGCAGGTCGCCGCCGTCACCGGCGGCCGGGTCGAGCCCGTCGACGACCGCTCCTGCCACCTGCGGCTGCAGGTGGACGCCTTCGACTGGCCGGTGCTCATCCTCGCCGCGGTGGGCGCGGAATTCGACGTCATCCATCCCCCCGCGTTCCGCCACTACCTTCGCGAGGTGGGCGGGCTCTTCCTCCGCGCCGGCGCGGCCTAGCCGGCCCTCCGCTCGAGTCGGTGCGATGAGCCCCGAAGCGGTTGGCGGGCGTGGGGGTTCCCGGGGCTCTCACAGGTTGCCTTGACGCTGGCGTCAACGTTTTAGCGTGGCCGCCATGAAGTTCGGGATCAGGTACAGCACGCCGTATCACGGGGTCGACCCAGACAAGCTCGCCGCCTACGCCCAGCACGCCGAGGAAAGCGGCTTCGAGTCCCTGTACGTGCCGGAGCACATCGTGCTCTACCCCGGCGCGACCATCGGCTCCTTCGCCATGCCGCCGTCGCTGCCGTACGGTGATCCTCTCGACTGCCTGGGCTTCGCCGCCGCGCACACGAGCCGGATCCTGCTGGGCACGGGCGTGCTGCTGCTGCCGTACCACCACCCCGTGACGCTCGCCAAACGCCTGGCCACCATCGACGTGCTGTCGAAGGGGCGGATGCGGCTGCTGACGGTGGGGCTGGGGGCGCTGCCCGGTGAGGCCCAGGCGGTGGGCGTCGACTACGCCACCCGCGGCCGCAGGGCCGACGAGGCGATCGACGTGCTGCGGCTGCTCTGGGAGGGCGGCGAGGAGGGCGTCGGCTACGCAGGGGAGTTCTTCGCCTTCGAGAACCTGAGCAGCTTCCCGAAGCCTTACGGGGTCACGCGCCTGCCCATCCACGTCGGCGGGTCGAGCCGGGCGGCCGCGCGCCGCGCCGGGCTGCGCGGCGACGGGTACTTCCCCGGCGGCGCGCTCCACGCCGACGAGCGGGCCGTTCAGCTGGACATCGCCAGGAAGGCCGCCGTGGAGGCGGGGCGCGATCCGGAGGCGCTGGAGTACACCCGGTCCGCGTCGATGGACATCTCCGCCGAGCAGGTCGCGGCCCTCGCCGAGCAGGGCGTGACCCGTATCGTCGTCAGCTCCGGCGCCACGGAACCGGCCGAGCAGCGCGACCAGATGTCCGCCTTCGCCGAGCGCCTCATGGGCCGGGCGGCAGCAGGCTCCAGTTCTTGAGGTGGCGAAGGCGCGGCCGGGTGCGGCAGGTCAGCCGCTCGGCTCGGGCACGGCCCGCTGTCTGGGCATGGCAGTAAGCCGCTCGCCCGGTCGGGTGCGGGCGAGGGCTCAGGTTGCCGGTCCTCCGTCCGGTCCGGCCGGCCTCAATGCCGGCGCAGGCGCAGCCGGTCCAGGAACCGTCGCGCCTTGGCCTGGTTCTGCGGGTCGTTGGCCATGCGCTTGGCCTTCTCGATCGTCTGCTTGCCTTGCGGGCTGCGCAGGTACGCGCGCAGCTTGTCCATGAGCGTGGTCATGGGCGTCCCCTACCCACGATGCCTCCACATTCGCCTCTCGCCCCCTGCGTAGAGTGTCCGGCGATGTGGACCACGATGACTCTTGAGCATGACGGCGTTCGGCTGGTCTGCCGCGACAGCGGAGGATCGGGGCCCGCCGTCCTGTTGCTTCACGGCCTGGCGGGGCAGTCCCGCGAGTGGGAACCGCTCGGCGAGCGCATCGGCGGCCGCTACCGGCTTCTGGCTCTGGACCAGCGCGGACACGGCGACAGCGAGCCGCGGCCTGGCGACACCTCCAGGGCCGCCTTCGTCGCCGACGCCGTCGAAGCGATCCGAGCGCTCGACGTCGCGCCGGTGATCCTCGCAGGGCAGTCGCTCGGCGGGGTCACCGCCATCCAGACCGCCGCCGCGCACCCTGACCTCGTCGCCGCGCTCCTGCTGGTCGAGGCGGGCGCCGCACCGGGCGAGACCGGACTGCCCGGCCAGATCGACGGCTGGCTCGGCTCGTGGCCCGTCCCCTTCGCCACCCGGGGGGACGCGGCGGGATTCTTCGGCGGCGGGCCGGTGGGCGAGGGATGGGCCGCAGGGCTGGTCTCCACGCCGGACGGCCTGCGCCCGCCGTTCGACCCCGAGGTCATCGTGAACGTCATCGCCGACCACGTGCATCGCTCGAACTGGGAGGCGTGGGCGCGCATCACCTGCCCGGCGACCGTCGTCCTCGGCGAGCAGGGCATCCTGCCCGCGGGGGAGGTGGCCGAGATGCGGCGCCTCCGCCCGGACGCCCGGTTCGTCACCGTGCCCCAGGCCGGGCACGATCTCCATCTGGACCACCCCGCCGCGGTGGCGGGCGAGCTCGATGAGCTCGCCCGGCGGCTGCTCGTCACACGTTGTTCCGCAACGGGACGTCGCGGATGATCAGCCAGGTGAGGCCCAGTCCGACGGCGAAGGTGGCCAGCCCCGCGGTGAGCGCGAGCCCCACCGACTCCTGGAGGTCGAAGCCGAGCTTGAAGGTGATGAACGGCAGCGGCATCTTGTCGCCGATCGCGCTCTGCGCGAACAGGATCATGACGATGCCGACGGGTACGGCCAGCAGCCCCCCGCCCTGCCACCGGTAGAACGCGGCCGAGACGAAGGCGCCGGTCACGAGCCAGGCGAGGAACATCACCGTGTACTCGACGAAGATCAGCGGAACCTGGGTGGGGGCGGTGAAGAGGTGGGCGTGGTCGAGCGCCCAGGTCCAGCCCGTCACGCCATACAGCACGGATTCCAGCAGGAAGCTGATCACCAGCAGGACGGACAGGAACGGGGCGAAGATCGCGAGGGTGACCGCCGCCTGGAAGCCGAACTGGCGGCGGCTCTGCCCGTGGGCGATGAACAGCGGCAGGAACTCGGTGACCAGGGCGACGCCGGCGAACAGCGCGTACCAGCGGGTCAGCTGGACGGCCTTCTCCCACACGCTCTCGTCGAGGTCGCCCCAGACGGCGATGCCGACGGTGACCAGCGTGATGACCACGAAGTAGGCCAGCCAAGCGAAGCCCGCGACCCACATGTTGGCGCAGAGGAGGCGGCTGGGGAATCTCATGAGGCCGGGCCTCCCGTCAGGTGGATGAACAGCTCCTGCATCGCGATGGGGCCCGTCTCCAGACCCGCCCTGCGGGCCTCCGCGTGGTCGAGCCTGCCGTAGACCATGGCGGAGCTGGTGGGGCCGAGCTTCTTGGTGCCGAGGACGGTGAGGTCCCTGGTGAAGGACTCGACCTGCTCGGTAGGCCCGGTGACGGAGGTGCCCATGGACACCAGCTCGTCGGCGGGGGAGTGGACGACGAGGCGGCCCCTGTCGATGATCACGACCTCCTCGAACAGGGCGCTGACCTCCTCGATGAGGTGAGTGGACAGGATCATGGTGCGCGGGTGCGCCATGAAGTCGGCCAGCAGCGCGTCGTAGAAGGCCTGCCTGGAAGGGGCGTCCATGCCGAGGTAGGACTCGTCGAACATGGTCAGCGGAGCGCGCGAGGCGAGCCCCACGACCACGCCGACGGCCGAGCGCTGGCCCTTGGACATGGTCTTGACGTTCTTCTTGGGGTCGAGCTCGAACAGGTCGATGAGCTCCTTCGCGTAGGCGGCGTCCCATCGGGGGCGCAGGTCCTCGGCGAAGTACAGGGCGTCCTCCACGGTGCCCAGGTCGATCGTCTCCCCCGCGTCGCGGATCAGCGAGATCTCCCTGGTGGTCGCGGTGTTCTCGAAGATGGGGCGGCCGTCGGCCAGGGCGCTGCCCCCGCTCTGCCTGCGGAAGCCCGCCAGGACCGACAGCAGGCTCGTCTTCCCCGCGCCGTTGCGGCCGAGCAGCCCGTAGATCTTGCCGCCGTCGAGCGCGAGCGACAGCCCCTCGATGGCCGTGACCTCGCCGTAGCTCACGCGGAGGTTCTCGACGTCGATCCTCATCGGCTGTTCCTGATGCGGTCGATCACGTCGTCGAGCGCGATGCCGATGGCCTTGGCCTCGGCCACCATCGGGTCGACCACCTCGCTGAAGAAGCCCTCCCTGCGCTCCGCGCGGAGCGTGTCCCGGGCGGCAGGGCTGACGAACATCCCGATACCTCGTTTCTTGTAGAGGACGCCTTCGTCGACCAGCTGCTGGAACGCCTTCTGCGCGGTGGCGGGGTTGATCCGGTAGAAGGCGGCGTACTGGTTGGTCGACATGACCTGCTCGTCTCCCTTCAGCGCCCCGCTCATGACCTCGGCCTTGATGCGGTCCGCGATCTGCCGGTAGATGGGGCTCCGGTCGTCGAACATGGCTTCTCGCTTCGTTGGTTCGTTACTCCTGTAATGAACCATAGAAGTCATGCCGGGGCGCGTCAACATCGCGGGAAGGGCTCAGCCCAGCAGGTCCGCCAGCGCCGCGCGGTCGCTGACGCCGGTCTTCTCGTAGACCGCGTAGAGGGTGTTGGCGACCGTCCTGATCGACACCACCAGGCGGGCCGCGATCTCCCTGTTGGTCAGGCCCTGGGCGGCGAGCAGGGCGACCTCGCGCTGGCGAGGGGTCAGGTCGGGCACGTCCAGATCGAGCAGCGCGGGGGTGCGGGCGCCCTGGCAGCGCCGCGCGAGCGCCCACGCCCTGGTCTCCGCCGCCCTGGCCGCGCGGGTCAGCCCCTCATGGCGGTGGCGGCGGGCGGCCTGGGCGGCCGCCTCGGCGGCGTGGACGATCAGGCCGAGCCGCTCGAAGCCGGCGGAGACGGCGTCCAGGTCGGGCCCGGTGCGGGCGGCGGCGTGCTCGGCGAACAACGCGACCAGCGGGCCCTCGCCCGTCAGGCGGGCGGCGACCTGCGCCGGCCGGCCGAGCCGTACGACGTCGTGGAGGAGGAAAGGCACCTGGGCGGGCAGCGCCCGCTCGGCCGCGGCGAGCGCGGTCGAGACGGCGCCGGAGATGTCGCCGCGGGCGGCCAGCGTCCACACCTTCGCCTGCTCCACGGGGACGACGACGGGAGGGCCGAGCGGCAGCCCTCTGCGCTCGGCCAGCGCGATCGCCTCTTCCGCCGCCTCGACCTCGCCGAGCATCGCGTGGGCGTGGGCCAGTTCGCCCAGGCACAGGCCCGCCCACACGCTGCGCTCGGGCAGGCGGGCGATCGCCTCCCTGCACCAGCCCAGCGCGTCGGTGATGCTGCCGCGCAGCCTGAGCGCCTGCGCCTTGCGGGTGCCGAAGTAAATGATCGCCTTGGCCCACGCTCCGAATTCGCCGTCGAGGCCACGCCCCTGCTCGGCGTAGCGTTCGGCCGCGGCCAGGTCACCCAGGAAGAGCGCGGCCTCCGAGGCGGCCTCCAGGATCGCCGCCCTGAGGCTCGGCAGCGCGTTCGGCGCGCGGTCGAGCGCCGCCTCGGTGCGGGCGACCGTCTCCAGGCACTCGGTCGCCCTGCCCTCGGCGGCCAGGATGACGGCTTCGGTCGTGCCGGACGCCAGCACGTTGCGCGGATGCGTGGAGGGCCCCATCGCGGCCGCGGCCCGCAGCGACGCCCTCGCCGCCTCCAGGTCGCCGGCGAACACCTCCAGCGAGGACCTGGTGCTGCGGGCGCCCTGTCGCGCGTCGGCGTCGGTGATCGAGCGGTCGATCGCCGTCATCAGTTCCAGCGCCTCCTCGACCCTGCCCAGCCCCCAGAACAGGTTGAACGCCCTGGTGGTCGCGCAGTCGGTGCGGGAGGAGTCCTCACGGGCCAGCGCGGAGGCGGCGGCGAACGCCTCCTCCGACTCTGCGTAGCGGTCGGCGTAGAACAGGATGCTGCCCAGCGCGAGCCTGGCCCGGAAGCCGTCGCCCGCCGCGCGGGCCAGGCGCTCGGCCAGCTCCAGGTCACGGACCATCCTGGCCAGGTCGCAGGCGGCGAGCAGCAGCTCGGGGTCGCTGGCCGCGCCGCTGTCGAGCCGCCACACCGCCACGCGCAGCACGTCCTCGCGGCGGCGCAGGCCCGACGCCGCCACGGCGTCGGCCAGCTTGCGCAGGAGCTTGCGGGCGCGCAGGGTGCCGCAGCCGTGCCTGATCACCTCGCCGTAGAGCGGGTGGCCGAGCCGTACCTGCAGGCGGCGGCCCTCCAGCTCGACCGTCACGAGCTGGCGGTCCTCCAAGCGCTCGACCGCGGCGGCCGAGGCGAGCGACGAGAGCAGATCGGCGCCGAGCGGCTCGCCGTAGGCCAGCAGCTCCAGGACCTCGCGCTCGTCGGGCGTCAGCTCGCCGACGCGCCCCGCGATCGTGTCCCGCAGCGACGGCGTGATCGACAGCGGCCCCCGCCAGCGCCACACGCCGCCGCTGTCGGCGAGCATGCCGGCCAGCACCAGTTCGCGCAGGTAGAGGGCGTTGCCCCGGCTCGCGTGCCACAGCCGCGTCACCGTGCCCGGCTCCACCCTGCCGCCCAGCGCCCGTTCGAGGACCCGCCCGGTCTCCTCCACCGTCAGCGGCGCCAGCTCCATGCGCGGCAGCAGGTCGTCCTTCCACAGCGCCCGCACGGCGTCGGGCACGGGCGTCTCCGTGCGTAAGGTCGCGATCACCCTGGTACGGCCGCGCGCCACCAGGTGGTGGACGAGCGCGGCGGAGGCGGCGTCGAGCAGGTGCGCGTCGTCCACGACCAGGACGGGCGCGCGCACGGCGTCGGCCGCCCAGCCGAGCGGGTTGCCCGCGGGCGGCGTGGAGGGCAGCAGCGGGCCGAAGGCGCCCAGCGGCAGCTCGGCCGCCGCGGCCGTGGCCCGCACCCACGCCACGTCGTCGAGACCACCCACGGCCTGCGCCACCAGGCGGCTCTTGCCCACCCCCGGAGCGCCCACGACGACCAGGCCGGCGCCGGCTGACCTGATCTCGGCCAACTCCGCCGCCCGGCCTGCGAAGGGCCACGAACCTGCCACGCTGGAAGCGTATTTGAGTAGCCCTTACTCATGCGAGGAGATCGCGAGAGGGAGCAAGGTCGAGGCATGGACATCAGGGCCCTGGTACGGCGCAGCCTCGGCGACCCGCTCGCCGAGATCGCCGAGCAGCGCAGCGAGCCCGTGGCCCCGCACGGGTTCGGCGCGCTGTCCACCACCTCGCTGCGCAGGCTCCACGGCACCACGACGGCGGGCGTGCCGTGGTCCTTCTTCGTCAAGTCGATCGAGTCGCCGCAACGGCGTCCCGGGTTCGAGGACAAGGCCGCGCACTTCCCGTGGCGGGTCGACCTCGACACCTACATGGCGGGCTTCGCGCTGCCGGAGGGCATGCGCCTGCCCCGCCTGCACCACGTGGAGGACCTGGGCGACGACCGCTACGTGATGTGGCTGGAGGACGTGCGGACCGCCGACGCGGCATGGGACCTCGACAGGTACAGGTCCGCGGCCAGGCTGCTGGGGGAGCTGGCCGCCATGCATCCGGCGGCGGGGCCGAACGAGGGGCTGCGCCACTTCCTCGCCGGGCCCGTCGAGCACCTGTTCCTGCCCGCGCTGCGCGACCCCGGCCTCTGGCGGCATCCGCTCGTCGCCGCGCACGCCGACCCGCTGCTGCGCTCCGACCTGCTGGCGCTCGCCGCGCGGATCGACTCCCTGGTGGATGCGGTCGCCGGGCTGCCGCACACGCTTTCGCACGGCGACGCCTGCCCTGCCAACCTGCTCGTTCCCGCCGACGGCTCCGCGCGGTTCGTGGCGATCGACTGGAGCTGGCCCTGGGCGACCTGCGCGGGCTTCGACCTCGGACAGCTCCTGGTCGGCAGAGCCCACACGGGAGAGCTCTCGCCCGGGGACCTGCCCGCCGTCCACGAGGCGATCGAGACGGCCTACGCCGAGGGGTCGGGCTTCTCCGCCGACGAGGTGGCGCTCGGCTACGCCGCCACGCTGGTGCTGTGCAGCGCGTGGACGGCCCTGCCGTTCGAGCGTCTCGGCGACGAGCCGACGCCCGAGCTGCACGAGCTCTTCCGCCGGCGCGCGGGGCTCGCCAGGTTCGTCGCCGACGTCGGCCGCGGTCTCTGACGTGGGTCGATTCGCGGGTATCGGCGGTCCATGATCTGGGGCTCCCTTTCGGTGATATACAGGTGCCCTCTCTAGGGAGCTAACCGGGGGAAAAGGGGCATCGTGGTCGAGATGAGACCGCTCATACCTGAGGATCCAGCGGCGGTCGGGGGACACCGCATCCTCGGCAGACTGGGCGAAGGTGGTCAGGGCATCGTCTTCCTGGGCGAGGGGCCAGGAGGGCAGAGGGTCGCCGTCAAAGTCCTGCAGGGCTACCTGACGGCCAACGCGGAGGCCCGCGAGCGGTTCGTCCGCGAGGTGCGGATCGCCACCAGCGTGGCGAGGTTCTGCACCGCGCAGATCCTGGCGACCGGCGTGGTGGGCGACAGCCCCTACATCGTCAGCGAGTACGTTCCCGGGCCCTCGCTCGAGGAGTCGGTGCGCGACGCGGGGCCCCGCACGGGTGCGGCACTCGAACGGCTGGCGCTCAACACCGCCATGGCGCTGGCCGCCATCCATCGTGCGGGCGTGCTGCACCGCGACTTCAAGCCGGCCAACATCCTGCTGGGACCCGACGGTCCGGTGGTGATCGACTTCGGCATCGCCAGGGCGCTGGACGGCGGGCTGGCGGGGATGACGCACCAGGGACAGTTCTTCGGTACGCCCAGGTACATGGCGCCCGAGCAGTTCGCCGAGGCCCCTGTCGGGCCGCCCGCGGACGTGTTCGCGTGGGCGATGACGATGGTGTTCGCGGCGAACGGGCGGCCCGCGTTCATCACCGAGACCCTGCCGGGGCTGCTGCACTCGATCATGCATGAGGAGCCTGACCTCGGGGTGCTCGCCGGAGGGCTGCGTGACCTGGTGGCCCTCTGCCTGGCCAAGGATCCCGCGCGCAGGCCGACGGCCGAGCAGCTCGTGGCCCACCTGAGCGGCGCCCGCACCCCTGTGCCGCCCGCGACGCAGGCCTTACCGCAGGTCCCGCCCGCACCGCAGCCGCCCCCCTTCCTCCAGCAGGCGTCGCCGGGCTCCGAGCCCCCGTCGCCGGTCGCGCACCACACGTCCCCCGGCCCCCAGCCCGCGGCCACGGGCCTCCAGCAACCGCCGCCGTCTCCCGGGCACCCGTCTCCCGGACACGGGCATCCGTCTCCCGGGCACCAGCACGCGTACCCCGTCGACCGGCAGACAGGGCCCGTCAGCCCGCAGGCAGGGCCCGTCGCGCCGCCGTCGCCGCCGGTCGCCCTCCATGCGCCGACCGCCCCGCCTCAGGCGCCCCCACCGGTCGCCCTCCATGCGCCGACCATCCCGCCTCAGGCGCCCCCGCCGGTCGCGCTCCAGCCGCCGACCATCCCCCCGCAGGCGCCCCCGCCCGGCCCGCCAGGGCAGGAGGGCAGACCGTCGAAGGGGAACAGGCGGCTGCTCGCCGTGCTGGCGGGGGCGACCGTCGTCGTGCTCGGCGCGGTCACAGCAGGGGTGCTGCTCAGCAGGGACGGCAGCGCGCCGCAGGCCGTCGAGCGGGCGCAGGGCGACCCCCAGCCGAGCACCCTGCCCGTGGCCGTCCCCTCGAATCCCGACCCGTGGTCCAGCCCGGTGCCGAGCGGGTCGCCGAAGCCGAAGGCCAAGAAGACCCGGTCGCCGACGCCCACCCCGACCGCGGTCCCCACCCCGGTCAGGAAGGCGCGGCTCACCGAGCGCAACCTGCTGGCCAACGGCGGGTTCAACGGCGCCGACCTGGCCCCCTGGTACCTCAGAGGTACCGTCAAGCAGGTCACCAGCGGCCAGCGCAGCGGCTGGGGAGCGCTCTGGATGACCTCCACCTCGGGGATGGACGCCGCCGCCGAGCAGGTGACCAGGCTGCGCCCGAACACCAAGTACACGCTGAGCGGCTGGGTCCGCTCCGACGGCAGGCGAACCGTGCTGGGCGTCAAGACCGCCGACCCCCACAGGGGCGGATGGAGGGCGCACAGCGGGAAGAAGTACGGCTACTACTCGATGACGTTCACCACCGGCAAGGACACGACGAAGGCGACGGTCTTCTGCTGGCGCAAGGACGCCGGCCAGGGCTACTGCGACGACGTCAGCCTCCGCGCCTGGCAATGAGCCCTTCGATCAGCCCCTTGACCGCCGTGGCCTCGTGCGCGTCGCCGTCGAAGGGACCGAGCAGGACAGGCCCGTCCTCGGCGCTGTCGGGCAGCCGGCCGTGGCTGCCCCGCACCGGTGACGGGTCCAGCGGCACCACCGACATCGTGTAGCGCAGGCCGAGCCGCTTACGGGCCAGCGCCAGCCCCGCGCGGACCTTGACGAGCGGGTCGGCGGGGTCCATGAAGAGCTCGGCCGGGTCGTAGCCGGGCTTGCGGTGGATCTCGACGAGCCTGGCGAAGTCGGGGGCGCGGGCGTCGTCCAGCCAGTAGTAGTAGGTGAACCACGCGTCGGGCTCGGCGACCGCGACCAGTTCGCCCGCCCGTTCGTGGTCGAGGCCGTAGGCGGCCTTGCCCGCGCCGTCGAGCACCTCGTCGACGCCCGGCAGCCCGGCCACGACCGAGCGCGTTCTCGGCAGGTCGGCGGGGTCGCGCACGTAGACATGGGCGAGTTGGTGGTCGGCGACGGCGAAGGCCCGCGAGGTCCACGGGTCGAGGTACTCCATCCCCGCCTGCGTGTACACCTCCAGCAGTCCGGCCGCGCGCAGCGCCCTGTTGATGTCGACGGGTCTGGCGGCGGGGGTGATGCCGTACTCCGACAGGACGACGAACGTGGCGTCCTCGGCCAGCAGGGGCGCGAGCGCGGCGTCGACGGCCTGGGCCGCGGCGACGGCCTCGGGCCCGTCGGGTCCGTACCGCTGCAGGTCGTAGTCGAGGTGCGGGACGTAGACCATCAGCAGATCGGGCCGGTGGGCGCGCAGGATGTGGACGGAGGCGCCGACGATCCACTCGCTCGAGGCGATGCCCGCGCCCGGCCCCCAGTAGCTGAACAGCGGGAACGGCGGCAGCTCGTCATGCAGCGAAGGCGGCCTGGTGTAGCAGTCGGGCGACTTGCGGCCGTCGGCGTGGTAGATCGGGCGCGGGGTGATGAGCAGGTCGGAGGCCGCGCCCATGGCGTACCACCAGCACACGTTGGCGGTGCGCAGGCCCGGCACGGAGTCCCACAGCTGGCCGCCCTGGATGAGCGCGTTGTGCTGGCGCCACAGGAAGATCTCGCCGAGGTCCCTGAAGTACCAGCCGTTGCCCACGATCCCGTGCTCGCGCGGCGGCGCGCCGGTGAGCAGGGTGGCCTGCATGGAGCAGGTGACGGCGGGCAGCACGGGCCGCAGCGCCGCCGCCGCGCCGACCTTCGACACTCCCGGCATGTGCGCGAGCAGGCGCGGCGTCAGCCCGACCACGTTGATCACCACGATGGGCGCCATCACAGCTCCTTCAGGCCGAGAACGGCCAGCTCGCGCCGCATCCAGTCCAGCTCGGCCGCGATCCCGCCGGTGACGTCGGGCTCCGGCAGGACGCTCCAGGTATAGGTCTCGACCTCGATGTGCCTGGTCAGCGGCGCGGCCAGCACGGTCCGCAGCAGCTCGCCCAGATAGCCCGCGGTGGTGGTCAGCGGCGGGGGAGGGGCGGCGTGCAGCGGCATGTGGAAGTGGGTCCGCCACCTCTCCCCGTACGGCAGGCGCGCCAGCGCCTCGCCCAGGTCGTCGGCGTAGCCCGAGGCGCACCTGGTCTGGTGCAGGAACCGCGCCTCGTCGTAGGCCCCGAGCGCCCGCTGCGCCCCCGGAGGCGTCTCCAGCGCGCACGACGCCTGCAGCTTGACGATCGGCAGGTCGCCGAAGTCGAGGCCCTCGAAGCCGACCGCCAGGTGGCAGGCGTCCAGGCAGACGCCGAGCAGCTCGTCGCGCGGCAGCAGCTCGGCGGCCTGGGCGGTGGTCTCGATGACGCAGCCGGGCTCGGGCTCGAAGGCGACCCTGATGGTCCTGCCCGTCCTGGACCTGACCTCGCGCAACCCCTCGACCAGTGGCTTCAGCAGTGCGGTCGGCGCGCCTTCGGTGCGCCAGGCGAGCGGCAGCGTCGAGATCGAGCCCTCGGTCACGTCGTCCGGCAGCAGGGCGGCCAGGATCGCGGCCAGGTCGAGGGTGTAGCGCAGCCGCTCGGGTGAGGACCAGTCGGGGGAGTAGACCCGGTGCTTCACGACCTCCTGCTGGAAGCCCCGGTAGGGGAAGCCGTTGAGCGTGACGACCTCCAGGCCGTGGGAGTCGAGTGCGGCGCGCAGCCGTACCAGCTCCCGGGGGTCGTCGAGCAGCGCGCGGGCGGCGCCCGCGGGCAGCCACAGTCCCACGCCGAGCCTGGGTACCCCGAGCAGGGAGCGGACGCGGGCGCAGAAGCCGGACAGCTGGGCGTGGATGCCGGGAAGATCCTCTGCGGAGTGGACGTTCGTGCAGTAGGCCAGGTGGACGATGGAGCCGCCGGGGTGCAGGAAGCGCATCAGCCACCCCGCTTGATCGTGTTGCCCGCGTAGTCGGCCCCCGTGGCCTGCGCTTCCGGGGCGACGCCGTAGAAGGCGGACGGGTTGCGCCACAGCACCCTGTCGACGTCGTCCTCGGTGAAGCCTGCCGCGCGCATCGCGTCGCCCACGGCCCTGGTGCGCAGCGGATCGCTGCGGCCCCAGTCGGCCGCCGAGTTCACCAGCATCCGCTCGGTGCCGTACTCCTGGAGGATCGCCACCATCCGCCCCGGGTCCATCTTGGTGTCGGGGTAGATCGAGAAGCCCATCCAGCAGCCGGAGTCGGCGACCATGCCGACCGTCACCTCGTTGAGGTGGTCGATCAGCACGCGCTCGGGAGGCAGGCCCTTGACGACGTCGAGCGTGCGCCTGGTGCCCTCGGCCTTGTCCCTGTGCGGGGTGTGCACGAGCACGGGCAGGTCATGCTCGGCCGCCATGGCCAGCTGCGCCTCGAACGCCCTGTCCTCCGCAGGGGTCATGGAGTCGTAGCCGACCTCGCCGACCGCCACCACCGACTCCTTCAGCAGGTAGCGGGGCAGCTCGTCCAGCACGCCTTCGCAGCGCGGGTCGTTGGCCTCCTTGGGGTTGAGCGCGAGCGCGCACAGGTGGCGGATCCCGTGCTGCGCCGCCCGGTACGGCTCCCAGCCCAGCAGCGCGTCGAAGTAGTCGAGGAAGCTGCCCACGTTCGTGCGCGGCTGCCCCAGCCAGAAGGCCGGCTCGACGACGGCCCGCACGCCGGCGTCATGCATCCGCTCGTAGTCGTCGGTGGTTCTGGAGGTCATGTGGATGTGGGGGTCGAAGATGCGCATCAGATCCTCTCCAGCACGTCGCGGGGCACGGGTCTGCCCGCGGCCCTGCGCTCGTCGGCGTAGGCGGTCAGCATCCTGGCCAGCTCGGCGTCGGAACGCTCGTCGAGCCCGGCGATCCCGTCGAGCGGGATCGACATGAACACGCACTTCAGCACGCCCTGGCGGTAGGCGTGGTCGTCGAGCGTCCGCGCGCCGTAGGGGCCGAGGGCCGCGGCGACGAGCCTGGCGTCGTTGGTGCGCAGCGCGTCCTCCACCAGGGGCAGCCCCGCGTCGCCCAGGTCGAGGTCGGCGAGCGCGTCCAGGACGGCCAGGCGCTCGCCCGCGTCGCCGTTCCTGTACAGCGCGACGACCGTCGCCGCGTCGACGTGCCGGAGCAGAGCCCGCCTGGCCCCGGGCCCGCCTTTGCGCGCCGCCACGGGGAACAGGCGGTGAACCGCGCCCTGGTCGTCTTTCACCCGCCGCACGGCCTCAGCCGTCCAGTCGCCCATGTGCCCTCCTCAGGAAGTCGATCGACCGCCGGGCCACCTCGGGCGCGGCGTGGCCGTGCCTGGCCAGCTCGACCGCCACCTGGCCGCCGTAGCCCGCGAGCGCGGCCATGACCGGCGGGAAGTCGATGTCGCCCGCCCCGAACTCCAGGTGCTCGTGCACCCCTCGGCGCATGTCCTCGATCTGCACGTGCGCCAGGTACGGCAGCGCCCGCCGTACGCACGAGGGCACGTCCTGCGGTTCCAGGCACCTGCAGTGCCCGATGTCGAGCGTGAGCCCGAACCGGGGATGGCCGCCGAGCAGGCGCCGCAGCCGCTCGTAGTCGGCCAGGTCCTGGACGAGCATCCCCGGCTCAGGTTCGAAGGCGAGCGTGACGCCCGCCTCGTCGGCGTCGTCGAGCAGCCGTTCGCACCACCCGGCCAGCCTGGCCCACGCCTCCTGCTCGGTGACGTCGCAGGGCGTGGCACCGCTCCACAGGTGCACCACGGGCGCGCCGAGGTCGGCGGCGATCCGCATGGCCCTGCGCAGGTAGTCGGCCCTGCGCCACGCCTCGTCGCCGAGCAGTGTCGGATGGTGCTTGCGCCGGGGGTCGAGCGTGTAGCGCCCGCCCGTCTCGACGACCGCGGTCATGCCGAGCTCGCCGAGCAGCTTGGCGGTCGCCGCGACCTCCCTGTTCAGGCCGAGCGCGTAGGGATCGAGGTGGCCGTGGTCGAGGGTGATGGCGGCGCCCGTGTAGCCGAGGTCGGCCAGGACGGCCAGCGCCTCGGGCAGCCGGTGGTCGCGGAAGCCGTTGGTGCAGTAGGACCAGTTCACGAGGTCGCCACCCGTCTGGACAGCCATCCGCCGAAGGGGGCGGCCGCCAGGAGGGCCACCGACTGGGCGGGGCGGCCGTGGCCGGCGACGGCGGCGGCCTGCAGGGGGACGAGCGCCATGATGCTCAGCCGGACGGCCCGCCGTACGTGCTCGGGGTCGGGGTGGGCACGTAGCCCTGCATGGGCCCGCGCGACGGTGGCGAGGTAGCCGGCCAGCGGCGCGCCGGGGCAGGTCCAGGCGAGGAGCGCGGCCGCGGTGGCGCAGGCGGCGAGCGCGCCGCTGACGGTCGACGGCGTGGCGCCCTTCACCTCGGCGCGGCCGAGGACGCTGATGCCGTAGGTGTGCGCGCCGATGGCCAGGGCGGTGGGCGCGGCTCTGGCCGCGCCGCCCGCGCCGAGCATGACGTCGAGCGCCCTGCACGCAGCCATGGCCGCGGGCCCCCACGGTGTGCGCTTGAGCCCGAGGTCGTAGGCCCACACCGCGCCCGCGAGCAGGCCCGCGAGGCCGAGCCCTCGCCTGCCGTCCGCGGCGAGGGCCGCGAGCAGGCCTGCGCCCGTGCAGCCCGCCGCCGTGGCCAGAGCCATTGCGGGGCTGATCCTGCCGGAGGGGATGGGCCGCTCGGGACGGTCGAGCGCGTCCTGGTGGCGGTCCGACCAGTCGTTGAGCGCCATGCCCGCCCAGTAGAGCAAGGTCGAGGCCAGCGCGGGCCCTGGACGGGCCGGCAGACCGGCGGCCGCCGCGCCCGCCATCGTGTCACCTGGCACGGACAGCGCGGCGGGTGCTCTGATCAGCTCCAGCAGCGCCCTCATGCGAGCGACTCCGCGAAGGCTCGCAGCCTGTCGTACTGGGCGGGCAGCGCGTGCTCGTCGCTGCCGAGCGGGTCCTTGAAGAAGTAGCCGAGCTCGCCGAGGACGCCGTGCCTGCCCCGCTCGTGGGCGCGAGCCACGAGCCTGGCCAGGTCGAGCACCAAGGGGGCGGCGAGCGCGGAGTCACACCCCTGCCAGGTGAACTGCATGGTCATCCGCACGCCCATGAACCCCTCGAAGGTGACGTGGTCCCACGCCGTCTTCCACTCGCCGAGGTCGGCCACGTAGTCGATGTGCGTGCGGCCTTCGACCCGGCCGCCGAGGACGCCCTCCACCGCCCTGTCCTTCGAGGCCTCCTTGCTCCGCCTGGCCGCGGGGTCGGCCAGGGTGGCGCCGTCACCGCCGCCCAGCAGGTTCAGGCCCGACCACGAGCGGACCGCCAGCCCTCGGCCCTCGAACATCGGCGCGAGCGCGCTCTTCACCAGCGTCTCTCCCGTCTTGCCGTCGCGTCCGGCGTACGGCAGGCGCTCGGCGGCGGCGAGTTCGGCCAGCGCGGGCAGCGAGGGCCCGGTCGAAGGGGTGAACGCGACATGACCGCAGCCCGCGCGGAAGGCCGCGTAGGCGTACAGCGAACTGGCGGGCAGCACCGGCTCCCCTGACGCCAGAGCCGCCTCCAGCGTCGCGAGCCGGGCGAACTCGGGTCGCCACGGCACGGGCGGCTCCGTCGAGGAGAGGTCCACCACCACGACCCTCGACAGTCCCTTCCTCTCGCGGAAGGCGGCCAGGTCGCGGGCGATCCTGGCGGCGGCGCTCGCCTGGTCGCCCTCCTGGCCGTGGCCCGGCCTGATCTCCGCCTCGGCCGCGTCCAGGTCCTCCGCCAGCAACCTGGGGAGCGCAGGGGGGATCACCCCTGCCTCGCTCAGCCGTTCGGCCCGTTTCGTCAGGGAGGTGGAGGCGATGTCATGACCGCCGAAGACCAGGTCGGCGACGCCGGGTAAGCCGCACGGAGGCAGCCGTTCCGCCACGCATCCCGTGGCGGGCAGCAGCCCCGACCTGATGGCCGCCGCCCCGGCTATGACGGTGGTAGCGACCGAGCCTCTAGCGCCGATGAGCCATACACCAATAGCCATAGTCGGTATATAAGCCGGAGACCTTCTGAAGTAAACCCCTGACTTTTGCTTGACCATCGTCATAAGTCGGATCTACGATCCCGAAACATGGAGGACATAAGCCGGGAATCGGCTGATAATCCCCGAGTGGGCATCATCGGGACCGGCTTCATGGGCCGCGTGCACGCCCGGTCCGCCCGGCTCGCAGGCGCCGTGATCGTCGGCGTCGCCGGGTCCAGGCCCGACAGGTCGCAGGGCCCCTACAGCTCGGCCGACGAGCTGATCGAGTCCGGTGCGATCGACCTGGTCCACATCTGCACGCCCAACCACCTGCACGCGCCCCTCGCGCTCAAGGCCATCGCCGCCGGCGTGGCGGTCATCTGCGAGAAGCCGCTGGCCACCGACGGGGAGACCGCCGCGCTCATGGCGGCCCGCGCCGACGAGGCCGGGCTGGTGGCCACCGTCCCGTTCGTCTACCGCTTCCACGCGATGGTCCGCGAGGCAAGGCAGCGCGTGGCTCGCGGTGACGTCGGCAGGGTCACGCTGATCCACGGCAGCTACCTGCAGGACTGGCTGCTGCGCCCCGAGGACGACAACTGGCGGGTCGACCCCGAGCTCGGCGGCCCCAGCCGTACGTTCGCCGACATCGGCTCGCACTGGTGCGACCTGGCCGAGTTCGTGACCGGCGAGCGCATCCGCGCGGTGTCCGCCCAGACGGGCGTCGTCCAGCGGGAGCGCGCCGGCCACGCCCCCGTGCTGACCGAGGACGTGGTCACCGTCCAGTTCCGCACGGCACACGGCGCGCTCGGCTCCGTCACCACCAGCCAGGTCTCGCCAGGCCGCAAGAACCGGCTCTTCCTCGAGGTCGCGGGCACCGAGCAGAGCCTGGCCTTCGACCAGGAGCAGCCGGAGAAGCTCTGGGTCGGCGGGCGCGAGGGCTCGACGGCGCTGGTGCGCGATCCGGGGACGCTGACCGCCGAGGCGATGCCGTACTCGCCGCTGCCTCCCGGGCACGCGCAGGGCTACCACGAGTGCTTCGAGGCGTTCGTCGCCGACAGCTACGCCGCGCTGCGCGGCGAGCACCGCGACGGACTGCCCACCTTCGACGACGGCGCCCGCGCCGCGCGCGTCTGCGACGCGGTGCTCGCCTCCGCCGCCTCAGGGAGGTGGGTGGAGTGCTGAGCATGACCGGTATCGGCAAGAGCTTCCTCGGCGTGCGCGTGCTGTCGGAGGTGGGCCTGGCCGTCGAGGCCGGAGAGGTGCACGCCGTCGTCGGCGAGAACGGCGCGGGCAAGTCCACGCTCATGAAGATCCTGGCCGGGGTGCACACGCCCGACGCGGGGACGATCACCATCGACGGGCGGGAGGTCTCCTTCAACCACCCGCTCGACGCCCAGCGGGCGGGGGTGGCGATCATCTACCAGGAGTTCACGCTCCTGCCCGAGCGCAGCGTCGCGGAGAACGTATTCCTCGGCAGGGAGCCCCTGCGCCGCGGCCTGGTCGACAGAGCGGCGATGGACGGCGCGACCGCCGCCCTCCTGGCCGAACTCGGCGAGGACTCCTTCGGCCCCCGCGACCCTGTCAAGCGCCTGTCCGTCGCGCAGCAGCAGGTCGTCGAGATCGTCAAGGCGCTCTCGCTCGACGCGCGCATCGTCGTCATGGACGAGCCGACGGCCGCCCTCGCCGACCACGAGGTGGAGCTGCTGTACCGGCTGGTCAGGCGATTACAGGAGCGCGGCATCGCGGTGCTGTACATCTCGCACCGGCTGCGCGAGGTCTTCGACCTCGCCTCACGGGTCACCGTGCTGAAGGACGGACGCCTCGTCAGCACGGTCGCCGCCGCCGACGTCACCTCCGACGACCTGGTCCGCCTCATGGTGGGCCGAGACCTGGGCACCTACTTCCCTCCCCGCTCCTCCTCGACGGGGGACGTGCGGCTGAGCGTCACCGGCGGCGGCAACGCCCGCCTGTCGGACATCTCGCTGGAACTGCGGGCGGGCGAGATCGTCGGCATCGCAGGACTGCAGGGCTCGGGCCGCTCCTCCCTGGCCAAGGCGCTGTTCGGCGCCGCGCCCTTCACCACCGGCACCATGACCCCCGTCAGGCCCCGCTCGGTCCGCGAGGCCGTCGCCGCGGGGATCGGGCTCGTCACGGAGGACCGCAAGGCCGAGGGCCTGGCCCTGCGCCAGTCGGTCCGCGACAACGCGCTGCTGGTGGCGCGCGCGATCGGCCGTCCCGGCGCCTCGGTGCGCGACCTCCTCGACCGGGTACGGCTCTCGCCGCCGCGCCCCTCGCAGGAGGTGCGTTACCTGTCGGGCGGCAACCAGCAGAAGGTCGTCCTCGCCAAGTGGATGACGCTCGCCCCCGACGTCCTGCTCTTCGACGAGCCGACCCGAGGGGTCGATGTCGGGGCGAAGGCCGCGATCCACGACCTCATGCGGGAACTGGCCGAGGACGGCACCGCGATCATGATGATCTCCTCCGAGTTACCCGAGCTCATCGGGATGAGCGACCGCGTCATCGTCCTGCGCGACGGGCGCGTCGCGGGGACCCTGCCCGCGGGCTCGTCGGAGGAGGCCGTCATGCGGCTGGCCGCGAGCGAGGAGACGGCATGAACGACGCGCCCCCATCCGAGGCCACGGCCCCGCCCGAGGCGTCGCGCCCCGCGGCCGGCCGCGCAGCGGCGGCCACGCGCCGGTGGGCCGACCTCGGCTCCACCCAGGTCGTCTTCCTCGCGCTGCTGGTCACCATCGTGGTCGGCTGGATCCTCGTCGCCGTCGACGGCGGGAACCTGCTCACCGTGGAGACGATCGTCGGCGTCCAGCAGCGCAGCGCCGCCCTCGGCATCGTCGCCGTCGGCCAGACCCTGGCCATCCTCGCAGGATCGCTCGACCTGTCGGTCGCCTACCTGATCAGCCTCGCCTCCCTGGTCGCCGCCGAGATCATGCAGGCGGGCAGCATCCCGGGGGCCGTCGCCGCCGTCATCGGCGTCAGCGCGCTCGTGGGCCTGGTCAACGGGGTGGTGATCACCAAGCTCAAGGTGCACGCCTTCATCGCCACCCTCGGCGTCGCCCTCATCATCAAGGGAGTCCTCGACCACCTCTACGACGGCCCGGCGGGCCGCGTCCCCGAGTCCTTCCAGCACCTCGGCTATGACCGCGTCGGGCCGATCCCCGTCTCCGCGATGCTGTGGGCGGCCGTGGCGCTGACAGCATGGTTCCTGCTCAGCAGGACCAGGTACGGCTACCGCGTCTACGCCGTCGGCGGCGACCCCGACGTCGCCCGGCTGTCCGGCGTGCGCACCGACCGGGTGATCATCCTCACCCACGTCCTGTGCTCCCTGTGCGCGGGCATCGCGGGCCTGCTGCTGGCCAGCAGGCTCGGCGCGGGCGTCCCCACCGTGGGCACCGACGGCGGCTACGACCTGGAGTCGATCGCCGCGGTCGTCCTCGGCGGCACCGCGCTGGCGGGCGGCAGAGGCGGGGTGGCGGGCACCGTCGGCGGCGTCCTGCTGCTGGCCGTCCTCGACAGCGTCTTCAACCAGCTCGAAGTCAACTCCTTCTTCAAGGACGTCGTCCGCGGCGTGGTCATCGTGGTCGCCGTGGCGGTCTACGCGAGGAAGAGGAGCACCTCATGAAGCGCGCGCTGCCGATCTTCGCGGTCCTGGCCGTCCTGCTGGCCGCGATCGCGCTGGCCAACCCGTTCTTCCTCGAACCCGTGGGCTTCCTGGCCTTCGTCAAGCGGGCCGCGCCGCTGGTGATCCTGGCGGCCGGGCAGTACTTCGTGATCGTCTCCGGCGAGTTCGACCTGTCGGTCGGGTCGCTGGTCACCGTCGAGGTGGTCGTCGCGGCCCGGCTGATCGACGGGAACGAGGACGCCACCTGGCCCGTCCTCGCCCTCGTGGTCGTCATCGGCCTGCTGGTCGGACTGGTCAACGGCGCGGTGACCACACTGCTGCGAGTGCCGTCGTTCATCACCACGCTCGGCATGATGCTCATCCTGTCCGGCGCGGTCTTCCTGTGGACGGGCGGGGCGCCGCGTGGCGCGCTTTCCCAGGCCTTCAGGGTCTTCGGCCGCGACACGCTGTGGTCGGTGCTGATCCTCGCGGCCGTGGGCGTCGCGGCGGTCCTGCTCATGCGCGCCGACTTCGGCCGCACGCTCATCGCGACGGGCGACAACGAGCGCGCCGCCGCGCTGTCGGGCGTCAGGGTCACCAGAGTCAGGATCCTCGCCTTCGCCATCTCGGGGCTGGCCGCCGCGGTCGCGGGCATCCTGCTCGGCGGCTTCGCCGGAGTGTCGGCGCAGGTCGGCCAGGGTCTGGAGTTCTCCGCCATCACCGCGGTCGTCCTCGGCGGCGTGGTGCTCGGCGGCGGCAGGGGGTCGGTCGTGGCAGCCATGGCGGGAGCGCTCACCTTGGAGGCCCTGTTCACCCTGCTCAACCTGTACGGGATCTCGGGGGCGCTGGAGTTCACCGTGCAGGGCGTCATCATCATCGCCGCCGTGGCGGCGGGAGCCGTACGGCTGCCCTTCTCCCTCACCCCCCGAAAGTCCAAAGGAGACGCACATGCCGCGTCATAAGCCCCTCTCTCTCGTCGCGACGGCGGCGCTCGCGCTGCTCATCGCGGGCTGCACCAGCGACAAGCCGACGGACACGACCACGGCCGCGGCGTCCGCGGCGCCCGCCTCCTCCGCTGCCGCCTCCGAATCAGCGGCTGCGGGGACCGGCGCGCAGTCCTCGTTCTTCGTCCAGGCCGACTACGACGCCCAGCTCGGCATGCGCGCCAAGAGCGCGCAGGGCCCCGCGGACAAGCCGTGGGAGCAGGCCATCGACCCGCAGATGGTCAGCACCTCCCAGTACAAGAAGTCCGGCGGCCTGCACCTGTGCTTCTCCAACGCGGCGGTCAACAACCCCTGGCGGCAGGTCGGATGGAAGAGCATGCAGGCCGAGGTGGCGCTGCACAAGGAGATCGCCACGTTCACGGCGCTGGACGCTGAGGGCAAGGACGACAAGCAGATCTCCGACATCGCCGAGCTCACGGGCAAGGGCTGTGACGCGCTGATCGTCTCGCCCAACACCACCGCCACCCTCACACCCGCGGTGAAGGCGGCCTGCGGCAAGCTGCCTGTCATCGTCTTCGACAGGGGCGTGGAGACCGACTGCCCGGTCACCATGATCAACCCGATCGGCGGCTACGCCTTCGGCGCCGACGGCGCCGAGTTCCTGGTCGAGAAGGTGCCCGCGGGCGGCAAGATCCTCGCCCTGCGCATCCTGCCGGGCGTCGACGTGCTGGAGACCCGCTGGTCGGCCGCCAAGGTGACGTTCGACAAGAGCCCGCTCAAGGTCGTCGGCGTGGAGTTCACCGACGGCGACGCGGCCAAGACCAAGAGCATCGTCAGCGACTACATCGCCCGTCACGGCAAGCTCGACGGCGTCTGGATGGACGCCGGCGCCACAGCCGTCGCCGCGATCGAGGCCTTCGAGGACGCGGGAGTGCCCGTCCCCGCCATGGTCGGCGAGGACCAGCAGGACTTCCTGCAGAAGTGGAAGCAGAACAACCTGACCGCCATCGCGCCCACCTATCCGACCTACCAGTGGCGCACGCCCGTCATCGCCGCCCTCAAGATCCTCAAGGGTGAGGAGGTTCCGAAGACGTGGAAGCTGCCCCAGCCGAAGATCACCTCTGACAACCTCGACACCTACCTGCAGCCGAACATGCCGCCGTTGCACTACGCGCTGTGCGGATGCGAGGGCCTGCCCGGCTTCCCCGAGACGTGGGGCGGCAAGAAGTGAACCTGGGGGTCAACACCTGGGTGTGGACCTCGCCGCTCACCGACCGTGACCTTGCGGCGCTCGCGCCCAAGGTCGCGAGGTGGGGGTTCGACGTGATCGAACTGCCCGTCGAGCGGCCGGGCGACTGGGACCCCGCCAGGGCGGCCGACCTGCTGGCCTCGCTCGGCCTGGCCGCCACCGTCGTGCTGGTGATGCCGCCAGGACGTGACCTCGTCGCCTCCGACACGGTCAAGGAGACCCAGGACTACCTCATGCACTGCATGGACGTGGCCGAGATCGTCGGCTCGCCCGTCATCGCGGGGCCCGCCTACAGCGCGGTCGGCCGTACCTGGAGGATGTCGCAGGGCGAGCGCGCCGCCGCGTACGCCGAGTTGCGCGAGAACCTCAAACCCGTCATCGACCACAGCGGGGTCAAGCTGGCCGTCGAACCGCTGAACCGCTACGAGACCAGCCTGCTCAACACCGTCGAGCAGGCACTCGAGGCGCTGCCCGAGGACGCCGGCCTGGCGCTCGACGTCTACCACCTGAACATCGAGGAGAAGGATCCCGCCGCGGCCGTCCGCGCGGCCGCGGGCAGGATCGCGCACGTGCAGGTCTGCGGCACCGACCGGGGGACCCCCGGCCAGGATCGCTTCGACTGGACCGCCTTCACCGCGGCCCTCCGCACGGCCTCCTACGAGGGGCCGCTGGTCATCGAGTCCTTCACCGCCCACAACCAGACGATCGCCACCGCGGCCTCCATCTGGCGGCCGCTGGCGCCCAGCCAGGACGCTCTCGCCGTCGACGGGCTGGCCTTCCTCCGCACTCTCTGACTCTCCGCCCCTCCTGTCACCGGAGTCATCGCCATGCGTCGTGTTTGTGCTGTCCTGATCCTCCCCTTCCTGCTGTTGTTACCCGGTACGGCGAACGCCGCCGCCCGCCATGAGATCTTCCGTGCACTGCTGTTCACGAAGGCCGTCGGCTACGTCCACGGCTCCATCCCCGCCGGCATCCAGATGGTCAAGGACCTGGCCGCGGCCAACCACTTCGAGGTCGTGCAGACCGACGACTCCTCGGTGTTCAACGACGCCGACCTGGCCGGCTACGACGTGCTGATCATGCTGCAGAACTCCGGCATGGTCTGGGAGAACGACGCCCAGCGCCAGGCCGTGCAGAAGTACGTCCGCTCGGGCAAGGGCGTCGTCGCCGTCCACAACGCGCTCGACATGGGCATCGAGAACGACTTCCCCTGGTGGGACGACCTGGTCAACGGCGGCGCGCACATGCCCGCCCACTCGCCGGGCGTGCTGCAGGGCACCGCCAAGGTCACCGACAGGGTCCACCCCTCGACCAAGAAGCTGCCGCTGCGCTGGGAACGGCCCGAGGAGTGGTACAACTTCTCGCCCAACCCGCGCGGCAACGTGCACGTGCTCGTGTCGGCGGACGAGAAGACCTACAACCCGGGACCCTCGGCCATGGGCCCCGACCACCCCATCTCCTGGTGCCGCAACGCCGAGGGCGGCAAGGTGTGGGCGACCGCGATGGGCCACGACACCGCCGCCTACACCGAGACCGCCTTCCGTGACCACGTGCTCGGCGGCATCACCTGGGCCGCCGGCGCCGAGGCAGGCGACTGCGGCGGCACGGTGAACAGCAGCTTCGAGAAGATCACCCTCGACGACAACACCGCCGACCCGATGGAGCTCGACGTCGCCGCCGACGGCCGCGTCTTCTACGTGCAGCGCAAGGGCGAGATCAAGATCTTCAAGCCCGACACCCACGCCACGGTCACCGCCGCCACGCTCGACGTCTACACCGGCGGCGAGGACGGCCTGGTCGGCATGGAGCTCGACCCGGCCTTCGCGCAGAACGGCTGGATCTACCTCTACTACTCGCCCGCCTCCAGCGCCGAGGACGTCAACAGGCTCTCCCGCTTCACCGTGACAGGCGACAGCATCGACCTGGCGTCGGAGAAGAAGATCCTCGACGTGCCCGCCTACCGGCAGCGCACCTACCCCGAACCCGGACACACCGGCGGCGCCGTGGAGTTCGGCCCCGACGGCACCCTCTACCTCAGCACCGGCGACGACGTGCCGCCCAACCTGTCACCCGACTGGCAGGGCTACTCGCCGATCGACTGGCGTCCAGGCCAGCACATGCTCGACGCCGCCCGCACCGCGGGCAACACCAACGACCTGCGCGGCAAGATCCTGCGGATCAAGCCGAAGGCCGACGGCGGCTACGACATCCCCTCCGGCAACCTGTTCGCGCAGGGAACGGCCAAGACCAGGCCGGAGATCTTCGCCATGGGCTTCCGCAACCCGTTCCGCTTCACCGTCGACCAGAAGACCGGCTACGTGCACGTCTCCGACTACGGCCCCGACCGTGGCGGCCCGACCACCGACAGGGGACCCGAGGGACTGGTCGAGTACAACGTCATCAAGAAGGCGGGCAACTTCGGCTGGCCGTTCTGCCACGGCGACAACCAGGCGTACGCGCCCTACAACCCCGACACCAAGGTCGTCGGGCCCAAGTTCGACTGCGCCAACCCCGTCAACGACTCGCCCAACAACACCGGGCTGACCGAGCTGCCGCCCATCGAGCTGCCCGTCATGTGGTACGGCTACGGCACCTCGCCGTCCTTCCCCGAGCTCGGCTCCGGCGGCTCGGCCCCGATGAGCGGCCCCGTCTACCGCTACGACGCGGCCTCCACCTCCGCCACGAAGTTCCCCGCCTACTTCGACGGCAAGAGCTTCTTCTACGAGTGGTCGCGCCACTACGTGAAGACCCTCCACCTCGACGACCAGGACAAGCTCCTCAAGATCGACCCGTTCCTCGGCGCCTTCGTCAAGCCGATGGACATGACGTTCGGCCGCGACGGCTCGCTCTACCTGCTCGAATGGGGCAGCTCGTTCGGCGGCGGCAACAACGACTCGGGCCTGTACAGGATCGACTACTCCGCCGGCGCCCGAGCGCCCATCGCCAAGATCACCACCTCGCGCACCGACGGCCCCACTCCGCTCAGCGTGGAGTTCGACAGCGCGGGCAGCTTCGACCCCGACGGCGACCCGATCGACTTCTCGTGGGACTTCGACGGCGACGGCACCTTCGACTCCACCGAGGCGAAGGTCACGCACGTCTACTCGGCCAAGGGACAGTACACCGCGCAGCTCAAGGTCAAGGACTCCACCGGCAAGGAGGGCTTCTCCAACGTCGTCATCACGGCCGGCAACACCAAGCCGGTGGTGACCGTCGAGACGCCGATCGACGGCAGCACGATCGAGTTCGGCCAGGACGTGCCGTACAAGATCAAGGTGACCGATCCCGAGGACGGCACGATCGACTGCGCCAAGGTCTTCGTCAACCCCGCGCTCGGCCACGACGACCACGAGCACGAGACCGTCGAGATCCCCGGCTGCCAGGGCACCATCTCGACCAGCGACATCGGCGGCCATCCGGCGGGCGCCAACCTCTACTACGTCATCAACGCCCACTACACCGACAAGGGCGACGACTCTCTCACCGGCTACGCCAAGGTCGTCCTGCAGCCGAAGAGGAAGCAGGCCGAGTACTTCAAGACGTCGTCGGGCGTCAGGGTGATCGACCAGGCGGGCGCGGAGAGCGGCAAGCGCATCGGCGACATCAGCGACAACGACTGGATCGCCTTCACCCCGCTCGACCTCAACGGCGTCAAGTCCGTCGCCTTCCGGGTCTCCAGCCCGTACGGCGGAGGCACGATCGAGCTGCGCGCCGACTCGCCCACAGGCGCGCTCCTCGCCAGCGCCCCCGTCCAGAACACCGGCGGCTGGGACACCTACCAGATGACCAGCGCCGCCCCGGTGAAGAACGACGTGCGGACCAAGACCGTCTACGCGGTGTTCAAGAACAGCCGCAACAACGGCTTCGACCTCGACGCCGTCCAGTTCGCCGGCGAGGATGCGGGCGGCGGGCTCGACCCGGGCGTCTACACCGTCACCGCCCAGCACAGCGGCAAGAACGTCACGCCGGTGTCCCTGCTCGACGACGCCAAGATCGTCCAGCTCGGCGCGAACCAGGGCGATGAGCAGAAGTGGGAGGCGATCCCGGCCACCGCGGGCGGCTACCAGCTCAAGAACGTCAAGAGCGGCAAGTGCCTGGACGTGCCCGGCGGATCGACGGCGACGGGCACCCAGCTCGTCCAGTGGACCTGCCACCCCGACGGCGCCGCTCACCAGCTCCACCAGCGCTTCTTCATCACCGCCTCCGGCGACGACCACATCATCACGGCTTCGGCCAGCGGCCTGTGCGTCGACGTCAACGGCGTCTCCCAGGCCGACAACGCCGCCGTGATCCAGTGGACCTGCGTCAACGCCCCCAACCAGCGCTTCCGCTTCACCCCCGTCGCGGGAGCCGACAAGACGCCGCCGGTGACCACCGCCAAGGCCGCGCAGCCCAACGCCGAGGGCTGGCACACCACGGCCCCCGTCGAGGTCACCCTGACCGCCGAGGACGAGGCGTCGGAGGTCGCCGCGACCGAGTGGCGGCTCGACGGCGGCGCGTGGACGCCCTACACCGAGCCCGTCCTGGTGAGCGGCGACGGCGCCAGGAAGCTCGAGTTCCGCTCGCGTGACGGCGCGGGCAACGTCGAGGAGCCCAAGGCGCTCGACCTCAAGCTCGACACGACCGCCCCGGTGACCACCGCCGCCTTCGCCCCGCCCAACGCGGAGGGCTGGAACGACGGCGACGTCCCCGTCCTGCTGTCCGCCGCCGACGCCACCTCTGGGGTGTCGAAGACGGAGTACTCCTTCGACCAGGGCCCGTGGACGGCCTACGCGGGCACGCCCGTGGTCGTCAGCGGCGACGGGCCGCACGAGCTGCGCTACCGCTCGGCCGACACGGCGGGCACCACCGAGCAGGAGAAGGCCGCCGTCCTCAAGATCGACGGCACCAAGCCCACGCTCATGGTCTCGGGGGTCTCCGACGGCGAGGTGTACGGCGACGCCCAGGACCTGCGCATCACCTGGCAGGCCGTCGACACCACCTCGGGCGTCAAGACCACCTCCGGCACGCTGGACGGCAGCGCGCTCACGCCCGACTCGGTCGTGCCGCTGTTCCCGCAGACCCTCGCCCCGCACGCGGTCTCCGTCACGGCGGGGGACAACGCGGGCAACTCGATCACCACCAACGTCCGCTACACGGTGACCACGTCACTGCGGGACATGCAGAACCTCATCGACCGCTTCCGCGCGACGAACTGGCTGTCCGGGTCGGCCGCGCAGTCTCTCACGAAGGAGCTCTCCAAGGCCCGCAAGGCCGAGGCGTCAGGCAAGGACGCCAAGGCCATCAGACACCTGCAGGCGTTCAAGGCCCTGGTGGCCGACACCCGCCAGGTGCCCAGGGCCGATGTCCGCCAGGTCCTGACCAGGGACGCCGACAAGGTCATCTCGACCTTGGACTGACACACCGCACATGAGGGAGCCCCCGGACCCGGTGGTCCGGGGGCTCACGTCACCTTGGGATCAGGCGCTCACCCTGCGCTGCAGATCCATGAGGATCTCCATGGCCGCCGTGTTGAACTCGGTCTGGCTGGCGTTGAACTGGCTCTGGCTGGCCTTGAACTCCTGGACGTCGGTCTTGAGTGCGGTCAGCTCCCTGGTGACCTCGGACCGGAACGCCTTGAGATCGTTCGCCACGCCGTTGATCCGGTGCGTCAGGTCCTCCAGGCCCTGCATCATGTCCGTCCGAGTCTCGATGATCGCGTTCTCGATGTCGGTGGCGAACTGCAGGCCGGATTCCTTGATGCCCATCTGTTTTCTCCCTTACGGTGAGGGAGGGACCTGGACGGTAACGGCGTTCAGGTCCCGTTCTTGTGTTCTAACCGTAGCGTCTGACAGACCGTCACGACAGGGTAATGAACACTTTCCGTCAGCTAAAAACCACAGCATGTCATATTTTCTGAGATACATAAGAAAGTGCTAACCTCGCGACCAAGCAAGCGCTCGATCGCACGGAGGTGGCGGGTGGATCGCACGGCCGTCCTGGTGATGGAGATGCAGAGAGGCGTCGTCGGCGATATCGCGAAATTTCCGGACCTGGTGGTCGCGTGCGACAAGCGTGACGTGATCCGTAACGCGGCCCACGTCCTGAACGGCGCGAGGGCCAGGGGCATCCCGGTCGTCCACTGCACGGCCGCCTTCCGCGCCGACCGGGCGGGCTCGCACGCGAGCACCACCCCCTTCCTCGCCCACCTGCTGAAGGACCCCGCTCACATGCTCGACGGCACCGCGGCGGTCGAGGTGCTGCCGGAGTTACGGGACCCCGGCGACCTGGAGAGCCGCCGCTTCCACGGGTTCTCGCCGTTCACGGGAACCAGCCTCGACATGACCCTGCGGTCACTCGGAGTGACGCGGGTGGTCGCGGTGGGCGTCTCGCTGAACCTCGGCATCCAGGGGCTTGCCATCGAGGCGGTCGCGCTCGGTTACCGGGTCACGGTCGTCACCGACGCCGTGGCGGGCATTCCTGAGGACTACGCGCAGGCCGTACTCGACCACACGATCGGCCTGCTGGCGACCAGGGTGACGGCCGCGCGCCTCTGGGAGGACGCCGGGTGATGGAAGGGCTGCGGCTGGACGGCAGGACGGCGGTGGTGACCGGGGGAGCGGGCGCGATCGGGGCCGCGATCTGCGCGGACCTGGCCGCCCTCGGCGCGCGCGTGGTGGTCGCCGACGTGAACGAGCAGGGCGCGGCGGAGGTGGCCGGGCGCCTCCCGGCGAGTGCGGCGGGCCGGGTCGACCTCGCGGACGCCGCCTCCATCGAGGCGTTCTGCGCGAGCGCGGGACCGGTGGACATCCTGGTCAACAACGCGGGTGTCTCCATCGTCGAGCCCTTCACCTCGGGCGATCCCGCTCACTGGGACCTCATGTGGCTGGTCAACCTGCGGGGGCCCATGCTCATGACCAAGCTCCTGCTGCCCGGCATGGTCGGGCGGGGCTGGGGCCGGCTGGTGTTCGTCTCCTCCGACGGGGCGAGGGCCGGCTCGGGTGGCGAGGGCGCCTACGCCGCGACGAAGGCGGGCCTGTTCGGGCTGGCGAAGACGCTGGCGCGGGAGGCGGCCAGGGGCCGGGTGACCTCCAACGTGGTCTGCCCTGGCCCGACCGACACCCCGATGCTGCGCAGGGTGGACGCCGAGAAGCCGGGACTGGTCGACAGGATCGCCAAGGGCATCCCGCTGCGCAGGCTGGGCGCGCCCGAGGACGTCGCGGGCCTGGTGGCCTACCTGTGCACCGACAGGGCGGCCTACATCACCGGGCAGACCCTGTCGGTCAGCGGCGGGGTGACGATGCAGTGAGCTCAGAGCGCGTCGTAGACCGCGGCGGTCAGCTCCCATGCGGGCGTGGTCGCGGCGAAGGCGGTGGAGAGCCTGTTCATGGTGTAGGCGATGGCCACCCCGCGCTCGGGGTCGCCCAGGCCGAGGAATCCGCCCAGGCCCGAGTGCCCGAACGCGGAGGGCGCGAACGGGGCGAAGCTCTCCGAGGAGGTCATGAAGCCCAGACCGAACGAGGTGCCGATCTGCAGTACCCGGTCCTGGCCCGCGACCCTCGGCCTGACGGCGTCGTTCAGCGTCTCGGGCCGCAGGATCTCTCCCGCGATCAGCGCGCGGTAGAAGCCGGACAGCGCTCGCGCGGTGGTCACCAGGCCCATGGCGGGCCAGCCCGCCCGCAGGATGTCAGGATGGTTGGCGCCGCCCTTGAGGCGGTGCACCCCCGGGTTGCCGAGCGCCCTGTTCATGAGGCTGTACGGATCGAGGGCGGCCAGTTCCACCGCGGTGCGCGGAGCGGGCGGGGCGGCGGTCTCGGACGGGGTGGTGGTCTCGGGCGGGGCGGTGGTCTCGGAGGGGATGGTGGTCTCGGGCGGGTCGCCCGCCGACAGCCTGGCGGCCCTCGGGATGACCTCGTCGGGCGCGCCCAGCCACATGTCGAGCCCGAGCGGCCCGGCGATCTCCGCGGCCACCAGTTCGGCCACCGGTTTGCCCGTGACCCTGCGCACCACCTCGCCGACCAGGAACCCGTAGGTGAGCGCGTGGTAGCCGTGGGCGGTGCCCGGCTCCCACAGCGGCGACTGTACGGCCAGCCTGGCGGCGATCGCGGCGTGGTCGCCGTACTCCTCGACGGGCACCCGCTCCTCGATCACCGGCAGCCCCGCCTGGTGGGTCAGCAGGTGCTCGACGGTGACCGAGGTGGCGGCGAACTCGGGCCACACCTCCTTCACCGGCGTCGACAGGGCGAGCAGGCCCCGCTCGACCAGCAGCAGCGCGACGGTCGCCGTGACCGCCTTGGTGCAGGAGTAGGAGAGCACGGGTGTGTCCCGCTCCCACGGGCGTCCGGTGTGCCGGTCGGCGATCCCGCCCCACAGGTCCGCCACCAGCTCCCCTCCCACATGAACGGCGAAAGCCGCGCCGAGTTCGGTGTGCCGCGCGAACACCTCGTCAAGCCGCATGGACAACTCTCCTCAAGGAAGGAAGCGCTTGCTTGGTCACCGAGCCTAACAACTGGGGCCGCTTCGGCCCAGACGACCAGCGCGGCACGCTGAACCTCCTCACCCCCGAGGCGGTGCTGCGAGCCCTGGCATGCGCGAGGACAGGGAGGGTGCTCAGCCTGTCGATGCCGATCAGGGGCGCCACGTCCTCGCCGGCCCCCACCACCGTTCCCCACCTGCGTGGACGCCCGCTGCCCCAGCACTTCATGTCCGTGGACGGCGGCGACTACGCGGCGGGCGCCAGGGCGATCGGCGCCGGCCTACGCATGGCCGACGACGCGCTGGTCGTCACCCACCACGGCACCACCACGCACATGGACGCGCTCTGCCACATGTGGGAGGGCGAGGAGCTCTACAACGGGCACCCGTCGGGAAGGGTCCGCTCGTACGGCGCGACCCGCTGCGGCATCGAGCAGGTCGGAGGCGTCGTGGCGCGAGGGGTGCTGTTCGACGTGCCCGGCCATCTCGGCATGGCGCACCTGCCCGCCGACTTCAGGATCGAGGCCGCGCTGCTGGAGGAGATCAACCCCGGCGTGCGGCAGGGCGACGTGCCGGTGATCCGTACGGGCTGGCCGCTGACCTGGCCGGACACCTACTGGACGGGCCAGCCTGGCCTGTCACCGAGCGCGGGCCGCTGGCTGGCCGCGCGCGACGTCGCCGCCGTGGCCAGCGACAACGCCGCCATCGGCGGCCTGAACGCCGACCAGCTCGCCGACGAGGGCCTGGAGGACGACCTCCACCTCATCCTGCTGCACCGGCACGGCATCCACCTGGTCGAGATGCTGTGGCTGGAGGAACTGGCCGCGGCGGGTCCCGCCGACTTCGTCTTCGTCGCCGCCCCGCTGAAGATCGAGGGCGGCACCGGCAGCCCGCTCAACCCGCTGGCGATCCTTTGACATCCTCCCCCTCGTGAACGAAGAGGATTCCAACCCGTTCCTACGCTGAAAGGAGGACAGGTTGAGGTTCGCGGTTCGTCCGCCCCGGCAACCCGGAGCGTCCCCGCGCAGCCACCGCATGCCCTGCGGCGGTACCACGCATGTTGCATGCCGCGTTCACGTCCGCGTTGGCCCGATACCCGCAGACCACGCACAGGAAGAGAGCTTGGCTCTCGCGACTCTCCCGAGCGATGTGCTTGCAGGCGTTGCAGGTCTGCGACGTGTAACGCGGGTTGCAGTGCTGGTCTTCTCCACCCAATCCTTGCGCCGGTCGCTCTCGCGCGCCTTCAAGCGTGCGAGAGCGGCTTTGATCTTGCTGCGCCGGTTGGAGCCGCGCTCGGCGCGGGCCAGCTTGCGCAGCAGCCGCACCAGCCGCGTCTTCTCGCTCTCCCGCAGGCCGGGCGCGTGCAGCAGCTCGCCCGTGGACAGCGCCGCGCTGACGGTCACTCCACGGTCGACTCCCACCACCTCGCCCGTGCCCGGTCCGGCGATCGGTTCGGGGATGGCGGCGAAGGCGACATGCCATCGCCCCGCCCGGTCGCGGGTGACCCGGTAGGACTTCACCCCGTCCGGTACGGCGCGCGACCAGCGCAACCGCACCCACCCCACCTTGGGGATCTTCACCTCGCCCACCCGCCGGGAGAGGCGGCGCACGTCGCCCGCCTTGACCGCGATGATCCGAAACCCTTCGTGCCGTCCGGCCTTGCGCCAGCTCGGCCGCCGGTGCGTCCCGGCGAAGAAGTCGGCCATGGCTTGGGCGAAGTCACGCAACGCCTGCTGCTGGACGGTCACCGATCCCGCGGCCAGCCAAGGATTGGCCGCTCGCGCCTCGGTCAGCTGACGGCACTGTTCGGCAAACCCCGGCGCGCCCTTCCGGCCCGGCTTCCAATGCGTGCGCTGCTCGACGGCGAGGTTCCACACATACCGGACGTGCCCGCAATGCTCGGCCAACGCCCGCTCTTGGGCGGGCGTCGGCTGGAGGCGGTAGCGAGACACGCCGATCAACCTAGCGGGAAGGACCGACAAATCTTGATGCGCGCTTCGCGCTCAGGGCTGTCCCAGCTTCGCGGGGCCACCCCTTGCGGGGTCCGGATTCCTCCCCGCCCTGAAAGGCCGGGCTTCCTCCAGAGGTTCCCGTGAGTCTGAGGGGGCCGGCGGCCAGGTCAGGTCAGCGAGATCGAGGACGCGCAGGGCCTGCGCGGCGGTGTCGCGCAACCTGGCCGGGTCGGTCGACCCCTTGCCGACCAGGCGCAGCCCCTGCAGCACCGTGAGCAGGAACCTGGCGAGCGAGCGGGGATCCTGGCCCTCGTCCAGCTCGCCCTGCTCGCGGGCCCTGGCCAGCGCGGTGGCGAGCGTGGTCTCGATGAAGTCCCAGTTCGCCTCCACCCGCCGCGCCAGCTCCTGGTCGTGGGGGGCCAGCTCGACCGCGGTGTTGACGACCATGCAGCCGCGATGGTCGGTGTCGTGCGCGGCCTCGTCGGCGAACCTCAGGACCAGATCCCGTACGGCGGGCAGGACGGGTCCCGGCGCCGACAGCAACCCCTCGAAGTCGACGCCCTGCGCGAGGTAGCGGTCGTAGGCGCGCAGGTAGAGTTCCCGCTTGCCGCCGAACGTCGCGTAGATGCTCGCCCTGCCGATGCCGAGGTGCTGGACCAGGTCGGACATGGAGGTGGCCTCGTAGCCCCGCCGCCAGAACAGCTCCATGGCCTTCTGCAGCGCCTCGTCGGGATCGAACTCCTTCGTCCTGGCCATGGTTCCGAAGCTAGGCCTTTCTGGAACGAGGTGTCAAATATCAGCTGTACTCCTGGAAACGCGGCCACGCCGCGCTCCACGGCATCCTGAGGCCCCTGCACACCAGCACCGGCAGGCCGCGGAACTCGTTGTCCACGCCCGCGGCGTTGTCGACCCTGCCGTGCTCGACACAGGTCTGGAACACCGTCTCCAGGCCGCCGCGCGGGTACTTCACCGCCACGGCCACATCGGCGCTCTCGGGCGGCGGGCCGTAGGCGTGGAGCTGGTTGTGGCCGCTGTAGACGGGCGGCAGGCCGCCCGCCAGGTGCAGCGCGCCCGCCTCGCCGTAGCTGCCCGCCAGCAGCACCGCCCTGGCCCGCTCCTCGGGCGTCAGCGTTTGTACGGCGGAGCCGACCGCCGCGGTGAACTCGGGCCAGCCGATCGACTCCCTGACGACCTCGTTGACCTGGGGGACCGGTGTCATCCCCACCAGGGAGACGGGGATCAGCGGCAGCCCGACGATCGCGCAGAACACGCCGTTGGCCGCCAGCGCGGGCCCGAGTCCCTGTGTGACGCCCGCGCAGAACAACAGGATGATGAGCCCCGCCGTGTAGTCGAACCTGCCGCCGCTGATCAGCGTCAGCGCCGCCGCGACGGGGTAGGCGACCGCCAGGCAGCGCAGCCGCTCGTCACGCCATAGCCGCAGCCAGCCGCGCGCCGCGACGAAGGCCACGACGGGGCCGAACAGCACGATCTGCATCGGGACGAAGAGCGCGCGCATCTCGGCGCCCTTGTCCGCGCTGAGAGCGGCCGCCATCTCCAGTTGCGGCCAGCCGTTCATCGCCTGGAAGAGCAGGTTGGGCGCGGCGACCAGCACCGCGAGCGCGGCGCCCGCCCACAGCCACGGATCGCGCAGGATCCTGCGCGGCCCCACGGCCAGCACGCCCGCGGCCAGGCCGATGACCAGCAGCGCGATCAGGTGCTTGTTGTAGGTCGCCACGCCGATGACCGCGCCCGCCGCGAGCCACCAGCGCCCATCGCCCCTGAGCAGCACCCGCAGCACGAACAGGATCGCCGCCGACCACAGCGGCAGGTCGGCGCTGAGCGTCAGCAGCGAGTGGCCCGCGATCAGCGTGAACGCGCCGGTGCCGATCCCGGCGGCGGCCAGCACCTGGGCCCTCCCCTCGCCGCCCAGTTCCCTGGTGATCAGGGCGACCACGAGGATCAGCACCACCGTGGACAGCACGGCCGGGATCCTGAGTCCCGTCAGCGTGTCGCCGAACAGCGCGATCGACACCTTGGCGAGCATCGGGGTGAGCGGCGGCTGGTCGACGTAGCCCCATGCGGGGTGCTCGGCCAGGTAGCGGAAGTACAGCTCGTCGCGGTGGTAGCCGTACAGAGGGCTGAGGGCGAGCAGGAGCGCCGACAGGAGGGCGGCGACGACGGTCAGCGGCCGCCAGGCTAAGGAGGGCATATCCGATCAAGGTAGCCCTCGGCGTTGCCTGTCGGCCACCCGCCTGAAAACCCGTTTGAACGCCGCGTAGGCCTCCTCGCCGACCGCCTCGGCGTGGCGCCGCTCGATGTCGGCCACGATCGCGTCCGACTTGACCATCTGGTCCAGCCCGAGATCGGTGGGGACGACCAGCTTGGCTCTGCGGTCACGAGGGTCGGGCTCCCTACGCACGTAGCCCAGCTCGACCAGCTCGTCCACCAGCGTGCCGATGACCTGCTTGTGCTGGCCCGACTGCTGGGCCAGGTCGGTGGCCCTGCTCCCCGCCTCGTCGAGATAGGCCATGACCGCGCCGTGGCGCGGACGCAGCGCTGGATGGCCCTGTTCGGCCAGCGCGCCGAACAGTTCCTTCTGGAGGGAGAACAGCACCTGACCTGCCATGACACCCAGATCGGGGTTGGCCTGCTTGCGTTCGGCGCGGTTCAACGAGCCTCCTTTGGTCATCAATCTTGACGGTCACTTTTTCTTACTATATCGTGCTTCGCATGACGATTCTCATCACCGGTGCGACCGGTACTGTTTCCACGGCTCTGCTCGGCTCCCTCTCCACCAAGCAGGATGTCAGGGTCCTGGTGCGTGATCCTTCGAAGGCCCCCTCCGGCGTCGAGGTGGCGGTCGGAGACCTGGACCATCCTGCGACGCTGGTCGAGGCCTTCCGGGGCGTCGACACCCTGTGGCTGCTGACCGCGATGGGCCCCCAGGCTCCCCACGCGAGCATGAACGCCGTATGGGCGGCCAGGGAGGCCGGCGTGCGCCACGTGGTCAGGATGTCGGCGATCGGCGCGGGCCATGACGCGCCGACGCGCAACGGCAGGCTGCACGCCCTGTCCGACAACGAGCTGAAGGCGTCGGGCCTCGAGTGGACGATCATCAAGCCCGCCTTCTTCATGCAGAACCTGTTCGGTTCGGTCAACGGCGACACGATGTACGGCATGCTCGGCGAGGGCAAGGTCGGCCTGATCGACGCCCGGGACATCGGCGACTTCGGCGCCGCGGTGCTGGCCGACCCCAAGGCTCACGCGGGCAGGACCTACACGATCACGGGGCCGGAGAGCATCTCCCTGCACACGGCGGCCGCCAGCCTCGGCGCGAGCTACCAGCCCGTCTCCGAGCAGGCCGCGTTCGACGCGATGATCGGCGCGGGCATGCGGGAGTGGGACGCGGCGGTCAGCGTGGAGTACGGCAGGGCGTACTCGGCAGGGTGGGGCGACTACACCACCCCCGACTTCGTCGAGGTCGTCGGGCGGCCCGCGCGGTCGTTCGCCGACTTCGCCAAGGACCACGAGTCCCGCCTCCGCGCGTCCTGAACGGCGCCTTCCAGCAGGGGGCGTGCCGGCCCCCTCGGGCGCGTCCCGCGAACGTCGGCGTCTTCGGGAATCAGCCGGAGACTCGACCTTCCCCCACGGGACGGGCATTCGACCTTTCCCCCACGGGGGCTTCAACCTCTCCCCGCGAGGGCTCTCCCCTCCGGGCGGGCGTTCGACCTTTCCCCGCGAGGGCTTCGGCCTCTCCCCTCCGGGCGGGCGTTCGGCCTCTCCCCGCGAGGGCTTCGGCCTCTCTCCACGGGAGGGCGGATGTTGGCTCCCTCGGAACCGCCGGGCGTCAGCCCCTCCCCGGAGAAGAGCAGGACCTCCCGCGGAAAGGCGGGCGGCCTCGCGTGGAAAAGCCGCGTCGGTCTCACGTGGAAAGGCGAGCGTCGGTCTCGCGTGGAAAGGCGAGCGTCGGCCCGGTAGACCGGGTGTGGCGCCCTTCGGCGAAGCCCGCGCACCCCCTGCGCGACCGCTCCCCGGTCACCTCAGGGAGTTTCCAGCTCGTGGTCGCGCCAGTGCCGCTGCTCGGTGACCTTGATGCCGGTTGTCCCCGGCATCACCAGCGCCGTCGCGGTGCCTGAAGCCGGCCGCGAGGGCGAGCGGCGAGCGGACCCGCCCGGGGAGTTTCCTGACCCGCAGGAAGCCCTTCTGTCGGACCGTTGGCCGGGAGCTGGGAGCTGGGAGCCGGGAGCCGGGCGGAGGGCCCGGCAGGTGGGTGGTCCCTGGTTCGCCGGGGTCCGACGGCTCAGGCGCCCGGGTAGTTGCCGCCGCCGTGGGCCGCGTCCAGGGCGTCGTAGTCGGGGGTGAAGCCCTTCTTCGGGATGGACTTCACGATCTCGACGTGCCGGGGCTTCTTGTAGCTCGCCAGCCGCGTCCTGACGTGCTCGACCAGGTCCTCAGCCGACGCCTCTGCCTTCAGCGCCACCACCGCCTTCACCGCCTGGTGCCACCGCTCGTCAGGCACCCCGATCACCGCGGCGTCGGCGACCGCGGGATGTGACTTGAGTACCCGCTCGACCTCGGCGGGGTAGACGTTCTCGTTGCCCGACTTGATCATTCGCAGCTTGGGGCCGATGAAGGTGATCGTGCCGTCGGGTTCGCGTCTGCCGAGGTCGCCGGTGTGATGCCAGCCGTACAGGGATTTCTGGGCATTAAGCTCGGGTCGGGCGAAATATCCGGAAAAGAGGGTTTTGCCGCGAGCGCAGATCTCGCCCACCTCGCCCGACGGGACCTCGTTCCCGTCGGCGGCCAGGATGCGCACCTGGACCAGGGGAGAGGGACGGCCCGCGAATCCCGCCGCCCCCGGCGCGAGGCCGAGGAAGGTGAGCATGCCGCCCACCTCGGTCTGGCCGTATCCGCCCATCTTCGACCTGCACCACGGCGAGTCGTCGGGAGTGGTCATCTCGTCCCACTCCGTGGAGTGGGAGACGAACCGCAGCGACGACAGGTCGTACTTGCGCTCCGCGTTCGCCGCCACCACCGCGTCGATCATCTGCCCGAACAGGAACGCCTGCGTCACCTTCTCCGCGTCGACCAGGCGGCACACCTCCTCGGCGTCGAAGGAGGGCGTGAACACGTTCGTCCCGCCGATCTGCAGCGTGGCCAGGCAGAACATCATCGTGCCCACGTGGAAGAGCGGCCCGTTGTTGAGGAACGTGAAGCCGGGCTCCATCTGCCTGACCACCAGCAGCGACGTGCTGTGCGCGAGCAGCGCGGCGCTGCTGAGGAGGGCGGCGTTCGGGCGCCCGTCGAAGGCGGCGGTGTAGAGGGCGAGGACGGGGACCGTGTCATCCGGTCCGGGTGAGCCGGGCATGGCGGGGTCCGGCGTGGCAGGGGTGGGGAACTCGGCGGCGCTCGCCTCCTCGACGAGGGCGGCGTAGTCCTCCACCCATGCCTCGGTCGCCAGGGGCGTCGCGGCCTCGGACCGCTCCCAGACCACCACGGCGGGAGCGAGGTCCTCGACGACGAAGCGCAGCTCGTCGGTGGACTGGCGCCAGTTGGCCGGGCAGAAGATCGCCCCGAGGCGGGAGCAGGCCAGCAGCAGTTCCAGGACGGCGTGCGAGTTCTGGCCGAGCCACAGCACCCGCTCGCCCGCCGTCACGCCCCTGCCCTTCAGCGCGCGGGCCAGGCGGGTCACCCTGGCGTCCAGTTCGGGATAGCTGAGCCGTACCTCGCCGTCGACCACCGCCGTCACCTGCGGGCGGCTGCGGGCGTGCTCGGCCAGGACGTCGGAGAGTGTCAGCGAGTGGATCATCACGCCTCCTGGAACGCGGGTATCACCTCGGTCGCGAAGAACCGCATGACCTTCTTCATCTCCTCCAGCGGCATCGGGCGCGTGCTGCCGAAGTCGCACAACAGGGTGGAGAACCCGGCCGCCTTCAGCACGCCGATCTGCTCGATCACCCGCGCGGGGTCGCCGATGACCTCCAGCTGCTCCCAGCGGAAGTCGTTCGAGACCGAGCCGCCCTTGAGGTAGCGGTCCTGGTAGTACTCGAAGCCCTGGGCGGCCCTGCCCGTCTTCGGGTCGATGGGCGCGCTGCGCTCGTTGAAGATGCGCGACCGGTCGAAGGCGGCCTCGAACCTCGCCTGGTCCTCGCGGGCCTGCTCGACGGTGGGGGCCACGTAGACGCTCCGCGCGACGACCAGGTCGGCCTCGACGCCCCCCGCGGACTCGCGCCAGGTCTCGGCCGCCTTCACGACCTTGCGGAACGGCGCGGCCGGGTCGGCCAGGATCGGCAGGCCTCGCTCGCCGTACATGGTGACGGTCTCGGGGGAGACGGCGGCGACGTGGATCGGCGGGTGCGGTGCCTGCAGCGGCCTGGGCGTCAGCGAGACCTCGCCCGTCCGGTAGAACTTGCCCTCGTGCTGGAAGGACTCCTGGGTCCACAGGCCGAGGACGACCTCCAGCGCCTCGTTGAAGCGGTCGCGTGCCTCGGCCAGGTCGATCCCGAACCCCTCGAACTCGAAGCTCTGGTAGCCGCGGCCGATGCCCAGGTCGAGCCTGCCGCCCGACAGGACGTCGACGAGGGCGGCCTCCTCCGCGACGTGGACCGGGTTGTGCAGGGGGAGGACCACGATGCCGGTGCCCAGCCGGATCCGCTCGGTGCGGGCGGCGGCGTGCGCCAGCAGCGTGAACAGGTTCGGGACCACGCCGTAGTCGCGGAAGTGGTGCTCGGCCAGCCGTACCCCGTCGAAGCCCAGCTCCTCGGCCAGCTCGATGAGCTCAAGGTGGTAGTCGTAGACGTCCTTGAAGCTCTGCCCGTCGAACCGGTGGAAGAGATGGAAGGTGGAGAACTTCATGCGTCTGCCCTTCGGCCGGTAAACCAAGCGCTCGCTTGGGAGCGTACCAGCTTCGGGCCCGCGAATGAACGACTCGCGATCAGAGCTTGCGCGCCACCCCGCCGAGCAGGTAGTCGCCCACACCCTGCAGCGGTGCCAGTTCCGCCACGTCGGGGCGCCACTCCGCCACGTTCACCAGGCCGGGCTCGACCAACTCCAGGCCGTCGAAGAGCGGTGTGATCTCCGACCGGTCACGCAGCCTGATGCCGGAGGTGGCCAGGTCGTAGACCGAGGCGATGTCCTCCGATTCCACGGGCCTGTTGGGGCAGGCGTGCGAGAGCACCAGGTGGCTTCCCCGCGCCATCCGCTCCTTCAGCCTGCCGAGGATGTGCTCGGGCTTGTCGGAGTCCTGGACGAAGTGGAGCACCGCCACGACCAGGATCGCGATCGGCTCGTCGAAGTCGAGCAGCCTGCGGGCCTCGTCACTGTCGAGGATCGCCTCGGGAAGGCGCAGGTCGCCCTGCGTGACGTCGACCCCCTCCGCGCCTGACAGGATGGCCCTGGCGTGCGTGAGCACGATCGGGTCGTTGTCCACGTACAGCACGCGCGCGTCCGGCCCCGCGACCTCGTGCACGTTCCCCTGCGTCGGCAGGCCCGTGCCGATGTCGAGGAACTGCCTGATGCCCCGCTCGGCCAGGAACCGCACGGCGCGCTGCATGAACGCCCTGTTCTCCCTGGCGGCCTGCCGCGTCTCGGGGACGACGGCCAGCACCTTCTCCGCGGCCTCCCTGTCGGAGCGGAAGTTGTCCTTGCCGCCGAGGTAGTAGTCGTACATGCGGGCCACGCTGGGAATGTGCGGGTTGATGCCAGGGGGAGCCTCATCCATGAAATGTGATCATATGACAGTGAAAGTCACTCTGCCGGGCCTGCGTGCCATCGACCACGAGTTCACCGTCCCGCTCGACCACGCCGACCCGGGCGGCCCCACCATCACGGTCTTCGCCCGCGAGATCGCCGACCCCACACGATCGGACCTGCCGTGGGCGCTGTTCCTGCAGGGCGGCCCCGGTGGCCGCTCGCCCAGGCTGACGGCCCCCGCGCATTTCGCCCACATCTTGAAGACCCACCGCGTCCTGCTTCTCGACCAGCGCGGCACCGGCCGCAGCACGCCCGTCGTCGCCTCCGCCCTGCCGAGGGAACCCGAGGACCTGGCCGCCTACCTCACCCACTTCCGCGCGGACGCGATCGTCTCCGACTGCGAGCACATCCGCGCCGCGCTGGGCGTCGAGCAGTGGGAGAGCTGGGGGCAGAGCTACGGCGGATTCGTCACCCTCACCTACCTGTCGCAGGCGCCGTCGGCGCTCAGGGCCTGCCACATCACCGGCGGCCTGCCCGGACTCGACGCCACCGCCGACGACGTCTACACCCGCACCTACGGGCGGGTGCGCGACAAGGTCACCCGCTTCTACCGGCTTTTCCCCGGCGACGCAGAGAAGGTGCGGCGGATCGTCGAGCACCTGGACGGCAAGGAGGTGCTGCTGCCCGACGGCGACCGCCTCACCTCGAGACGCTTCAAGACGCTCGGCATGAGACTCGGCACCGGTGACGGCGCCGCCTCGCTGCACTGGCTGCTGGACGACGCGTGGGAGGGCGGCGAGCTGTCGGACGCGTTCCTCTACGAGGTCATGACGGCCACCGGCTTCGTGGGCAACCCGCTGTACGCGGTCCTGCACGAGCCGATCTACGCGCAGGGCGCCGCCACCGCGTGGGCCGCCGCCAGGGTCATGCCGGAGGATTTCGCCGCCCCCGAGATGCTCACCGGCGAGATGATCTACCCGTGGATGTTCGACGAGATCCGCTCGCTGCGGCCGTTCAGGGAGGCGGCGGAGCGACTCGCCGCCCACTCCGGCTGGCCCGCCCTCTACGACCCGGTACGGCTGGCAGGCAACCAGGTGCCCGTGGCCGCCGTTGTGTACCACGACGACATGTACGTCGACGCCGGCCTGTCGCTGGAGACGGCAGGCCGGGTGGCCAACACGCGCGCGTGGGTGACCAACGAGTTCGAGCACGACGGGTTCAGGGTCGCCGCGGACCGGGTGGTGTCGCGGCTCATGGACATGATCGCCGGTCGCTGCTAGGCGGGTGTCTCCCGCAGCGGGAGCCGTACCTCGAACCAGGTGTCGCCGGGCACCGACCGCACCTTCAGCTCGCCGTTGTGACGGCCCGCCACGATCCGGTAGGAGATGTCCAGCCCGAGCCCGGTGCCCTTCCCCACGGTCTTGGTGGTGAAGAACGGCTCGAAGATGCGCTCCTTGATCTCGTCGGCCACGCCGGGACCCGTGTCGCCGATCTCGACGATCGCCTCGTCCTCGTCGTGGGCCGTGCGGATGGTGAGCGTGCCCTCCTGGCCCATCGAGTCGAGCGCGTTGTGGATCAGGTTCGTCCACACCTGGTTGAGCTCGCCGCCGTAGGCGGGGATCGACGGCAGGGTCCTGTCGTAGTCGGTGACCACGGAGACCCCTGGAGGGATCTTCCCCCTGAAGATCGCCAACGTGCTGTCGAGCAGTTCGTGCACGTCGATCACGCTGTACGGCGCCCGGTCCATCTGGGAGTACTGCTTGGCCGAGGCCAGCAGCGAGCTGATCCGCTCGGTGGCCTCGGTCACCTCGCCCAGCATCTGCGAGATCTCCGTGGCCTCCGACAGCCAGCGCAGCGCCGCGCCCGCGTGGTCGTCGCCCACCTTGGTGCGGATCTTGGCCAGCGTCTCGAGCGTGAACCCGGCGTTCACCAGCGAGGGCGCCAGCTCCCACGCGTCCTCGACGCCCAGGTCCTCCAGCGCCTCACCCACGGTGTCCTCGGCGTCGGAGATCTCCAGCGGGGTGCGAGGGGGGAGCGTCCCTACGGCCTGCGCGCAGGCGTCGGCCATCTCGATGAGGTGCAGCAGCTTCTGCGGCGGTATCCCCTCGGTCGCCAGCCCGGCCAGCTGGATGCGCGAGGCCCTGATGAGCGTCCGCAGCTCGCTCACGGCCCGCACGGCCGCCGCCGCCGGGTTGTTCAACTCGTGCGTGAGCCCCGCCGTGATCGTGCCGAGCGCGGTGAGCCGCTGCCGCCTGTCGATGATCTCGCGGGCCGCCCGCCCGCCGTACGTCATGCCCTCCAGCAGGTGGAAGGCCATCGGGAACCACTCGGTGACGATGTGGCCGAACTTCTTGGCCGGCAGCACGAACATCCTCGTGGGCGCCGTGGCGCGCAGCGAGTGCTGGTAGACGTCGGGCGCGCGGTTGCCGAGGTAGGCCTGGACGGCCCCGGCGTAGACGCCGGGCTGGGCGGTGCGCGGCTGGGAGACCGGGCCCGCGCTGGTGTCGGTCAGCATCTGCACCTCGCCCTCGATGAGGACGAAGAAGTGCTCGGACGGCTCGCCCTGCCGCAGGACGAACTCATCCCTTTCGTACGAGCGGACCTCGCCCTTGGCCGCCAGCAGGGTCAGCTGCTCGTCGGTCAGCCGCTCGAAGAGGAACAGCTTGCGCAGTTCGTCTATGTCGATCATTGCTTCTCCATGTAGCGGTGCACCAGAGCCACGGCCATAGCGCCCTCGCCGACGGCGGAGGCGACCCTCTTGATCGAGTCTGCGCGGACGTCACCGGCGGCGAACACGCCCGGCACGTTGGTCTCCAGGAAGTACGGCTGCCGCCGCAGCGGCCAGTTGCGCGGCCGCTCGCCGTACGCCACCAGGTCGGGCCCGGTGAGCACGAACCCCTTGGCGTCGCGCTCCAGCCCGTCGCCCAGCCACGACGTGTACGGCTCGGCCCCGATGAAGACGAACAGCCACTGCGCGTCGGCCGTCCACTCCTTGCCCTGGGTGGTCAGCGTCAGCCGTTCGAGGTGGTCGTCTCCCGCGCCGGCGGTCACCTGGGTCTCGTAGTGGACCTCGATGTTGGGGATCGCCGCGATCTGCTCGATGAGGTAGTAGGACATGGACTTCTCCAAACCTTCACCCCTCACCAACAAATGGACCTTGCTGGCGAATCCCGCCAGGTAGACGGCCGCCTGGCCCGCCGAGTTGGCCGCGCCGACGATGAACACCTCGCCGTCCTGGCAGGAGGCCGCCTCGGTGAGCGCGGCGCCGTAGTACACGCCCCTGCCGACGAAGTCGTCGAGCCCCGGAGCCTCCAGCCTGCGGTAGGTGACGCCGGTGGCGAGGATCACCGCGTGCGCGGCGATCTCCCCTCCGTCCCTGAAGCCGACCACCCTGGCCTGGCCCTTCGCCTCCAGGCTCACGACCTTGCGCGCGGTCAGCAGTTCCGCGCCGAACTTGAGCGCCTGCCTTCGCGCCCTGTCGGCGAGTTGCGCGCCCGAGACGCCGTCGGGGAAGCCCAGATAGTTCTCGATCCGCGAGCTCTGGCCTGCCTGGCCGCCCGAGGAGTACGCCTCGACCAGCACCGTCCGCAGCCCCTCCGAGGCGCCGTAGACGGCGGCGCCGAGCCCCGCGGGCCCGCCGCCGATCACGATGAGGTCGTAGAAGTCGGTCGACGGCGTCGTGGACAGGCCCACGGCCGAGGCCAGCGTCGACTGGTCGGGCGCCTGCAGGTGCTCGCCCTCCGCGGTGATCACCAGCGGCAGATGGCAGTCGCTGCCCACGGCCGCGACCAGCTGCTGCCCCTCCGGGTCCTCGGCCAGCATCCACTGGTACGGCACGTGGTTGCGGGCCAGGAAGTCGCGCACCCGGTAGGACTGAGCCGACCAGCGGTCGCCCACCACCTGCAGCTCCGGCCTGATCTGCCGGTCGCTGCGCTGCCACGCGTCGAGCTGGCCGTCGATCACCGGATAGAACTTCTCCTCCGGCGGGTCCCACGGCTTGAGCAGGTAGTGGTCGAGGTCGACCACGTTGATCGCCTGGATGGCGGCGTCGGTGTCGGCGTAGGCGGTCAGCAGCACCCTGCGCGCGAACGGGTACATGTCCATCGCCGCTTCGAGGAACTGCACGCCGTTCATCTGCGGCATCCGGTAGTCGGCCAGGATCGCCGCCACCTCGTCGCCGCGCAGGCGCATCTCGCGGACCGCCTCGATGCCCTGCTCGGCCGTCTCCGCGCGCACGATGCGGTACTGCTGGCCGTACTTCTTCCGAAGGTCGCGGGCGACAGCCCTCGACACGCCCGGGTCGTCGTCAACCGTCACGATGACCGGCTTGTCCATGCCCCCGTCCTTCCCCTTTACGCTTCTACACGAAGGATGTCATGGGTTGGCGGATGGTGAATCGGCGTTCAGGCCACGACCCTGCTCTCCCCACCGTCGACCAGCAGCGATACGCCGTTGACGAACGACGCCCGCTCGCTGGCGAGGAAGGCGACCACGTCGCCCACCTCCTCGGGGCGCCCGATCCGCCCGAGCGGCGTGCTCCCCGTGTGCCCGAGCGACCGCAGCCGCTCGGTGTCGATCGGGCCTGGGAGCACGTTGTTCACGAGGATGCCGTCCTCGCCCACCTCCCTGGCCAGCGTCCGCACCACGCCGGCGACGGCCGTGCGGGTGGCGTTGGACAGCGCCAGGCCGTCGATCACCTCCCGGGCCGACCTGCTCGTCACGGTGATGATGCGGCCCCAGCCGCGCGAGCGCATGTCGGGCAGAACCGCCCGCATCAGACGGACGGTGCCCAGCAGGTTGCGCTGCACGGCCACCTCCCAGTCGGCCAGGCTCACCTCGACGAACGTGCCGGCCGGTGGCCCGCCCGAATTGGCGACCAGGATGTCGATCGGCCCCAGGACCTCTCGCGTCTCGGCCACCACCCGCTCGGCGGCGGCGGGATCCTCCACGTCGGCGAGGACGGCGTGCACGACGTGGCCGAACTCCTGCAGCTCCACCACGGCGTCGGCGAGCCGTTCGGGGCTGCGCGCGCTCACGCACACGTCGCACCCCTCCCGCGCCAGCGCCTTGGCGGCGGCCAGCCCGATGCCCGCGCTACCACCGGTGACCAGTGCGACCTTGCCCGTGATGCCGAGATCCATGACAGCGAGACTACCGATCGCGTGACCTTGCCGCCGCGAGGCCCGATGCGGTTCTCCTCCTAGGCCGTCTGAGGAAAGTGGTCCGTCTCGGGGAAGGGGCGGAGCTTGTCGGGATTGAGCACCGCGTAGATGCCGTGGACCAGGCCGTCGCGGACGTCGAGGGTGGCCACCTGGGGTCGCCCCTCGATCACGATCCAGAGCGCGGGAGCGCCGTTCGCGTCGACCACCCTGGCGTCCTCGAACGAGTAACGCCTGGTGAGGGCGGCGACGAAGGCCACCACCTTGTCGCGCCCCATGATCGGGTTGAGCGCGGCGCGGACCTTGCCGCCGCCGTCGTTCCAGGCCACCACGTCGTCGCTCAGCATCGAGGTGAGCGCCGTCAGGTCGCCGCCCTGCGCCGCGTCCAGGAAGCGCAGCAGCAGTTTGGAGTGGTCCTCGGCGCTCGGCCGGAAGCGGTCCCTGCCCTCGGCCAGCCGTACGGAGGCCCTGTGGTGCATCTGGCGGCAGTTGGCCAGGCTCGCGCCGACGATCTCGGCGATCTCCTCGTACGGCAGGTCGAACGCCTCCCTGAGTACGAACACCGCCCGCTCGGGCGGCGAGAGCCGCTCCATCAGGTGGAGGGTGGCGTACGACAGGGTGTCACGCAGCTCGGCCGTGTCGAGGGGCCCCACCTGGGCGGTCGGCACGGGCTCGGGCAGCCAGGGGCCCGTGTAGGCCTCGCGCTTGACCCGCGCCGACCTGAGCTGGTCGAGCGCGAGGCGGGACACGATCGTGACCAGGAAGGCGCGCGGCTCCTCGACCTTCGCCTGATCGGTCCCGCTCCAGCGCAGCCACGCCTCCTGGACGACGTCCTCGGCGTCCCACATGCTGCCGAGCAGGCGGTAGGCCAACCCGAGCAGCATGGGGCGGTATGTCTCGAAATCCACGGTTCGTATCATGCCGGGTCGCCCATCCGGGGTGGTCGGGCCGTCTGGCGCCCGATCTGCTCGTCCGTTCATGCCGGGTCGCCCATGCAGGGTGGTCGGGCGGTCTGGCGCCCGATCTGCTCGTCCGTTCCTGGCCGCCCCGCCGTCCCGATCCCGGTCGCGTCGTGGCGCGTCGCGAAGATGTCCGGCCCCTGGCCCCGCCCGGCCGTCCTGTGCCGTCCGGTCATGTCGCGGGTCCCGTCACTCGGGATCGTCGAGGAAGGAGACGTGCCTGGGGCGCCAGTTGAGCCTCAGCCTCGCCCTGCTGTTGTCGGCGCCGCGCAGCTTGGTCATGAACGCCACGCCGAACCCGCCGACCGCCAGTCGCGCCACGAAGGCGGGGAAGCGCTTGGGCGCCGGAGCGCCGAGCCTGCCGGCGAAGGCGGGCAGCCACTGCCTGAGCGTCAGCGGGGTGTCGTCGACCACGTTGAGCGCGCCGGTGACGTTCTTGTCGAGCGCGGCCACGACGGCGGTGGCGGCGTCGTGCGCGTGGGTGAAGGAGAACACCGAGCCGCCGTCGCCGACGATCGGCATCTTGCCCGCGAGCACCGCCTGGGTGGTCGAGCCGTCCTTGTCGTAGACCGAGCCGGGGCCGGTGAGGTGACCGTAACGCAACACCAGGCCGCCGGCCTCCACGGTCATCCGCTCCAGCTCCACCAGTGCCGTGACGTTCGGGGTGAACTGCTGGGGCGCGTCCAGCCACAGCGGCGCGTCCTCGTCGGCCAGGCCCTCGGCGGGTGCGTAGGCGTAGGCGAGGCCCTGCGCGATGTGCCTGGCGTCGGGGGCGGCGGCGATGAGGTTGCGGGTGCCCTCGACGCGGAGCCGGTTGGTCAGCTCGAAGTCCCTGGCGAGGGTGCGGGGGTTGATGGCCTGCGGGATGGCGGTGAGCATGTTGATCACGGCGTCGGGCGCCGCCTGCCGTACCGCCTGGACGGTGGCGGCGCGGTCGAGCATGTCGGGGCCGCCCGTGGATCTGGACAGCGCGATCACCTCGTGACCGACGGCGGTGAGCAGCGGCACCAGCTGCCGCCCGATGACTCCGGATGCTCCTGCTACGAGAACTCTCATGGCGACTGGACGGGGCAGGCGCGCACTCTGTGACAGTGAACCGGCTCACATTCCCCAAAGGCGCGCCCGAGCCTTGCTAGACGTCGAAGACCGCTCCCGTGGCCAGGAACAGCTCGCACTGGTTGGCGAAGGTCTTCTCGAAGCGAACGGGTCTGCCCGCCCACCGCCCCGTCAGCGAGACCTCGTGCGGCAGGTACTCCTTGGTGCAGACGCCCTCCTCGCCCGGATACCGCGCAAGGTCGCCGTCGACGTCTGTCAGCAGCGCGCAGGCGGAGGCGGGCTTCGGATGGGCGCCGCCGGCGGGCCCGCAGGTCAGGTTCACCGAAGTCAACCAGCCGCCGGGGACGTTGACCTGGACCAGGAGGAGCGCCGTCGCCGACGACGCGGGCGCGGCCGAGACGGTCGCGGACGTGGAGATGAGAGCGGCGGACGCCAGGGCCGCCATCATGACGAATCTCATGCGGGAGATCGTTCCCAAGATCACCTTTTCGCCGGGTCAGCGGACGGCATGGATTTACCTGGGTCACTCGTGATGAAGTTGTGACGTGGCTAGAAATCTGATTCTTTCAGGAGGCCTGTTCCACGACTTCGACACCACGTCGGCGGCCCTCGCGCGAGTGCTGGCCGACGTCGGGGTGGAGTCCGAGATCACCGACGACATCGCGGGAGCGCTCAGCGAGCCGTCGGAGTACCAGCTCATCACCGTCAACGCGTTGCGCTGGCAGCAGAAGGGCTTCACGCTGCCCGCGCAGGCCCGCACCACGCTGCTCGACCACCTGGAACAAGGCGGCGGCCTGCTGTGCATGCACGCCGCCTCGATCTGCTTCGACGACTGGCAGGGATGGCCCCGCGTGCTGGGCGCCCGCTGGGTGTGGGGTACCTCGCACCACCCGCAGCTGGGCTGGACGAGCGTCCGCGTCCTCGGCGGCCATCCGATCGTCGAAGGACTGCGCGACTTCGACCTGGTGGACGAGGTCTACAGCGACCTGGAGGTGCTGCCCGACGTGCGTCCGCTGGCCTCCGCGCTGGGGCAGCCACTGTTCTGGGCCCGTCCGGTACGGCGGGGCCGCGTCGTCTACGACGCCCTCGGGCACGACGCGCGCTCCTACGACAACGAGGTGCACTGCACGCTGCTCAAGCGTGCGGCGCTCTGGCTGCTCAAGCGTCCCCTGGTGCTGGGGGACTGACCTTCAGTCTGCGGGCCGACTCCGACTCCTGGGCCAGGCGGCGCAGCGCGTCGAACGCCCTGCCGTACAGCACGGTGCCGAGGACCAGTGCCTCCACAGCCGCGTCGCGCGGGCCGTCGAGCGGGATGGTGTCGAGCTCGACCTCGGTGACGAGCTGGTGGGCCGCCTGGGCGTAAGGGGTCAGGTCGGTCTCCAGGCCGAGTTGGCGCAGCTTGACGAGGGTCTGGGCGAGCTCGTCGCGGCCAGGGGCGTTCCTGGAGACCTGCCAGCCGAGGTCGTCGATCATGCGGTCGGCCTGTTCGCGGGCCGCCGCCCACTCCTCGCCCTCGCCTGCCTCGACGACGGGGCTGATCGCGTAGTGGGCGGTGCCGAGCATGTAGTGCACGGGCAGGGTCTCGTCGTCGACCGCCTCGATCACCTTCTTGATGGAGGTGATCGGCAGGCGGCCCACCTCCAGCAGTGCCCTGATCAGCCGGAGCCTGCGCAGGTGCGACTCGTCGTACTCCGCGCGTGTGGCCGCCACCTGCTCACCCTGGTGGAGGAGGCCTTCCCGCAGGTAGTACTTGATGGTGGCGATGGCGACGCCTGACTCGGCGCTCAGTTGGGACATGCGCATAGTTAGATAGTACTACTACCCAACTATGCCGACCGCTCCCAGGATGCCTGGCTTGACGAGGTCCACCTCGACGGGCACGGCCGGGCGCCAGGCTTCCACGGGAACGATGCCCGGTTCCAGCAGTTCCATGCCCTCGAAATAGCGGGCGATGCGCTCGGGGTCGCGGCCGGTGAGCGAGCCGGTGGCGGTCGTGGAGTACACGGCGGCGCCCTCCCTGACGGTCTCCTCGGTGTGATCGCCGGCGTAGATGTGAGAGATGACGAGGTGACCGCCCGGCTTCAGCCGGGAACGGAACTCGGAGACGATGGCGAGGGTCTCGTCGTCATCGGGCACGAAGTGCAGAACGGCGACGAGCAGGATCGCGACGGGTCGCGTGAAGTCCAGCGGGGCGGCGTCGAGGATGGCGGCCGGGTCGCGCAGATCCCCCTCCATGACGACGACATCCGAAGCGGCTTCCTCGCGGCCTGGCGCGGCACCCTCTCGCGGGGCGCCCTCGCGGCCCGGTAGGGCGTCATCGCGGTCCAGCAGGGCCCTGGCGTGCGCGAGCACGGTCGGGTCGTTGTCGACGTAGACCACCCGGGCGCCGGCCCCCGCCACCTGATGCACGTTCTCCTGCGTCGGCAGCCCCGCGCCGACGTCGAGGAACTGCGTGACCCCTTGGCCGCGCAGATGGCGCACCACCCTGCCGAGGAACTCCCTGTTGCGGCGAGCTTGCTCGCGGGCGTCGGGGGCGAGCTGGATGATCCTGTCGGCCGCGGCGCGGTCGGCCGGGAAGTTGGCCTTCCCGCCGAGGTAGTAGTCGTACATCCGCGCGACGCTGGGGATCGTGGGGTCGACTCCGGGCGGTGCCTGCTCGGTCATGCCCGCATGGTAAGCGATCGCGATCTTTCCGGCGAGAGCAAACCTAACAAGCGCTTGCCTAACTTCGTGCGTCGCACTACCGTGACGGGCGGGCGATCTTTCGCCTGCGACGCCATCAGCTCCTACGCCTCTGGACCGCCGCCCGCCGCCCGGATCGCGCCCCGCCGGCGGGCGGCAACCCATGCTCAAACCACCCCCAGCCCATCAGGAGAACGGGCGGCTCGTAGGGCCACCGGGAGAACGATCGGGCGGCTCGCAAGGCCACCAGGTAGAACGGCCGGGCGCCTCGGAAAATGGCCGAAAGGCACGGCCGCCCAGAGGGACGATCGGGAGGAGCATGCGCGGCACCATCGCCGGGATCGGGATGACCCCCCTCACCCGATCCTCCGGCAAGACGGAGTTGGAGCTGGCGGTCGAGGCGTCCCGCCTCGCCTGCGCCGACGCGGGCCTCGACCCCCGCGAGATCGACGCGGTCCTCAGCTACCACCTCAACGACTCCGCCCCGGTCGTCCACGTGGCAAGAGCGCTACGGATCGACCGGCTGGGCTGGCACAACGACATCTCCGGCGGCGGCACCCAGGCGGCGTCCATCCTCGGTGACGCGGCGATGCTCATCGAGGCGGGCCTGGCGCGCAACGTGCTGGTCTACCGTGCCCTCAACGGCCGCTCGGGCAAGCGCATGAACACCGTCTCGACGGGCCCGCAGGAGCGCTTCACGATCCCGTACGGCATGGCGGGCCCGATCCCGATGTTCGCCATGGCCGCCACCCGGTACCTGTACGACACGGGCCTCACGCCGGAGCACCTGCACGCGGTGGTCGCCCAGTCCCGCGAAAACGCGGCCTCCAACGAGAGGGCGCTGCGCCGCGACCCGCTTCCCCTGGACGAATACCTGGAGAAGCCTTTTGTATGCAGTCCCCTGCGTACAGTCGACTGTTGTCAGGAGACCGACGGCGCTTGCGCGCTGGTGGTCAGCGCGTCGCTGCCCGGGCCGAGGATCAAGGCGGTGGTACGCGGCGGCGGGCCAGGCTGCTCGACGATGGACCGGTCGCCGGACGTCACGGCCATCTTCTCGTCGCATGTAGCCCCCATGCTGTGGACCGTATCCCGTATGCAGCCGACCGACGTGCGGGTGGCGCTGCTCTACGACGCCTACTCGTGGCTGGTGCCGCGCCAGCTGGAGGACTTCGGACTGGTGCCACGGGCCGAACTGGGCGACCACCTGCTGGCGAGGGGACACGCGCGGGTCAACCCGCACGGCGGGCTCCTGTCGGAGGGCTACGTGCACGGGCTCAACAACGTGGCCCAAGCCGTGCGGGAGGTACGGGCAGGGGCCGAGGTCGCGCTGGTGACGGGCTTCGGCGGCTCATGCGGCAGCGCCGCCCTCCTCACCGCCTGACGCCGCAACCGGGACTTCGGGGGGTGCTTCCGTCCGGACCCCTGCGCTCGAGGCCCGGTCGATGCGCTCGCCACCCATCCGAGCCGCACTCTGCGGGCCGGACGGCACCACGCCCCCGACCGCCGCCAGAGAGACGGCGTTGCCTCCATGCCCCATGCCCTCAGGTCCTCGAATCCCGGCTGGCCGAGCTGGAGAAGTCAGCCCAGCGTGGCCGCCTTGCGCAGCAGCACCGAGCGTTCGCGCTGGTTGGCGCACAGCCGGGCCGCCAGCTCCAGCTCGGCGCGTGCCTCCGGGCGCCGTCCGAGCCGGGCCAGTAGCTCACCGCGTACGGTCGGGACCAAATACGAACCGGGGAGCTGGTCCGAGGCGATCAGCTCGTCCACGATGGCAAGGCCTTGCGCCGGACCCGAGGCCATGGCCACGGCGACGGCCCGGTTGAGCACGACCACCGGCGAGGGTGCGACCCGGCCTAGTGCCTCGTAGAGCACCACGATCCGGTCCCAGTCGGTTGCCTCGACCGAGGGTGCCGACGCGTGGATGGCGGCGATCGCGGCCTGTAGACCGTAGGGGCTGAGGCCGTGGGTTGATGCCTTCGCCAGCGCGGCCAGCCCACGGTGGATCGCCGAGAAGTCCCACCGCCGCCGGTCCTGGTCCTCGAGCAGGATCGGGGAACCGTCCGGGCCGGTCCGGGCCGGGAAGCGCGCGGCCGTCAGCTCGCACAACGCGAGCAGGCCGTGCACTTCCGGCTCGTCCGGCTGCAGCGCGGCCAATGTGCGGGCCAGCCGGATCGCCTCGTACGCGACGTCGGGGCGCAGCAGCCGGTTGCCCGACGTGGCCGTCGATCCCTCGGTGAAGATCACGTAGATGACGCTGAGCACGTCGCCAAGCCGTTCCCGGCGCTCGCCTGCCGGCGGCAGCTCGAACGGCACCCCGGCCGCCGCGATCGTCTTCTTGCCCCGGGTGATCCGGGCTTGCACGGTCGGCACGGGTACGAGGAACGCGCGGGCGATCTCCTCGCTGGACAGGCCGCCGACCACGCGCAGGGTCAGCGCCACCCGGGCCTCGGGGGAGAGCACCGGGTGGCAGCTGACGAACATCAGCGCCAGCACGTCGTCGTCGATCCTGTCGAGGTCGATTTCTTCGTCAACCGCCGAGTCGACCGCCGGGGCGGCCGCCAGCAGGGCGTATCGGTCCTGGAGAGCGGCCCGGCGGCGGATCGCGTCGATCGCCCGCCGCCGGGCCGTGGCCATCAGCCAGCCGGCCGGATTGGCCGGAGCGGCTAGCGGCCACGACACCAGCGCCTCGGCCACCGCCTCCTGGGCCGCGTCCTCGGCCAGCCCGAAATCGCCGGTGAACCGGGTCAGCGCGGCGACGATCCGCGCCGACTCGATCCGCCAGACGGCCTCGACGTCGGCCGTACCCATCAGATTCGGCCGTTGCTCTCGCGTCCGGCCCAGTCCTTGACGATCACTCGTCGACCTGGGGGACCTCGTCGCTCCCGGGCACCCGCCGGACCTCGATCTTGGACCCGGGGGCCGCCGGGACCCGCTTGGCCCACTCGACCGCCTCCTGTTTCGAGGCGACGTCGAGCAGGAAGAAGCCCCCGAACAGCTCCTTGGTCTCGCCGTACGGCCCGTCCGTGACCACCGGGGCCTCGCCGCTGAAGTCGACCACGACGCCCTGGCCCGGATCGTCCAGCCCTTCCGCCGCGAGGAGAACACCGGCCTTGACCATCTCCTCGATGAACTGGCGGGTCGTGGCCATCATCTCGTCGATGTCGGCCATCATGGCCGCGTTCGACTCGTCGGTGCCCCGCATGATCAGCATGTACTTCGGCATCGCGTTCTCCTCGTCCGGCGGGGCCGCCTCTCGGCCCTCGCACCCTCACGTCGAACGAGTGGCCCGCGGATCGACACGGCCCCGGAGAAATCTCTCGCCGCGACGCAGCCGATCCTTCCGCGTTTCGCCTGTCAGCGCGGCCCCTGAGCGATGGCTGACGCGGACGCCCTGCTGATCAGAAAGCTTATCGTCGCATCTTCGGAAGGCGGCGGCCCTCACACGGATCTGGGGAAAGCATTCGGGACGGGCTCAGTGACTTCTTTCCGCTACCGGGCTGAAGAAGGGGCGACGGGATCTTTAGCGGCGTTTCGTCCGTAGTCCGGCCATCTCCAGGAGGGCATCAAACGGAGCGCTGCCGTGCATGACGACGGCAGACACGACATGCATCTGCATGCCTGCATCCGAGACGTTTGAGCGCACCCGCCTGATCAGACCATCATCCGGCGGCGCACCGACTTGGCCATGATCACTGGTGCGCCATGTCAGCAGGCCATTTCATTTAATGAGCCGTCCCAGACCAGATGCGCTCCCATAGCCCATGATCCATCGAGACGCGACAGCCGAGGTGGCTTCGT